>JAAWJJ010000005.1 GCA_022796875.1 Eubacterium sp. | reverse complement strand
TACATATCGAATTCTTATCCAAAAAGATCACATCCCATAGACACAGAATTTTTTACAGCCTCGACTTCCGGGAGCTGGATTTGTAATATCACACCCGGAATACCAGGTCAGTGATGTCAGAAGTTTTTAGTTTGGTAATAATTCGCGTATTTTTAAGATCTCAATGACTGTTTCCGTTTCATCATCAAGTTTGTGAATGTCTTTCCGGATATTTCGTTCAGATACTTTAATATTCAGTTCTATGTCATCCAGCTTGTTTGAGGTAAGGTTCTGCCTCATTTGAATTGCGTCCATGCGAGTGTCCATTTTGTTCATGTGGTCTTCCATCTTGTCCATGCGGGTGTCCATCATATCCAATCGGTCTTCTATTTTGTCTATATGGGCATCCATCATATCCAATCGGTCTTCTATTTTGTCTATATGGGCATCCATCATATCCAGACAGTCTTCTATTTTGTCTATATGGGCATCCATCATATCCAGACGGTCTTCTATTTTGTCTATACGGGCATCCATCATATCCAGACGGTCTTCTATTTTGTCTATATGGGCGTCCATCATATCCAGATGATCTTCTATTTTGTCTATACGGGCGTCCATTTTATCTAGGCGATCTTCTATTTTATCCAACCGGTCATGAATAGGGTTTAATAGTTCTTTGATAGCTTTTAAATCTTCCGTTGATAACGTCATGAATTGTGCTCCTTTGTGTGGATGATTGTATAAGCTTTCTCCCTCTCTCGTTAAGTGATTATAGTATAGGCGATTTTTATGGAAAATGCAAGTTTTATTTTTCACCGCAGACCAGTATTGGAATGTTTGTATATTTTGTAAGAATGTGATATACTCTTATGAAGACGCTTTAGAAATGCTATTATTAAACTTTTGAAAAATTAGTTACAAATGGAATATGAGAAAGGGAATAGCTGTGTTATGCCAAGAAAAGTAGTCATGATATCAAAGAAGTCCATTCCGGCAGCTAAAATGGAAAGCATAGCCAGAAAAAATTTATTTGATGTACAGAGGAAATTTCATGATTTGTATGCTTTAATTAAACTATTGCGTAAAGAAAATCATGAGGAATTAGAAAAGAATACGTCATTAATTAATAGAAAAATAGATAAAATGCAAATTTCTTTAGATGCTGTTAACAAGAAAATATTCTATAATAATAATTATGAGCGGCAAGTGATTTCTTCCTTTTATGAAATGTATGAACGATCAGATTTTAAGGACAAATTTTTAAAACTGATTCAGGGGTTAAGCAATGAAGATATAGAACAAATTGTACTCATTTTGCAAAGGCAGCAAATGATAAAAGATACCATCAATCAAAAACTGGATATTTTCAGTCAGGAGGAACAGGAGAAGCTTTTAAAAATACAAAAAGAATTGCATAGCCAGATTTTTCGTGTATCAGACGATATGTACTGTTACAAACACTATTTTTTACCGGTTAAACATTTTGAAGCCAGTGTATTTTGTTATAAGCACGGCATTGATTGCATTGAAAATCTGGATGTATTGAAAAATAAGGATATACTGGATGTGGGGGGATTTATAGGAGATTCCATATTGATTTTCAAACCGCTGACAGATAAGCGTGTGATCAGTTTTGAGGCAGTGAAAGAAAATTATGAAATACTCAAACAGACAGTGGAATTAAACCGTCTTGAAAATGTTATTGCAGAGCATATGGCCTTAGGAAGTAAAGAGTGTGTGGTTAATATGAAAGTAGCCGGTTCTTGCAGTTCGTTATCTCCGAATGATCTGGTAACAGTGGAAAAAACAGAAAGTGTTCAAATGACCACATTGGATTCCTATATAGAATCCAGCGACATAGACGTAGGGTTGATTAAGGTAGATATTGAAGGCGCAGAGCAGGATTTTATGAAAGGCGCAAGGAAGACGATAGAAGAATTTAAACCGATCTTATTAATGAGTATATATCATAATGCAGATGACTTCTTTCATATAAAACCTGTTATTGAAAGCTGGAATCTCGGTTACAAATTTAAAATACACAAACCGACTGATTTCAGTATTTCACGAGAAGTGTTACTGATTGCTGAAGTGAGATAATTTCCAGAATGTCCTGAAATAAAATTATGAGTACAAAGCGGAATTTTTTATACCTGAGTGAAGCGAAAGGAAAGAACGTAAACATGAAAAAAATACAAAATATATTTTCGAATGGAATTTTAGTATTATTGGCCATTTTCGTATTTTACAGTATGTATCATGCGTTATTTATTTTACCATATGGGAAACTGTTGCAAGGAAATAATGCAGATTTTACTGCTATGTGTATAGCTGGATCTATAATTTTGATCGCATTTATATGGATGTTTTATCGTTTTATTTTAAGGCTAAATGAGAAACAGGTAAAATGTTTAAAGTTTATTATATTGGCAGTGATACTTGTTTTACAAATAGTCTGGCTTTTTGTGGTGATGAAAAATCACGTGTTTCCGGCGACAGATTTGGCTACAAATACTGAAGAGGCATTTGGCTTACTGGAAAGAGGAAGCTATGATGAGAACAGCAGCGCTGCTATTTATCCCTTTAATAGAACGCATACTATTATTTTGTTTGCATATTATAAAGTCTTATCTGGTATAGGATTAGAGTGTTTTTGGGAAGCGAGTCTTGTGCTTGCGCTGATTTGTATGGATATTTCAGTGCTGTTTTCCTGTAAAATTGCCAGAATTATTACAGGCATACGTGGAGAGTGCATATTTGCGTTGTTTTGTTTTTTAAATCCGGTTGTATATCTATGTCTGCCATATTATTATACAAGTGTTACCAGTTTGCCTTTTATGATGGCATCCGCATATTTTATTATAAAATTGATAAAAGAAGAAAATTGCCGTAAAGGAATCCTATATGGAATTTTAGTTGGTGCACTGTCAGCATTTGGTTATCTGATCAGGGGAACGGCATTGTTTCCTTTGATTGCTTTAGTGGTATATGGTATTTGTGTAATAAGGAAAGGAACGGATATAAAAAGGGTATTGCTTAGATTAGGAGTAATATTCGTATTTTTTTGTTTGGTATTTGTTTTATGGAAAGGAATTACGAAACATTATGATCTCTATGACAGATCGGAATCAAGACTTACGATTATGCATACTCTCATGATGAGTTTACAGGGAGATGGCGGATATGTGCAGTCTGACGTAGATTATTCCCTTAGTTTTGAAAAAAAAGAAGAACGGGAAGCGGCAAATTTAAGAGTAATTAAAAAAAGATTATCGGAAATGGGAGTGGCCGGATATTTAAACCTGACAGGCGAAAAGGTAAAGCATAACTGGGCAGAGGGAAACGAGCGGTATACGAATTGGTATCCTTTGACATTTCGTTATATTTCAGGGGAACGAAGAGATTTTTTAATGATGTATAGTCAGGTGCTCCGTGTTGTTGTCTGGCTTTTTATGGGGATAAATATATGTATTTGCTTAAAGAGAAAAACAAAAGGATTCGGTTTTTTAGGTTTGATTACAATGTTTGGAGCATTTGTACTTCATGCTTTTATCGAAACGAATCCGCAGTATAGCGTTCCGTTTCTGCTTATAATGTCGCTTACGGCCGTGGAAGGAATAGTAGGTTTAGGGAAATATATCAGTGATGGGACAGCCTGTTTTGAACAGGGAAAAGGAAGACGTTTGATGTCATTATTGACGATTATATCAACAGCGGTTATTGTTATTGCAATGGTTGAGCAGTATCCGGTATTTGTTAAATATGACAGGGACAGAACAGATATTGTATCAGGGCAGGGCTACGGGACTTCGACAATTTCTGATGTTGCAGCTAGTGATTTGACAGTAAAACAAAGTTTTGCAGCCGATAAAAGATTTAATACGCTTCAATTAAGAGCTGTGATAAATGATTATGAAATAAAAGATAAATTATATGAAGTTTCCCTGTATGAGGAAAATGGAAATGTTTTATGGCATGAAAGGTTTGGCGCAGAGGCAATGGATGCGTCAGGGAATTATGTGACGTTTAGTTTTCCGGATATCGTTCCTGAAAAGAAAAAAACGTATGAAATAATTCTAAAATCATCTGAACAAAACGAAAGCCGTGGAGATAGTTTAATGTTTAAAATGGAAAACAAGCATTTGGACTATGATCCGGCCGGTAAACTGTGGATTAATGACAAGGAGGAAATGAACGGCGATTTAACGTATCTTGTAAGTCGGATGTACCGAGAGCCTATCTGGGGGATAAAGTCTTATAGCATTATTTGTTTTGTGATAGGTTTGGTCTGTATCGCAATAACAGTATGTTTTATTAAACGCTCAAAAATTTGAACATATACTGAAAGCAAATGTAATATATGATAATATTACCTTTCCAGAGATAAAAACATTGATTTTACAGGCTTTTTGTTGTAATATGATAGTGTGATTTTGTTATTATATCAATTGAACAGGCAGAAAGCAGAATAATATGAAGACAGTGGATTTTTTTAATATATATGCAAAAAATATTTCTAACGATGGAATGTTTTATTAAAATATCTTTATTTGCGCATAACAATATCATGGAGCGTGATAAAAATGTGAAAAGATTTGTTATCCAGATAAGGATATTTTTGCGTTTGTTTTTATGAAACGTTAAAGAATATAAAGGGGATAAAAGGGGAGTTATAAATGGAAACGAAAATATCAGTCATCATACCTGTTTGTAGTGCTGAAGATAATATTGGGGAATGCTTTAGCAGTCTGATTGCTCAGACGCTAAAAGAAATAGAAATCATTTGTATAAAAGATGAAACTACAGATGAAGCAACAGAGTTATTATACCAATTTGCTTCAGAGGATCAGAGGATCAGAGTAGTCAGGCAGGAAGTACAAAGTATCGGAGAGGCACGCAGTTATGGAATCCGTCAGGCAAAGGGAGAATATATCCTGTTTTTAGAGCCGCAAAATGTTCTGGCGAAAGATACATTAGAAATTGCGTACGCGGAAGCAGAGAAGAATGGGGCGGAAGTAGTTTTTCTGGCAGGCAAAACGTTTGACGAAGAAATAACGAAAGCAAAGCAGCTTCCGAAGTGTGTGCAAAAGAAAGGTTTCATACAAAAAGAATTCTTTAGTGCAAAGAAGGACAAACTTTTATTATCCAGATTTTCAATGGAACTCTGGACAAAGATGTTCCGGAAGGGATTTCTGGAGCGTGAGGGGATTACAGAGTTACAATATCTGGATGAAGAAAAATATTTAAGTATAACGGCATTAAGTATAGCAAAAAAATTGTTTGTTGCGGGTCAGGCGATTATTTATTTGAAAAAAAGTAAAAATAGCCGTTCTTTTACAGAAAAGGATTTGCATAATGAATTTCTGTTTTTGTATGATGTTTACGATGAATTAAATAAACGTAACGTTTATCCATTGGTAGAGGAAGGATTTCGGAATTATACAGTACTTGAGACTGCAGCGGTATTTCGGCAGATTACGAATTATCATCTGAAAGAGATATTTTTAAAGGAATTATTCAGTGAAAGATTTGAAAAAATTGTTTCGTTTGAACCAATAGAAGAATCTAATGAAGCGGCTGTTATAAAAGAAGAAACGACACCAAAAGAGGAGGTGGTGCCAAAAGAAATATCCAGAGCATATGATTGTCTTAGGGGATTGAAAAAAGGATATTTATGGAAGCTGCGAATGGACATGCTTCAGCGGCGGAAAGAATTTGAAGTTATTATTAATAATACAGGAGGACTGCACCCTAAAGTATCTGTCATTGTCCCATGTTATAATATCGAACAATATGTTGGAGAATGTCTGGACAGCCTGATTCATCAAACTATGGAAGATATAGAAATTATTTGTATTAATGATGGCTCAACAGATCGAACAATAGATATTTTATTAGAGTATGCGAAACAGGACGCAAGAATTATTGTAGTGGAACAGGAAAATTCCGGCTTGTCGATCGGACGGAATGTTGGTGTGAAAAATGCCGTCGGAGAGTATATTTGTTTTGTAGATAGCGATGATATGCTGGAACTTTCTGCTTTGAAAGAGTTGTATCAACAGGTAAAAGAAAAAGATCTGGACATTTTGTTTTACGACGGAGAATCCTTTTTTGAAACAGATGACATAAAGGAAAAAAAATCAGGTTATATTGATTACTATATCAGAAAGGCTGATTACAGCGGATATCGAAACGGGAAAGAGTTTTTATGTGCAATGCTTGAAAACTCTGAGTATCGTCAATCTGCGTGCATGCAAATGATCAGGCGGGAGTATTTTCTGGAAAAGAAACTCTGGTTCCATCCGGGTATTTTGCATGAAGATAACCCTTTTACATTCAAAGGATTATTGTATTCCGAACATGTCGGACATGTAAATAAGACCTATTATTTACGAAGAGTAAAAGAAAACTCTATTATGACGAGTAAAAAAACATTTTCACATTCTTACGGCTATTTTGCCTCTTTTCTGGATATGTGGGAACTCGCTCAGAAAACAGATTTGTCGGAAGAGCAGAAAGATGTAATAGGACATATGTTGTTGCAGATGATTGAGGTTGCAAGAGGTAATTTCCGCGCCACAGAAGATGATGAAAAATATGTGTTTGAATGTCTGGATCCTTTGGAGCGCCAGTTATATATTGGGTTTGTTGTAAATGCAGAAAAGCAGTTGAGACAAGTACGTTCTTTGCAAAAAGAAAAACAAAGTTACAACAGACAGATTTCAAGATTAAAACGGGAACTTAACAAAATAAAGAAAGCCAGGTCGTATAAAATAGGTCAGTTTTTCGGTAAAATAAAAGGAAAGCTGAAAAAACTTTTACACATAGCATAAACCGGAACTGAAGTTACGGCAGGAGGAGAAAATATGGAGATAAAAATCAGTGTAATCATACCAATTTATAATATGGAAATGTATTTACAGGAATGTCTGGATACTGTGCTCTCCCAGACGTTACAGGAGATAGAAGTTATTTGTATTAATGATGGTTCCCAGGATTCTTCCGAAGAGATTATAAGAAAAAATATAGAGAAAGATCCGCGTATAAAGTTGATTTCACAGGAAAATCGCGGAGTTGCTTATGCGAGAAATGCAGGAATCAGGAGTGCGTCAGGTGAATTTGTGATTTTTATAGATCCGGATGACTGGTATCCGGATAATGATGTTTTAGAGTGTCTGTACCGGAAAGCAAAAGAAGAAAATGTACTTATTTGCGGTGGTTCGTTCAGTGAAGTGCAGCCAGGCGGGTTGGTAACTGAATTTACCGGGAATAAGAAAAAATATGCCTTTGAAAAGGATGGGATATTAGATTTTAAAGAATATCAGTTTGATTATGGTTATCACCGTTTTATCTATCAACTGGATTTTTTGAAAAGTAATGATATATATTTTCCACCGTATATCAGGTATCAGGATCCGCCTTTTTTTGTAAAGGCTATGATATGTGCCGGAAAGTTTTATGCAATGAAAAAAATCACATATCGTTATCGTGTTGGGCATCAGAATATTAATTGGACAGAGAAAAGGCTGATTGATTTGCTCCAGGGACTGAGGGACAATTTAAAAATGTCCGGAGAAGCGGGACTGGAGGAATTGCATGGATTAACGATCGAACGACTGGGGAAAAGTTATATTAATATGTATGCAAGAACGTTAAAAGAAGCATCGCCGGAATTATTTCGCCTTTTATTTGAAATAGATCGTTGTATCAACAGAGATTTGATTGCAGATGATCCGGTAGCAATAAAATATGCGGATGCTTCATGCGATATTATGAAGCGGGCAATAGTTCTTGAATCGCAAAAAAGTGAATCTGAAATAAAGAAGCAAAAGGCAGAAATAAAAGAGCTGAATACAAAAATAAAGGGATTAAATAGAAAAGTGAAGAATGTGGAAAAAAAGTATACGGATATGAAAAATTCAAAAAGCTTCCGGTGTGGCAGGGTAATGACATATATACCCAGAAAAATACGGGATATTTCAGGAAAAGGGCAGGAAAATAAAAATTAGCCATTAAAAGAATAAACCCTGAAAATGTAATTATTTTTAAATGGAGAGAAATAACATGATGATAAATTTTAATATACCGCCCTATACAGGAAATGAAATGAATTATATGAACAAAGCAATTGCAGCGCACAAAATTTGCGGCGACGGGGAGTTTACAAAAAAATGTTCTGAATGGCTGGAAAAAACGACGGGTACTGCAAAAGCGCTTCTTACAACTTCCTGCACCCATGCAACGGAAATGGCTGCATTGCTGTGTAATATTCAGCCGGGCGATGAAGTGATTATGCCGTCGTATACTTTTGTATCGACAGCAGACGCGTTTGTCTTGCGGGGAGCCACGCCTGTATTTGTAGATATCAGGCCGGATACGATGAATATAGACGAAACATTGATTGAAGATGCCGTTACAGAAAAAACAAAAGCAATAGTTCCGGTACATTATGCCGGAGTTTCCTGTGAAATGGATACGATTATGGATATTGCAAAACGTCATAATTTGTTAGTGATAGAAGATGCGGCGCAGGGTGTCATGAGTACATACAAAGGACAGGCCCTGGGTACGATCGGGGATTTTGGATGTTTCAGTTTCCATGAAACGAAAAATTATTCTATGGGCGAAGGAGGAGCTTTGCTCATTAAGGATGAAGAAAAAATAGAAGAAGCAGAAATTATCCGTGAAAAAGGAACAAACCGCAGCAAATTTTTCCGGGGGCAGATTGATAAATATACATGGGTAAATGCCGGTTCTTCTTACCTGCCAAGTGAATTAAACGCGGCATATTTATGGGCGCAGCTGGAAATGGCGGAAGGAATAAATAAGAACAGATTGATTTCATGGAACTGTTACTGGGAAGCATTAAAGCCGTTGGCAGATAAAGGGAAAATTGAACTTCCGGTTATTCCGGAGCAATGTGTTCATAATGCCCATATGTTCTATATTAAGGCAAAAAATCTGGAGGAGAGAAGCCGTTTGATTGCCCACATGAAAGAAAGCGATATCGGTTGTGTGTTCCATTATATTCCGTTGCATACCGCACCTGCAGGACAGAGGTTTGGGCGTTTTCATGGAGAGGACAGATATACAACGAAAGAAAGCGAACGTTTAATGCGTTTACCTATGTACTATAACTTATCGGAAGAAGCGTGTAATCTTGTGATAGAAAAAATACTGGATTTTTACAGTTGAAATTTTTCGGTAAAATAAAAATAGTAGTTATGTTGATGTTTTGGTTCAAAATTTGTTGTTATTAGGAAGAATTTGTTGAAAAGGCGGCAATAATGGAATATACTTAGTTTATGTATGTACAGTGAAAAACAACAGATTTTAAAGAGAGGGTAGTTATGAAAACGTTAATGAGTTTAGGGGGCAATTATTTTCAGATGACTGTGGTTAAAGCTGCGAAACGGTTAGGCGTACACGTTATTGATGTAGATTATCTTGAGAATAATCCCGCGCATAAATATGCGGATGAATACTACAATATCAGTACATTAGACCGAGAAGCGGTACTGAATCTGGCCAGAGAAAAACAGATTGACGGTATTATTTCTTATGCTTCCGACGTATCGGCTTCGACAGCAGCCTATGTGGCTGAAAAGCTGTCCCTGCCTGGGAATCCGTGGGATACCGTAGATATTATGTCCCACAAAGATCGTTTTCGGCCATTTCTAAAAGAGAAAGGATTTCGTGTCCCGGAATTTCAGATTGTGGAAACGGAAGAAGACGTGACACGGTTTTTTGAACAGATTCAGGGGGAAATTTTACTGAAACCGGTACATGCTTCCGGAAGCAAAGGGGTCAGCAAAATCAGTTGCAGAGATCAGATCCCGGAAGCGTTTCAGGATGCAAAGAAGTATTCTCAGGGATTGTGTTTGATTGCCGAACAGTTTATTCAAAGAAAAAACTATCAGATTGCCGGGGATGCGTTTGTATCAGACGGAAAGATCGTATTCTGGGGAATTGCAAATGAGCATTTTAACAATAATTGTAATCCCTTAGTGCCGATAGGAGAAAGTTTTCCGGCAAAACTCAGCGAAGAAATGAGGAACAAGGCGCGGGTGGAGGTACAGAGGGCGTTACATGAACTGGGATATAAAAACGGCGCCGTAAACCTGGATTTTATGTTTGATGAAAACGGAGATGTATGGATTATTGAGCTGGGGCCTCGTAACGGAGGAAATTTGATTACGGATGCGATTAAGGAAGCATGCGGGACAGATCTGGCTGAGTATACGGTAAAAGCTGCTTTGGGAGAGGATATCGGCGATTTGTGCGATCGGGAGATGGGACGTTATATTGCATCCTATATTTGGCATGCAAAAAAAGATGGAATTTATGCAGGTATTAGTTATAGTGAAGATTTTGAACGGCATATTCTTCGTTCCGATATGTTTGTGAAACCGGGAGATCAAATTTATAGATTTGAAAACGGCAGTTTTGGCTTGGGAGCTGCCCTCCTGCAGTTTGATTCAATGGATCAGATGCTGGATATGATGGATTCTATGGATGAAAATTATAGTATTTGTTACCAATAACAGAATTATTGGATATCATGGCACTGAAACGCTATGATATTTGTAACGGCGGCAGTACCGCATAGTATAGAACGGTGCCTGCCGTCTTTATATGCAGGAGGTTTATATGAATGATTTTTCAGGAAAGACATTTCTAATAGCAGGTGCTTCCAGCGGAATAGGTAAAAATGCAGCGGAACATTTTACAAAAAATCTGGGGGCAAATGTTGTGTTGGTAGCCAGAAGAACGGAAATTATTACGCAACTGGCGCAGGCTCTTCCGGGGAATAATTATGCGATCACGTATGATTTTCTGGATCTGGAACATATTGATGAAATTTTTAAAGAGTGTGAACAGCAAAAAATATATTTGGACGGAATTATTTATGCAGCAGGGATTGCGCCTTTATATCCGCTGAAAGAAAATGACACAAAACTTACCATAGATACTATGAAGATTAATACGTTAGCCTTTGCTGAAATTGCGAAAGGAGTACTGACTTCATCCTGTATGAGAGAACAGGCGTCGGTTGTAGCGATTTCTTCTAATACAAGTTTTTTGACGACAAACAGGCAATCTGCCTATTCGGCAAGTAAAGCTGCATTGAATACGTATGTTAAATATTTTGCGAAAGAAGCCATGGGGAAATATCGTGTAAACGCAATTTTACCTGCGGCAGTTGAAACTGAGATGTATCAGAAACTCAGGGAGCAAAGTCCGAATTTGGATGAGAAGGCAAAAAAGGATCAGCCGTTAGGCGTTATTCCTCCGGAAAAAGTCAGTAAGACGATTGAATTTTTGATGTCTGAAGACTCCTCTTATATGACAGGTAATCTTGTTTTCATAGGGGGGGGGCAGTTTATAAATGCAATATATCCGAGTTAGGAACAGCCACATTGATAATATTAAAATATTATTGTTGTTTTTAGTTGCGTTTGCGCATAATTTAATCCCGTTCAGAGGGGACAGTATCGTTGCAGAACAGTTGATAAAGATTATTTATTTGTTCCATATGCTGCTTTTTACTATCTGTACCGGATATCTGGTACGTAAATCGAAAAGAAATGTTTGGGATTACATGAAAAAACTGCTGTTGCCGTATTTGGTATTTCAATTGTGTTATGTGCTTTTAGGTACTGTAATGATTCATATGGGAGTTATAGACTATAGCGCTAATACTATGGCGCGCTCTTTGGCAGAGCCGTCCAGTCCGTTGTATTTTCTGGTATGCATGATGATCTGGAGACTTATGTGTGAAGTATTTAAAAATGTGCCCAAATTGACCGGGGTGGGGCAGAACTGTCAGAATATTATAACCGGGATTGTCCTGGTGATCTGTGCGGTTTTGCTGTCTGTTGACCCATATGCAAACACAATGGTGCTGCCAGTATTTTCATTATTGCCATTTTACTATTTCGGTTATATTGTAGATTGGGAACGCCTGATAAAGCGGATTAAGAAAATTCCGTTGTGGTTGACAGGACTGCTTTTTCTGGTTTATCTGGGAATCAGTTACATAGCTCCTTATGAAACGATTTTGTTCCGGGTTAATATCTGGCAGATGGACATTACGATAACGACGGCAATTATAAGTAAATTCGTATACTATGCTGCCGCGCTGTTAGGGTGTATTATTATAATAAGGATTGTTACCGGGAAAGTAATAAAACACGTAACGGATAAGTCGGCAAACGGAATGGTCATTTATATTGGTTCCTCGTTCGTTTCGCCGTATTTATATATTTTACTTTATAACAAACTGGAGTTGCTGCAGTCAGGGGCTGCGGTAAATATAGCCGGAATCGTTTTGTTTACGTTGGTTAGCATTGAGGTATTAAGCTGGAACTGTTGGAAGAGATTATATGATTTTATTTTTGGAAGGTTTGTTGCATGAATATTGCAGAGTATATTGTAAAAATTTTAAAATTAGAAGGAATAGATACTGTGTTTGGTTATCAGGGAGGGAACGTTACCTACCTGATTGACGCTATTTCGCGCGAGGAAAGTATAGAATATGTGCAGTCCTATCAGGAACAGGGAGCTGCATTTGCGGCAAATGCATATGCTCAGGTATCGCAGAATTTTGGAGTGGCGTTGTCTTCCAGCGGGCCGGGAGCTATAAATCTGATAAATGGTATTGCCAATGCCTACTATGATTCGATTCCATGTTTGTTTCTGACCGGAAATATTAATACAGCAACTATGCGGGAATCTGACCGGTTTCGTCAAAATGGATTTCAGGAAGCAGATATTGCAGGTATGGTAAAAGGAATTACCAAATTTGTTAAAACGATACATCGGCCGGAGGAATTACCACGGATTCTGGAACAGGCGTTATACCTTATGAGGGAAGGACGTCCGGGACCGGTATTGTTGGATATTCCGCATAATATCCAGCGTGCGGAAGTAAAGGAACCAGCGGTACGGGGAACATACGTGGCAGAGGAACCGGAGATAACAGAAGATGAAACTTTAGAAAGCATATATACGAAAATAACGAAAGCCTCAAGGCCGGTGTTGCTGGTTGGCAATGGCGGACATGGCGAAATGGAAAAGAAATTGCTTCGGACTTTTCTGGAGCGGTTTCCAATGCCTGCGGTTGTTTCTCTTTGCGGAAAAGATGTGATTCCTAATGACCATTCCTGTTACCGGGGCATGATCGGATCTTATGGACTTCCATGTCCGAACCGTGTTTTGAATGAGTCGGATTTTGTCCTGGCCCTTGGGACGAGAATGGACGAGCGCCAAAGAACTGTGGGAATAGATGATTTTTTGAAAGAGGCAGAAGTGGTTCATGTTGATATAGATAAAAATGAATTAAGACATGTGAAAAAGGATGAGATTTGCCTGCATATGTCTGTAAAGCAGTTTTTAACGGTATTTCTTAAGCGGATAAAAGAAAATACCGGAGATTTGCATCATAATTGGATTCGCAAAACGAAAGATTGGATGGAAGAACCGATTGCAGAAGAGGCCTGGATATATGATTCTGCTTTTAAAGAACAGCTGACGGATATTTTGGGAGATATTATTTCTGACAGCGTGGTATGCGTAGATGTGGGAAATCATCAGATGGCGGCGGCTCAGGTGTTAAATATAGGTGAAAGTTCCCGTTATCTGAATTCTGCCGGACTTGGCTCCATGGGGTATGCGCTTCCGGCGGCGGTCGGTGCTTATTATGCAGCGCCGGATAAAAAGATAGTAGCCATTGCCGGCGACGGGGGATTCATGATGAATCTGCAGGAACTACAGCTGATTAAAAGGGAAAAGCTTTCGATTACGATTATAGTAGTGAACAGTCAGGGTCTTGGAATGATAGAAAACTATCAGAAACTTGCGATGGGAGGTCGTCTGTATGGTTCCAGATGGGGATATGAGGCAGCCGACTTTGGAAAAATAGCAGATGCGTTTGGACTGAATTATTGGAAAGTGCGCGATAGTAAACAGTATCCGTCATTAAAGAATGGTGATCCGATGTTAATTGAAATTGAGGTGTGATATGAAAAAATATAATGTACTGGTATCGGGAGTAGGGGCAATTATTGGATATGGACTGATACAATCACTGAAAGCATCAAAATATGACGTGCATATTA
Source organism: Eubacterium sp. (assembly GCA_022796875.1). Taxonomy (GTDB): domain Bacteria; phylum Bacillota; class Clostridia; order Lachnospirales; family Lachnospiraceae; genus JAAWJJ01. The sequence continues at coordinate 69,137 of JAAWJJ010000005.1, read as the reverse complement.
CAGGCATGGATATTTATGACGACGCATACGGGAGATACGTCTGCGATGAGTTTGTTCAGGCTGTTCCGGCGGCGGCTCCTGAGTATCCGTTGTTCCTGAAAAAACTTATGGAAGAAAAAGAGATAGATCTGGTTATGTTTGGAACCGAACAGGAAATCTATCGTTTAATGGATGAACGGGAAATCATGCGGGAACAGTATAAAAAACTGGTGATCAATAGCAGGGAAATTGTTGAACTGTCGAAAGATAAGTGGAAAACGTATGAATTTCTGGTAAAGAACGGTTTTCAGGCAATCCCCACTTACAGAACCGGGGAGTTTCAGACTTTAGCAGAAACACTGGGTCTGCCGTTTTTGCTGAAACCGAGAAGGTCCTATGCATCCAAAGGGATTGAGAAAATACACGATCGTGAAGAATTTGATTTTTTCAGGAAACGTGCGGGGGATCAGTTTATGGTGCAGAAGATTGTCGGCGATGCGGAGCATGAATATACGGTTGCTACTTTTGGTTTTGGTGATGGTACCTGTATCAGGCCGATTATGTTGAAAAGGAAACTGAGCCAGGAAGGCGCTACGGCAAAAGCGTGGGTTACGGAGAGCGAAGAAGTGGAGCAGCTGGTATATCAGATGGCGGAACTTTTAAAGCCGGTAGGGCCGACCAATTTTCAGTTCCGATATGACAACGGAAAATATTTGTTATTGGAAACAAATCCAAGAATATCTTCTTCCACATCAATCCGGACGGCTTTCGGCTATAATGAAGCTCAAATGTGCGTGGAATATTTTGTAGAACATACCCGGCCGGAAGACGCTGTAATAAAAAAAGGAGCTGCAATCAGATATATTGCAGATTATGTGAATTTGGAATGATTGGAATAATTTCAGATATACATGGGAATTTTCCGGCATTAACGGCGGTATTGAAGAAGCTGGATGCTGCCGGATGCGACAGGATTATTTCGCTGGGCGACGTCAGCGGATATTATTGTATGGTGAATGAATGTATCGCAGAATTACGTGAAAGAAATATCGTAAATATCATGGGTAATCATGATTATTATATCATGTATAATAAAAAATGCGAGCGGTCATATACCGTAAACATATGCCTGGATTATCAGAGGCAGATTTTAACAGAAACCAACCTGGAATGGCTGCGGCAATCAGTTTCTAATATCAGGGAAAACGGAACGTGGTATGTTCATGGCGGCTGGCATGATTACACAGACGAATATGTGACGGATTTTTCTTTTTTGGATAAAGAAAACGGGGAGATAAAAATATATGTGTCTGGACATACGCATATACAAAAAAGAGTAGACGGTACATGCGGAGTTTATTTTAATCCGGGATCCGTAGGGCAGCCCCGCGACCATATTCCGACAGCGGCATATGCTGTTATGGATGACAACGGGAAAATTGATTTAAAACGTACAGAGTATGATATAGACCGCATTGCATATGAAATGGAGCGCGCGGGATTTCAGGAGAGAGTTGCTTCCTGCCTGTACAGCGGCGTTAAAATAGGAGAAGATGGGAAATGAAAAAACAGAAGATATCAGTTGTGATTCCTTGTTATAAGTCAGAAAAAATGATTGAAACCGTAGTGGGACAGATTTTAGAAACGATTGTTACCCGTGAGGAATTTGATTATGAGATCATTTTGGTAAACGACGGTTCTCCGGATCAAACGTGGCCGGTCATACGGAAGCTGGCGGAAAGCAATCCTCATATCATGGCCATTAACTTTGCGCAGAATTTCGGACAGCACAGCGCATTGATGGCGGCGTATCGGAATGTGACAGGGGATATCGTATTAGGACTGGATGATGACGGAGAACATGACCCGCAGGAAATGTTTCAATTGATTGACAAGCTTCAGGAAGGCTACGATTATGTCTGTGCAGATTATAATACGAATCAGTCAAAATTCAGAAGCGTCGGGACATGGGTAAACAATTTGATGGCTACTACAATGATCGGAAAACCGAAAGGAGTAAATTTCTCCAGTTACTATGCGATGCGGCGTTTTGTAATAGATGAAATTGTCCGGTATCAGAGGCCGTATCCGTATGTCGGCGGATTGTTATTAAGGGCGACAAAAAATATTGGTTCGGTACCTTTAAAACGGCAAAAACGTCTGGCCGGTAGTTCCGGTTACAGCTTAAAAAAAATGATGCGGCTATGGGTAAACGGATTTACTGCTTTTTCTGTAAAACCGTTACGGATAGCTACCGCTATGGGGATGATCTGTGCAGTGATCGGATTTATCTGTGCAGCAGTTCTGATCATTAAAAGGCTGTTTTTTGTAGATTATGTATCCGGATATGCGTCAACGATCGTATGCATTGTTTTTTTCAGCGGAATGATTATGGTATTGCTCGGCATTATCGGGGAGTACATAGGGCGTATTTATATCAGTATTAATAATGCGCCTCAGTATGTGATTCGGGAAATGGCAGGGATGGAGAACGATGAAAGACAGGATTAAGACATTTTTTCTTTTGCATGTATTATTAGCAATATATTCGGCGGCAGGGATTTGTTCAAAACTTGCGGCAGGAGAAAAATTTTTATCTCCCAGATTTATCGTTTTATATGGGATACTGCTTTGCGTTATGTTTTTTTATGCAATTATGTGGCAGCAAATCTTAAAGAGAATGAAGCTGGTGACGGCGTATGCAAATAAATCCGTGACGATTATATGGGGCCTTATATGGGGAGTGTGTTTGTTTGGGGAAAATATCACAGTGTTCAAGCTGATTGGAATTGCCGTTATTATCATCGGCGTTTATTTTGTTGTTACCGGGGAGGAGAAAGAATGATATATATATTAATTTTTTTGTGCAGCGTGTTTATTTCTTCTATCTCTCAGGTTTTATTAAAAAGCAGTGCAAACAGACAGTATCGTAAGGGATTGCAGGAATATTTGAATCCACGTGTTGTTGCGGCATATGGAATGTTCTTTGTTGCAACGCTTGTTACGATTGTAGCGTATCGGTACGTACCGTTGTCCATGGGCGGTATATTAGAGGCGGCGGGATATATTTTTGTCGCAGTATTGAGTTACATTTTTTTGCATGAAAAAATCGGAAAGCGGAAGATGGCCGGATTACTGATAATTTTGGGCGGCATCCTGGTGTTTAATATAGGTGCTTAAGATGAATAAGAGATTGAATACAAAAAATAATCTGTTGCTGGCGTTAGGGATCAATATACTTGTTTTAATAATTTATATATGTTTTTTTCATCCGTATCTGGAAACAACAGATGACTTTGGAATATCAAATTCTATAGAAGGCATATGGGGAGGGCGGAGCAGCCATCTTGTATATGAAAATATGGTTTTGGGAAAGTTCCTTTGTGTAATACAGGCATTAATCCCGCAGGTTAAATGGTACCATGTGCTTCAGTATGCGATGCTTTTTCTTGCGTTTACATCCGTAAGTTATGTGTTTTTAAGAATTGCGGGAAAAAGAACCGGAGGAGTCAGCAGTATATTTTGCTTATTGCTTTTAGGTTATAATACTTATATTGTTTTTCAGTTTACAAGAACTGCGGCAATTACTACGGCAGCTGGCATGATAATTTTGTTTTATGCAATGGATTATGGAAAAACAAAAAAAGAAAAAGCAATTACGCTGGCTGTTGGGTTTCTGTTGTGTGTTTTTGGGAGTATGATCCGGTTTCAGTTTTTTGCAGTCGCTGTAGTATTAGCCGGGGGGATTGGCGTATATAGAATTGTGTATTTATTAAAAACCGGAGAATTATGTTGGAAAAAGAAGATTATTACTTATTTTATTGTGTTTGGTTTTACCGGAGCGATTTGTTGTGCCGGATATTTTGCCGATCGTTTTTATTATTATCAGAATGACGAATGGAACTATTATCTGGAATATAACAAGTTAAGAGGAGAATTATGGGATCTGGGATTTCCGGATTATGCGGAAAATGAGGAAGTGTATGCGGGTTTAGGAATCAGTGAAAATGACCTGGAGTTTTATAAAAGATGGAATTTCGACGAGGAAAAATTACCGATTGAAACGCTGCGTAAGCTTGTTGCTGTGAAAGATAAAACAACGCTTAATGCAGAAGTGATAAAAAATTATTTTTTAGAATATCCAAAAAGTTTTTTGGAAATGCCTTTATTTGGAATTTTTCTTTTTGTTTCATTGATAGCAGTGGCGCTGAATCGCAGGAATTTAATGCTGGCATGCTTTGAATTTGCAGCGATTATGGGATTTGAATTATATTTTTTTGTGATTGGAAGATGCGGTTACCCAAGAATTGATACAGGTATGTGGATGGTAGCTGTAGCTTCAATTCTGTACGGTATGTCGGAAGAACTGGGTAAATTACATATAAATAAAAAAATAATGATTGTTTTGACTGGTGGTATATTAATTATGAATTTACGGGAATTTAGTGGGAACATAACCAATTTGGAAGATAAGACCCATGTCAGGGATTTTTTTGATGTAGTTTTGTCGGATAAAGAGAATCTGTATTTGCTCCCGACTTCATTGCAACCAAATCTGGGAAATGATTTTTATGGTTTTTGGGAACCGGCAGCATTTGGAGAATGGGGAAATTTACATTATATGGGCGGCTGGGATTTTAATCTTCCGGTAAAAAAGGAGATGCTGCAAAGATATGGCGTAGACAATATTTATAAAGACAGTATTAATAATAATAATATATTTTTTGTTACAAATGCAAACGACGTAGGAAAAATAAAAAGTTATATTTGTGAAAACTATGAAAACGTTGTATTGAACTGTGTGAAATATGTAAAATGCGGAGAGAACGACGTTTATGTTTCCTGTGTACGCAGCGGGGATATAAGGTTAGACGATGGACTAAGTAATGATTTATCGGTAATCTCGCACGATATTGACATCGTTGTTACAGGCAATACAGTGGCGGTGTCAGGGTATGTATATAAGAAAGATAGTAATTCTTTCAAACAACGGGCATATTTGAAAGTGGAGGAGGATGAAAAGGGCGCTGTAAGCTATTACGATATCATGATGAGCAAAGATGAAGATAATACTGATATTATGAATGGAGCTTATTCAACAATGGATACTCAGATTGTAGTTGACAGAAATAAATATCATATAAGTATTGTTTTAGAAGCAGATGGGGATTATTATGAAATCGTGTGCAGCGATGGAAGGATGGAATAAGAAGTATATTTTAAGCAATTCCGGAGAGGTGTTTTTATGAATTTTAATGTGAATAAAACGAATATGGTAAAGTGTATAGCTATTATATTAATGCTTATGCATCATTTGTTTTATTGTTCAAAAACATTTTGTGAACAGTATGGAACATATTCAAAATTTATTACCTGGGATTCTGTTTATTTGTTTTGTGGCGCCGCTAAGATTTGCGTTGGGATATTCGTAGTTATGACGGCATATGGAATTACCAGAGCATACAATGCCCAATTTTACAGGGGGGGGTAGAAAGGACTCCAAATAAAAGAGAGTTGGAAGCTTTTTGTTTTCATCGATATATAAAACTGGCTCTGAATTTTGCATTTGTATATATTCTGGTATTTTTTACGTCTTTTTTACGGGCAGGCGGCTTGGCAGGCGTATATGCGGCGCAGGGGTGGAAATATGGCATAATGTATATTTTTATTGATATGCTCGGATTATCCAGTTATGTTCCGACGCCGTCTTTAAATGAAACATGGTGGTATATGCAGGTTGCTATTTTGTTTGTTTTTTTGGTTCCGGTTTTTATAAAAATATACAAAGCGATAGGAAGAACAATAGTAGTCTTTGTGGCATTTTTGGGATTCTCTTCTTTTGTAATACCGTGGGATCTTTCAGGAGCAGCTTTTTTATTGTACTTGTTTTGCGTTGTGATAGGAATTTGGTGTGCAGAAGAAAATATATTCGAAAGATGTCATCACATTTCGTTTTGTAAATTTAAACAAATGAATCATTTGATAAAGATAGTGATAAGCGTATTTTTGTTTGCTTTTTTTGTATATTTGAGGATAAAAGTTACTACATTCAATTATTGGATAGATGCGATCATACCGATTCCAGTTTGTATATTTTGCATGGAACTGAGCGGATTGATTCCGTTTAGCGAGAAAATTATGGGATTCATAGGAAAACATTCTATGAATATGTTTCTGATACATACGATTATATTCGAGTACTATTTTACAGAATTTATATATAGTCCTAAATATTGGGTTCTGGTATTATTGCTTTTATCAGGAACGTCTTTACTGGGTTCTGTTGCGATAGAAAGTTTGAAAAAAGCGCTGTGTTATCCGAAAGTGATTAATTTTTTTATACTGTGTATTGAGAAAGGAAAAATGAACCGATGCTGATAAAGAAAACAGATGGAAGCAAAAAATACAGTATTTGGATTATTATTACAGTATAAGCTATGTGTTATATTTGTATTGTTTGCTTGCCTGTAGCGGATCTTTTTACAAAGAAGTAAAGGACAATCTGGAACAGGCATATCAGGCAGGGAATAAGTTAAAATATGTGATTCGGTCAGTGGACTATTCTTATCTGGTAAAAGATAAAGACGGGTTCAGAACAGATGTGGAATACCCGACTTATTTATATAATGACAGACTGTTTGATGACTTAAATTATCTACTGAATAAATCTATATTTTTGGATTATACCTGGAATGTGCTTAAATATACGAAAGAGGGTAATAAAACAACCAGTTTTGACGAATATTCTAACTGGAATGATGATTTTCAATTTGGGGCGGAATTTGTGTTGAATACTTATACCTTAGGTGAACCTGCTGAAACAAGCCGGGTTTTAACAGAGGAAGAGAATACGATGATCCTGGAAAATCTCAGACAGAATGTGGCTGCTATTGCAAAGGAGCATCCGGAAACAGAATTTTTATCTCTTTTTTCCTCCGTATAGTATTTGTTATTGGGATCAAATGAAAAACGACGGATGGATTGATTGGCATCTTGCAATGGAGCAGATAGCGATTGAAGAATTGATTAAGTACCCAAACATAAAATTATATTCTTTCGACACTAATTTTGATCTTATATGCGATTTGAATAATTATAAAGATCAGGGGCATTATGGAGAGTGGGTAAATTCCTGGATCTTAGAGCAGATGCAGACAGATGAATATCTCTTAACTGACGATAATTATCTGGATTATTTAGAAACGGTCGGAAGTTTTTATGCTAATTATGATTACAATTCTTTGAGAAAATAGGCTGAGAGGATTACTATGTTATTTAATTCTTACGTTTTTATATTTTTATTTTACCAATAGCGTTATTAGGATATTATCTGCTCAACCATTTACAAAAATACAGAATTGCCAATTTGTTTTTGATCGGGATGTCGCTGTGGTTTTACGGATATTTTAATCCGTCCTATCTGCTTATTATTTGCGGAAGTATAGTGGGAAATTATCTGTTGTCGAAAATTATGGAACGAGTGGAAAACCCCTGTAAGCGATTAATTTTATGTGTGTGTGGGGCGCGAATATAGCAGTCATCTTTTATTTTAAATATTATGACTTCTTCCTTGAAAATGTAAATATATTGTTTAACAGATCGTTTGAGCTGAAAAATATTGTACTTCCGTTGGGAATTAGTTTTTTTACTTTTCAGCAGGTTTCCTATCTTGTGGATTCGTACAAAGGAGAAACAAAAGATTACGCATTTGATGAATATATGCTGTTTGTGTCTTATTTTCCGCAGTTGATTGCAGGACCGATTGTTCTGCACGGTGAGGTGATTCCGCAATTCAGAAGCCGAAAAAGACGAAAGTTTATTCCACAAAATTTTTCAAAAGGGATGTATATCTTTGCTTTGGGCTTGTTCAAAAAAATTATTCTTGCGGATACGCTTGGAACGGCTGTTACGTATGGATTTGGAACGATTGACACGCCTGGTTCATTAGAAGCGCTTATTGTTTCGGTATCCTATACGTTTCAATTGTATTTTGATTTCAGCGGGTATTGCGATATGGCGATCGGTATTGGTTCTATGTTTAACATAGAATTGCCGCAAAATTATAATTCTCCGTATAAAGCGACGTCTATCACTGAGTTTTGGGACAGATGGCATATGTCCCTGACAAGATTTTTGAAATCGTACATTTACATACCGCTTGGCGGAAACCGCAAAGGGAAATTACGAACATATTTGAATATTATGATCGTTTATCTTGCCAGCGGTATCTGGCACGGGGCGAACTGGACGTTTGTTCTGTGGGGACGCCTCCAGGGGTTGTTTAGCTGCCTGAACCGTGTTTTTAAAAACACGTGGAAAAAGTGGGGAAAGTTACGCAATGGGCGCTGTCTTTTATGCTTGTTAATATACTTTGGGTCATATTCCGAGCGGATAATATTTCGGCAGCAGTACAGTTTATAAAACAGTTGTTTTGGATGTTGGACTTTAGTATACGTGAAGAGTTATATAACTGTTTTAATCTGAGAGAATTTACGATTCTTGAAAACAGGATACCATTCCTGAGTTATTTGTCGACACGGATTACGGGATTGCATTTATGGCTGTTTATTTTCGTGGCGTTTATGATTGTACTGAACGTTCGTAACAGCAGGGAGATCAAATTTGAGCCAACGATAGTGAGATCGGTCATTACAGTTATATTTGTTGTATGGTCAGTGCTATCGTTTTCAGGAATATCGACGTTTCTGTATTTTAATTTTTAAGGTAGCAGCATCATGTGGCAGGAGAGGAACAATATCAAATAAATCAGTCCGAAAGGAGTAATATATGAGAAATGAAAAACAAAATGCTTTTCCTGATTTCGAAACGGAAAGTAAAAATTATTTTCATGTAGAAGATGAATTTTTTTTAATTGATTCAGATCACTTTCAAAATGTGAAAACAAAATTTTACGGATATTCCGTTCAGAAGAACGGAATTTATGAAAACGATAATCTGACAGAAGCTGCCGTTTCAGGATTGGACGGATGCGGATCGTATGTATATGTGGAGGTAAAAGGCGGAACAATTAGTATCCGACAGGATTTCAGCGGTAGTTATGGAATTTATCTGTATCATAAGGAAAATCATTTTGTTTTGAGCAATTCCTTTTTTCGGCTGTTGGAGTATCTGAAAACAAGGGTATTACTTTCATTGAACCGGAATTACGCAAATTATATGTTTGTAGAAGACTTATCAAGTCTTTCCGTTTATGAAACGCCAGTGAACGAAATCAGTATTGTAAATAAAAATGCGGTTATTTCGATAAATACAGAAAGAAAAACTATTGCGTTTGATTATGTGGATTATCAGGAAGATTCGGTTTTTCCTGATTCGGCGGAAGGTATGGAGATACTTGACCGCTGGTTTCAGCGTTGGACGGTATTATTCAGGGATTTGCGGAAATATACTGACCAGCTAAATGTAAGTCTTTCCGGCGGATTTGACAGCAGGCTTACATTTTTGCTGGCTCTGCAGTCTGGGATTGATCTGAATGGAATCCGTGTAAATTCTGTAAAAGATACGCTGCATACACATGTTGACGATTATAGAATAGCTTCCGAAATTGCAGATTATTATGGATTCCGGTTAAATACGATAAATGCAATAGAGGATTCCGGCGGAGTTCTCTTAAATGATGATGGAAGTTTTCCGGAAGCGGCAATTAATTACAGCCTGGAAGATATAATAAATATTGAACTTTATACAAAAATGGCATTTCATAAGGAATTGTTTTTCCGGCATCATAAATGTGAAGCGAAAAAATATTTTATTTCCGGCGCCGGCGGAGAGTCGGTAAGGGCGTATTTTGACGGAACGGCGCAGGAATTTATAGATGTATATTGTAAAAAGGCGCAAAGATATCCCCGGAATATAGCGGATGAAATATCAAAATCTGTTACGGAAGTGATAGCTGACGTTTATGAAACGATACGGGAAAAATACCGTCTGGAGGATGACGGTTCTAACCGGTATCCGTATTATCTGCATCGCGATGCAAGATACAATATTCATTTTGGAAAATGGGCAGTTGAGGATTATTGTTATAATTCATATACATTATCTCCATTACTTGATCCGGAGTTTAGAAAGTTGAAACTAAGCGTTCCGGAATGTACGGATAATAATCTCCTTATGGCGATTATATATGCCAGGTATTGTCCGGAGTTGCTGAATTTTGGATTTGATAAAGGACGTTCGATTCAACAGGAAACAATAGAATTTGCACGCACGATAAATAAAAAATTTCCTGAGAAAATGTGTGCGCCGTTTAATGATACGGAAGAGGCGGACAGAGAATTTTATGTGAATACAAAAGATTCCCGTGTTTCTGAGTATTTGAAAGAGCCTCAAAAAAACAAAAATATTCAGGCAGGCGTACCCGAGAAATATCTGAAAGCTGTTTTTGATTCTACTGTTTTCCGGAAATTATTTGCCGCTTATTTTGATGAGGATATCTATAAATTTGCGGAGAATTCTTATATGAGTAAGAAATATTTTCCAATGAGAGAGTGTTACGCAATCCTTGGAATTACAAAAGTAATAGAAAATATTATAGTAAGTCGAGGTTGCTGTTCGGGTTCAACAATACAAAATATGGACGGATTTCTCTATGAAAGTTATCATGAAACGGATGAAGATGAAAAACTGCTCGTGCGTTTGAGAAATCATATAACAGCCAAAATAGATTTTAAACTAACCGGTACAGAAAACGCCGGTTTGGAAGTGGTTTCTGTTTCTGATCATAAAGTGGAGATTATAAAACCAAAATGGATTCAAAAGAATGAAGACGGTTATACGGTGGAATCATATAAGGGAATTCTGGATATTGCTCTGCGGGCTTCTGCTGCTGGGAGCCTGGTAATCAAGCTGGGTGGAAGATATGTATGCGATCGGAATGGGAACAGAATCCAATATTGGATTGATTATAAGAATATTCGTTACAATGATAATATAGTGACAGAGGAAGTAAAACCGGTATGGAATGACAAACCTTTGTATCTGGAATATCCGGTAAAAGAAAGAGAAATTATAAGATTACATGCGGAATGGCTGCCACATCAATATGATAATACGGACTTTGAGAATCTTAAGGTGCTGTTTATGCGTCTGAGGAACCATATAACGGCCAGAATGGATTTTAAATTTTCCGGTGCGGAAAACTCGGATTTAGAATTGGTTTCCGTTTCGGATCATAACGCGCAGATTGTGAAACCGGAATGGCTTCAAAAAGACGGATCCGGATATATGATAGAATCTACAGGGGGAGTTCTGGATGTATCCCTGCGCGCTTCAGGCAGCGGCAATCTGGTGGCATGGTTAAGGGGAAAAGATGTACGTGATCAAGATGGAAACAGAGTCCCGTACTGGATTGATTATACAAATATTCGATATAATGATAATATTATATCAGAGGAAGTAAAACCGGCATGGCATGATAAACCTGTACAAATGGAGTATCCGATAAAAGCGGGGGAAACGATCCGATTGCATGTAGAATGGCTGCCCCATCGGTCAGATGAAATCGGTATAAAAGAAACAGAAACGGGGGATAAGCAGGAGAATATCCAGAGCATTGAGTCCCCATGAAAAAAGAAGAACCGGAAACAACCGACAGGGCAAATAATTTATTTCATAAAATAACCGGGAAAAAGTGGGTGGGAATTACAGAGGAGAATTTACTTATGGAAAAGAATCAAATTGATATCAGTGTAATTGTTCCTGTTTATAATGTGGAGGAATATCTGGAAGAATGTCTGGATTCTTTGTTAAGGCAGGGAAACGTCAATTTGGAAGTGATTATGATAGACGACGGTTCCACCGATGGAAGCAGCGATATTACCAGACGTTATGAAGAAGAATTTGAAAATTTTCATCTCCACCGTATTCCGAATGGAGGGTTAGGGCATGCCAGGAATTATGCCGTTCCGTTTGCCGTTGGGAAATATATTACTTTTTTGGATTCTGATGATATCATTCCGGATGAAACTTATGAAAAAATGTTTTTGTTGGCGGAGCAAAACGGCAGTGATCTGACGATATGTAATTTTATGCGTTATACCCCTCAAAAAACCTGGTCTTCCGGGTTACAGTATAAAGCCTTTCATAACATAGAACCTGTTACGCATATTAAGGAACATTCAAATCTGATCTATGATACCACTTCATGCGGAAAACTGATTTTAAGATCATTTTATTTAAAATATGATTTCTGTTTCCCGGAGAATGTTTTGTATGAAGATATTCCGTTTTCCATACGGGCGCACTATTTGGCTAACCGGGTTTCCGTATTAATGGAATGTGGGTATTTATGGAGAGTCAGGGAGGGTGTTTCAAAATCAATTTCGCAAAATACATCCAATATAGAGAACTTATACAGCAGAATTAAAATCATGAAAATATTGGATGATTTTTTTGAAAAAGAAGTAAAAGAACCTTGGCTGGTGAAAAAAAAGCAAATTCGGAATCTGGATTTGGATCTGATGCTCTTTGTAAATGTATGTCAGCGTATTCCAAAAGAGCAGGCTTTGGAAAATATTCGTCTTATAAAAGAATATATAGACGAAGCAATACCAAAGGAAGCCTTTGACGATTTGAAAATTATAGACCAGCAAAAGTATGAATATATTCGGAATGAAAACCTGCCGGGGCTGCTTCGTGTGCTGGAATATGAAAAGGAAAACTATGCCCTGGCCCCGGTAGAAGAAAAGGACGGCAGCCTGTTTGTGAAGCTTCCGGAAGAAATCTTTACCGTAAAGAGCCGGAATATTACAAAAGAGCTGGTGCAGTTTGATCCGCGATACTTTATCGACAATATTAAAGTGGACGGCAAAAAAATCGAAATTGTAGCGCACCTTTACAGAAGACGGATCAATATCCGGGAATATGAAGAACAGAAAATTTCCGCTTTTCTTTATAATGAACTTACCGGCAGTAAAATTCCGTTAGAGGTGATTCCGGAAGAAAACCATGAATTAACGGACCTTTATGGAATGGTAACAGATCCGGCAACTGGAGAAGAAACGCATTATAATTATGATGGAAGCGGTTTTGGTGTTCTGATGGATGTGGATGCATTGGATTTTAATGAGAAAAGTATCGGATATCACCAAATTCTGATAGAATATGAGAATCGATTTTCAAAAGGACACGTCTTATTAGGGTGGTGGCCGAAAGAATTAGAGGAGAAATATCATCGGTTTACGCTTCTTTCCGGCAATCATCTGTTTCGCATGGAATTTGATCTTTTCCATAAAGTCAGAATTTTGTTGCGTCAGGAAGAGGTGTTTGCAGAAGAACTCCGTCTGGAAGAGAAAAAGGTGATATGCAGACTCAGCCATGCGGCAGATGCCGTATGGGCCGTACAAAAAGGCCGTAAAAAACGCAGGATGGGTGAAGAGGGAAAGGATGATTTCGTGGCTTTTGAAACAACAGATCATATTGAATTTTCAGCGCCTATAGAGTTGTTTGAAAAAGAAAAGCGATATGATGTGTTCCTGAAAAAGAATCAGAAAGAAAATATTCTTATAAGCAGGTCAAAAAAACTTTCAGTGAAAGAATCCGATCGTATTGCATTGATTGAGAATACGCAATTGACCTATGGTTTACGGATGATACTATATGATTTTGTGGCGGTTGCCAGGATAACAGCGACGGAGGAAAACGACTGTTTGATAAAAATTTTTGTAAGAACGGGAGGAAACATTGAAACAGTTGTAAATGCAGTTTCTGCAAGATTGCGGATAGAAGACTGGCGTTCCGGACAAGCGGTTGTTCTGGATGAAAAAAAATGTAAACTGAAAAACGAAAATATCTGTTGTACGTTTTCCATAAATTTTGAAAACGAAGAAGTGATTCGGAATCTGTATCAGAGTGTCCGGGATTTATTTATTGAATATGTTTTTGAGGATGGAAAAACTGTAAAAGCGCCTGTCTATTTAAAAAAACGTTTTCGGCATATAATGTTGTCGGAGGAACTGAAAATTTCCTGTTATCGTGGGGTGGAAGGACGAATCCGTCTGAAGTTTACACAACTATGGAGAAAAGAGGAAGACAGCGCTGAAAAGAGGCAGTCGTTGGTTATGAAGAACTATCCTCTTTACCGGAAAGAGGAGTTAAATAAAAAGCGGATTTTGTTTGAATCATTGTGCGGAAAGCAATACAGCGGTAATCCGCGGGCGATCTATGAATATATAGATGAATATTATCCGGAATATGAGTGTATCTGGTCTTTAAATGATGCACGGACTCCGATCAAAGGAAATGCAAAACGTGTCCGCAGAGGTTCGCTGGAATATTATCGTTACCTGGCCACGGCAAAATATTTTTTCACTAATGCGGAATTTGAAGACGGCTTTGAAAAACGCGAAGGGCAGATTCTGGTTCAGACTATGAATGGAACGCCGCTTAAAACAATAGGATTGGATGTAAAAGAGAATTTTGAAACAGAGCGTGCACGGCAGCAGTTTCTTAAGAACAGCGCTGATTGGGATTATCTGGTGGTACAGGGCGGATTTATGGAACAGAAAGCAAAAAGCTGTTTCGGATTTGAGAATGAAATACTTTGTACCGGTTATCCGAGGTCCGATCAGTTGTTTAAGAGCGATGCACAGATCAGGGGTCAGATAAAAGAAAAATTGGAATTGCCAAAAAATAAAAAGATCATCCTTTATGCTCCTACCTGGCGAGTAAAAAATAAATTTGATATGCAGATGGATCTTGAAAAAATGAGGGAAGCGTTGGGAGAAGATTATATTTTGCTCGTCCGTCTGCATCATTTTTCTTATCTGTATTATACAGTACCGGCTGATCGTGAATTTATTTTTAATTTCAGTTCCTGTCAGAATACGGAGGAACTGCTGATGATATCGGATATTTTAATTACGGATTATTCTTCCATTGTATTTGACTACGCACTTATGAATAAACCGATCATTTTCTTTACGTATGATTTGGAAGAATACTGCAGAAAAATGCGCAGGTTATATGCAGATTTCGAAAAAGAAGCGCCGGGACCGATCGTATTTACTACGGAAGAGGTAATCTCTGCTATCCGGAATCAGGATCAGGATAAAGAAAAATACAAAGAACGGTTAAAAAAATTTGGGGAGAAATATCTGGGGTATGAACAGTTCGGATCTTCTATAAAAATTGTAAGGAAAGTAATTCGTCCAAACCTGATAACGCATTATGTTCATAGAATAAAAGGATTATTTTCTCATAATCATCCATAATAATGGAAGGGACAACGTAAAATCAAGATTAGAATTCAATTTAATTGGATCATGTGATATGATATAGCCATTATAAGGAAAAATACTTGTAATGGCTATTTAAATAAACAGGAACTTTAACAGAGGAGGAAATTAGAACGAATTATGGGATGGTTTCAAAGGGTGAAAAATGCGCTGCGGACAAGCGGAGCGCATAAAGAAGAGTATAAAGACGAATGTGAAAATAAATATAAAGAAGCGTTGCAGGAGATACAAAAAAAATGGGATGGGGACATAGAAATACAGTTACGGGCACAATATACGTGTTTTTATGAAAAGGAACCTGTCAGAAAAAACTGTATTTTATACGAGGCCTACAGCGGGAGAGGAATGGTAGGGAATCCATACAGTATTTTCCGGCATTTGTTTTTGAAAAAAAAATATGAAGATTATATTCATGTATGGGCGATAGAAGATATGGAAGATAACCGGCAGATCATGGAGGAATATGCGCAATACGGTAATGTTGTATTTGTGGAATATCAATCCATAGAATATGCCCGTTATCTGGCTACGGCGGAATATCTTATCAATGACAGTACCTTTGCCGATTATTTTATCAAGCGGAAAGAACAGGTATATATCAATACCTGGCATGGAATACCGTTAAAAACGTTGGGATATGACGAACCGGAAGGAAATATTGGCGCAACTAATATCGTAAGAAATTTTCTGGCGGCGGATTATCTGATTTCTCCGAATGAGTTCATGACGGAAGTCTATAAAAAGTGTTTTAAGCTGGATGGTTTGTTTGAAGGTACGATTTTGGAAGTAGGACAGCCGCGTAACGATGCGCATTTCTATACAGAAAAGGAAAAGGTATTGGATACACTGAATAAGCAAGGCGTTACCGTAGATCCTGATAAAAAAATAATTCTGTATGCGCCCACCTGGAAAGGTGAAAAATTTGGAAGTCCGGAAACGGGACTTGAGAGTTATTTTAAAATGATCCAATGCCTGGAAAATAATGTGGATACGAATGAATATCAGATTTTGGTAAAACCGCATCAGATTGTATATAAGTATATTAAAAACTCCAGTGAACTGACAGAGCAGTTTGTTCCTGCAATCATTGACACAAATGAGTTGTTATCAATCGTAGATGTTTTAATATCAGATTATTCCAGTATTTATTTTGATTTTCTGGTAACAGAAAAACCGATTTTGTTTTTCGTTGAAGATTTGGAAGAATATATGGAATCCCGCGGATTATATTTCGGACTGGACAAACTGCCGGGGCCAATTGCGCAAAATTATGAAGAACTGGGACGAATGGTAAGTGATATAAATCAGGCAATGAAACCGTGTCTGGAAAAATATCAAAGGGAAAAACAGTGGTCGTGCGGGAAAGATGACGGACATGTATGTGAACGGATCGCAGAAGCGGTATTTGAAAAAAAGGAGAGTGATATCTGCATAAAATGCGATACGAAAACGAAAAAAAAGATTTTGCTCCGTGGAGGTAATTGTGCAACGAACGGACTTACTTTTTCGCTGATGACGCTTTTGGATCAAATTGATTATTCGAAGTATGATGTAACTGTAAGCGTGGGGCCGACAGGAAATAAAGAGTCAAGAGAAACAATTAGAAAGATCAGGCCGGAAGTGAGAGTGTTATACTGGAGAGGAAAACATAATGCAGTAAATCCGGAAGAAGAAGCATTGTATACACTGAACTTGGAGTATGGGCTTGATGCCGGATGGGATGCGCCGAAAGATATGTGTAAACGTGAGCTTCGCAGGCTTTTCGGAGATAGCAGATTTGATTATGTGATCGAATATACAGGGTATTCAAAATGGTTTGCCATTTTATTTACGTTTTTTGATCATGCAAAAAAAATGATCTGGATGCATAATGATCTGAAAAAAGAATTAAGCCGGGGAGAAAAAGGCGGAAATGATGTGGGTTCGGTTTTGCGTATTTGTATTTCCGCGTATCCATACATGGATAAGCTTGTCGGTTGTTCTGAATCGACGATGCGGATCAATGAAGAGAATTTTGCAACGGAGCAGACAAAAAATAAATTTACGTATGTACGGAATATGGTTAACCTGAAACGTATTCTGGATGAAGAACAGTCTTTGACCTCTTTTTCCACAGAAAAAGCAAACTATTATGTGGCCGGAATTTCGGAAGACGATTCCATGGCGTATGAAGCAGAGGTGGTACATGCGCCTGAAAAGGAATGTACTAATTTTGTTACGATGGGCAGGCTTTCTCCGGAAAAGAATCAGGATAGCCTGATTCAAGCGTTTGGAAAACTGTATCGGGAGAATCCGTCGGTCCGGTTGTATATACTGGGGGAAGGACCGTGGCGGGAATACCTGGAAAAATTGATTGAAGCAGAGCACTTAAAAGGAATTGTGCATTTAACAGGAATTCTTATGAAGCCGTTTGGATTTTTAAAAAACTGCGATTGTTTTATACTCCCATCCCATTATGAAGGGCAGCCGCTGGTTATTCAGGAAGCCAGAACGCTGCATATGCCGATCATTGTTTCTGATTTTAATACGGTGAAAGATGTGCTGATAGAGGATGGGCAACTGCTGATCGGCCAGGAAGTTGATGATTTGTATGAAGGAATGAAAGCGTTTGTGGACGGAAAAGTTCCGGATTATGAATTTGACTGCGGTGCGTATAATGATGAAGTATACAAGGAGTTTGAACGTTTATTAACAATATAAAGAGGAATTTTATGGAAGATATAAAAGCTATATTAAAAGAAAATTTTGAGCATTATGATGAGGAATGTCAAAAGTTACTTAAGTATACAGAGGAAAAAGATCCTGGGTTTGAGGAAAGAAGCAAGTATGCCGGATTTTTGAAAGAACCGGTCAGGAAAAAGCAGATCCTTTTCTGGAGCAGGGGTTGGAAAAGCTGTGCGGACGTACCAAATTATCTTTTTGAACAACTGTATCAGATGTATGGAAAACAATATACGTATATATGGG
This sequence comes from Eubacterium sp., assembly GCA_022796875.1. Taxonomy (GTDB): domain Bacteria; phylum Bacillota; class Clostridia; order Lachnospirales; family Lachnospiraceae; genus JAAWJJ01. The sequence goes on along the minus strand of JAAWJJ010000005.1, from coordinate 50,934 downwards.
TAGCGGACGAAAACAATAAAAGCGCAAAAAATCTGCAGAATAGAGTAACCTTTGTGGAGAATGGCACGGAGGAGTTCTGGAGGGCGCTGGCCTGTTCCGAATATCTGATTGGAAATACGATTTTGCCAAATTCCTTTGTGAAACGGGAGGAACAGGTTTATATAAACAGCATGACCGCAATCCCGACCTTTTTTCAGAAAAGGTCGGCAGATGTGAATCAACATTCCCTTATCATGACGGAAATGTTAAAAACGGATTATCTGATTTCTGATTCAAAATGGATGACAGACAAAATCTGTATGGAAGAATATCAGCTTTCCGGCATTTACAGCGGAGAAATAATAACACAGGGAAACTTAAGGGCTTCTTATATGAAACGGCAAAATGTTGTGCCGAATGAAGTTACGAAATTTGTTCTGGTGATAAAAGAAAAAGAAACGTATGAGTGGATGAAAAAACACTTGCAGGAGCTTCAGACAGACAATATTGAAGTTCAGGCAGTGAGGAATTTCAGCTGCAATTTCGGCGGAAAAGATATCTGTGATTTTCTTGCTGAAAGCGATGTGGTAATCGGTGATTACAGTAATTATCTCAGGGATGCAAAAGAATATGGATGTAAAGTATGCCGCTTGGGCGATAAAGACGAATATCAGGGGTTTGAGGAATACGATATAGTAGACGGTTGGGAGGAACTGAAAAATTATATCAAAGAAAACAGTACGTATCGCAGAAAAAATCAGGATATTCCGACGGATGTGGCAGAACAATTGATAAACCGGATATTTGAGAACAGAGGGAATCGTTTGACAACGCCTGAGCATAATCGGAGCGGCAAAAAAAAGATTATGTTTTTAACAGAATGGGATCTGCCGCGGAAACAGCGGAATTTTATCAGGCGAATGGTAGAAGAAACGGACCATGAAAAATATGACGTTATAGTTGTGTCCCCAACAGTGCCGAATGATTATCTGAATCGGGAATGGTCAGATATGACAGGGGAGATGAGAAGAATCTGCTATCGGGGCAGAAAGGTTCTGACGGAGAAAGAGTATATTTTCTTTCGGCTGATGGAAAGGAAACCGTTTCTTTATGTAAAACATGAGGAAATCCGGGAAGCTATGGATTTGATTCTGGAAAAAGAATGGAAACGCAGATGGGGAAATCTTGAGGTAGATACTATTGTATTATGCGGGCAAAAAGCCAGACAGTATTTTGCAGCTGCCGGAAGCCATGCAGCAGAAAAAGCGCTTGCGTCAGAAGTAGTAATGTCCGATTACAGGCAGGAAAATACGGAAGAATGGCAGAAAACACTGGAAGTATTCGATGAAATATATCTTTTGCCTGTAAATTTCCGTAAGAGAAGTCTGGAATACGGAATTCAAAATCAAAAAAAAGCAGTGAAGTATCCGTTCCTGTTTTCAAAGGTATTGACGGAAAAAAACGAGATTGAGCATACCGTAATTGCAGGAACAGAATATCTGGTTGCGGATAAATGGCGCGTTTCGGAAGAAAGAGAGCAATTGTGCCTGGTGAAAATGCCGGAGAAAGGAAGCTGTATCCTGAATACGGAACTGGCGCCGGATGAAAAGCGAATCGCGTTTTTACAGGAAAAGTTAAAGGATATACCATGCGTTCTGTTTCTCGGAGAAAACTTTGAGGCATATCGGCCGTATATAACCTGTGAGTACAGGAAGCTGGATGATATCGTATGGCAGGAATTGTATATGCTGCCGACGGCAAAAGAATACTTTTCCCATATTGATTTGTATATTGGGGATGAACGGCTGGAAGATGACGTTATGAAAGAAATATGTAAAGAGTTTACAATAATAATATAACGAAATCTATGTTCAGGAGTTTTGATACTGGAGTTTAAGGTATTCCGGCTGAGGAAAGAAAAAGAACTTTCGGATACGGTAGCGGCCGCTCTGAAACAGATTGAGAACAAAAGAACAGGAGATAACATATGAAAATAGCAGTTGCAGGAACCGGATATGTAGGATTGTCAAATGCAATCCTTTTATCACAGAACAATGAAGTGTATGCAGTAGATATCATTCCGGAGAAAGTGGATATGATTAACAGCGGGAAATCGCCGATCATAGATAAAGAAATACAGGAGTATCTGTCCGGTAAAGACCTGAATCTGCATGCGACATTGGATACAAAAGAGGCTTATACGGATGCGGAATTTGTGATTATTTCTACGCCGACAAATTATGACCCGAAACAGAACTATTTTGATACGTCTTCGGTAGAAAAAGTAATAGAACTGGTACTGGATATCAATCCGGAAGCGATTATGGTAATTAAATCAACGGTTCCGGTAGGTTATACCAAATCAATCCGCGAGAAATATCGTTCGGATAATATCATCTTTTCACCGGAATTTTTGCGGGAAGGGAGAGCATTATATGATAATCTGTATCCGTCCCGTATTGTAGTAGGAGCACCATTGTCAGACGAGCGTTTATCTGCGAAAGCAAAGGAGTTTGCAAATTTGCTGGCTCAGGGCGCGATAAAAGAGAATATTCCAATGCTTTTTACGGATCTTACGGAGGCAGAGGCGATCAAGCTTTTTGCAAATACGTATCTGGCGCTGAGAGTTTCTTATTTTAATGAATTGGATACTTATGCCGAGGTCAGAGGCCTGAATACAAAACAAATCATTGAAGGAATCGGCCTGGATCCGAGAATCGGTACGCATTATAACAACCCTTCTTTTGGCTATGGCGGATATTGCCTGCCGAAAGATACCAAACAGCTTCTGGCAAATTATGAAGACGTACCGAACAATATTATCGGCGCGATCGTAGACGCAAACAGGACCAGAAAGGATTTTATTGCCGAGCGTATACTGGATAAAAATCCGAAAGTAGTCGGCATTTACCGGTTGACGATGAAAGCGGATTCCGATAATTTTCGCCAGTCATCTATTCAGGGAGTTATGAAGCGGATTAAGGCAAAGGGAATTAAAGTGGTTGTCTATGAGCCGACAATGAAAGAAGAGGAATTTTTCGGTTCAGAAGTGATTCGTGACGTAGAAGAATTTAAGAAAATTTCCGATGTGATTGTGGCAAACCGTTATACGCGGGAGATTGATGACGTTTTGGATAAAGTATATACGAGGGATTTATATTTCCGGGATTAAAGACAGAGGTGAAAATTATGAGCGATAAACAATTATCAGAGAGTTTTTTGATGACAATCCTTTAGAAGAGATATCGCCAGCGATGCTGACGCATTTCCGTATGGTGACGATTATGATATCAGAATTAAATAATGAGGTAGAGGAAGCGGTCGTTCCGGACATGAAGAAGTCGCGGTATGAAGAGTATCTGGCAGAAAGAGAACATATTATGAATGTGACTGAAGCGAAAGATATTGTGTCATGCATGAGAAAGCTGAAAGATCCTGTAAATGTGGGGCGTTTAATTCAAAAGGCAATAGAATATCAGGAAGATATTATGCCGCTGGTATTGAAAAGATATGCACGTCCGGACATGATGTTTTTATAGAAAACACAGCTTTATTACTGGCCAATGCCGATATGAAATATACAGAGCAGTTATATTCTGTCTTTCCGGATATCAGAAATGCATACGCCCGTTCGGAACTTTGCCTCGTATTTGGGATAACGAAAAAACAGAGTATTTGCCGTTGCTTTTAGAACAATTTGAAAGGATCAGGGAAGAACGGCCTGATATGGATTATGAGCAGGGGCTATTATTGGCGATATATTTATTTTTCGGAAAATTGTAACGGATTGTAAACAACTGTTTTTGGGAATTATATATAATTAGAATGAGATTGAAAAAGAATGTAAAGATGAAGTGTTGCTTGCATCTTTATTATGTAGTAGTATATGAATAGATTGGTGAAGGAGAAATAATATGGCACAGACTTTGATAAATATTCGGATGGATGAAGAACTAAAAAAGAATATGGAGCAAACCTGTCATGAACTTGGAATGAATATGACTACTGCAATTACTATATTTGCAAAAAAAATGACAAGAGAAAAAAGAATCCCGTTTGATGTATCTGTTGATCCTTTTTATTCTGAAAGTAATATGGCACATTTGCGCAGAGGAGTAGAAGCTCTTGATGCTGGAAAAGGCATAGAACATGATATTATTGAGGTAGATGAATGAAAAAGATTTGGTTTGATGAGGCATGGGAGGATTACATCTACTGGCAGACGCAGGATAAAAAGACATTAAAGCGTGTTAATATGCTATTGAAAGATATTGAGAGAGAAAAATTTGACGGTATTGGAAAACCAGAACCATTAAAAGGGGATATGAGTGGATTTTGGAGCCGGAGGATTGATGAAGTGAATAGGTTGGTGTATCGGATTAATGGTGATATAATGGAGATTGTTTCCTGTAAGGGACATTATGAGGATTAAGTGGCATTAAGAGTAATTAATTTGGCGATGAATATCCGGAAGGATGATTTATCGCCTTTTGTCAGGTGATTTTGATCTGGAAGGTTAAAAGAAACTACTTGTTCATTGGAAAAATTTGTGGTAACATACTAATGTTACACTAATGTTACGTTAATGTTACAAAAAACATTTGCCAAAAATGTATGCACAAAAACAGATTTATGAAAAATAAATTTCCATAAATCAGATTTCCAAAAAACAAATTTCAGAAAATGTCAGGAGTAATATAAATGTCAAAGAAACAGGAAACAGAAGATAAGAAAACAAAAGAAAAGAAAGCCGGGAAACGGGCAGGTTCCAAAAAGAAAATACTGATTATCGTATTGATTGCAGCAGTGGCGGCGGTCATTGCCATAGTATGCGGGATTAATTATGTGAAAGGCCATGTGAAAAACAAGCTGGACGCGATCGACAGAATTGATGTGACGGAAGCGGAGGATAATTATTCGGAAAATACCCTGCCGCCGGAAGACAATTATACGACGATTGCGTTGTTTGGGATAGATAACCGTAGCAACGGTTCTTTTGAAACCGGAAACTCGGACGCGATTCTGGTCGTTTCGATCAATAACGATACCAAAGAAGTCCGCGTGGCGTCCGTGTACCGCGATACTTATCTGAACACGGGAAAGGATACGTTCCGTAAGGCAAATTACGCATATGCGGCAGGCGGGCCTACAAGGGCGATTACGATGCTGCAAAAGAATCTTGATATCGAGATCGACGGATATGTGACGGTTGATTTTAACGCGCTGGTAGAGATTATCGATCTGCTGGGCGGGGTGGAAATAGACGTTTCCTCACAGGAAGCACATTATATGGTTGGCTATATCGACGAAGTAGAAGAGTTGTCCGGAAAGAGCAGTTCCTATGTGTCGGCGGGATATCAGACGCTTGACGGCGTACAGGCGACCGCGTATTCGCGCGTGCGTTATACGGCGGGAGGCGACTATGAACGTACGGCAAGACAGAGAGAGGTCATTGAAAAGCTGGTCGAAGGAATAAAGGCCAGCAGCTATACGACGCTGATACAGATGCTGGACGTCGTGATAGACGATATTTCCACAAGTTTTTCGTCGGAAGAACTACTTGCGTATGCGAAAGATGCTTCCAATTATACGATTATGCAGATGGACGGTTTTCCATTTGATAAATGTGCAGATACGGTCGGGAAATTAGGCAGTATTGTTATACCGGTGGATCTGGATACCAATGTGGAACAACTGCATGCATTTCTGTATCCGGATGTGACGGATTACGTGCTGTCGAAAACGGTAACGGAATACAGCGATATCATTATCAATAATGTCGGGCAGTACGAACCGGAATTGGATTAATAGGACAACAGGAAATACAGCGATGGGAAACCATCGCTGTAGTGTTGTTATTCTGACGAATTTCGTATATAATACTTTGTATGGGAAAATGGACAAGGAAAAGAAAAGGAATACAGAGTGCTGATGGTAGTAATAAGATATATTTTGTCTGCCCTGATCATGCTTGCGCTTTTTCAGGTATGGGGACAGGCAGCGTCCGGAGTATTCCGGTTTCGGACGAAATCGTTGGTTTTTACGGAAATATTTGGGTTTTTTATTTATTATGGGGTATTTCAGATCGCGGCGCTGCCTCTCATTCTGATGAAGAAATCGGTGACGCTGTTATCCGAAATCTGGGTTCTGGCATGTTTGGCGGCAATAGCGGTATTTGTGATTTTTTTTATCATAAAGAAGCCGTGGCAGGCCTGGAAGCACAGGAAAACTTCTGTAAAATGGCAGACAGTGGTCCTGGCGGCCATTGTCGTGGCGGCGCTTGTAATATTCGCGGTTTATGCCGCGCTTTTGGCGGAAGAAAGCTGGGACAGCGCTTACTATATGGGGACGTTGAGCACGTCTTTGTATACGGATACGATGTACCAGTTTAACGGGACGACCGGAATAAAAGAACAGTATCTGGATTTCCGGTATGCGTTGTCGTCTTTTTATATGCAGACCGTTGTCATGGCGAAATGGACGGGGCTTCCGGCCTATGCGCTGCAGCGTTTTGTCATGAAGCCGCTGGCGATTTTTTTGAGCGGGATGGTCTATTACCTGATCGGGATGCTTATTTTTCACCGGGACAGGCAGAAATCGCTGTATACCGTTCTTTTTTCCATTTTGGTCAATTTGATTTTTGTGTCTGAGTTTTCCAGTGCAAAATTTTTGGTTGTGCGCGGATATGAGGCGAAAGGGTATTGTGCAAACGTCGTACTTCCGGCGGTGATTTTTTGTATGTTATTGTTATGGTACCGGAAAAAGCGTAAAAAGTTGTGGCAGATTCTTTTTCTTGTTAACTTTGCAACGGTTCCGGTTTCCATGTCTTCTCTGTTTATCGTACCGATCCTGACCGCGCTTATGACGCTGGCCATGATTGTGACAGAGAGAAAATGGAAATATTTCTGGTATGCGTTTGTATGCTGTATTCCGAATTTCTGTTACCTTTTTGCCTACTGGCTTTATACGGAAAAAATCTGGCTGATAGGGGTGTAGAAAATTATGAATGCACAAAATGTCAGTGATACGTTCCTGCAATATGTGGGAAATGAATATATATGGATACTTGTGATTCTGGCGACAGGATTTCTGGCGGCGAAAGCTCCAAAGCATATTCGGAAAAAACTGCTTGTAGTATTGATTGCGGCCGTGATTATTCCGTTCAATGACTTTGCAAGAAAAGTTATTGGACAAGTTGCGGAATTTACGACGTATTATCGGTTTTTATGGATGATTCCGGTCGTGTTTCTACTGTCGGCGGCATTGGCGGAGGCGACGACAAAAGTAAAAAAAATGTGGGGCAGGGTGATTTGTGTCCTGCTGGCGCTTTGCTGTGCCGTTTATATCGTGCCGTCTTTTTATGCGCGCTCAAATGTTGTACTTCCGGCAAACGCTTACGGGATATCCGAAGACGTGATAGAAGTCAGCGATATCATATCGGCGGACAAGTCGGAGGAAAATCCGTCCGTAGGCGCCGCATACGGCCTGCTGTTTACGCTGCATGTGTACGATCCGTCCCTGTTGTGGGGAATCAGCCGGAACGCGTTTCAATATTTTGACCGGCAGCCGGTAGGTTCGGAGCCGGAAAAGTACGTGGATCAGTATGAAGTCATCCTTGCGGTGTCCTATGGCGTGACGACCGATCCTACAAAACTGCAGGAGGCTGTCCGCGGGCTGGAACTGGATTATCTGGTTGTGAAAAACGATCTGCAGGCAGGAGGGCTGTTTGAAGCGATAGGATGCCAGAATGTGGGCGTCGGCGCTAATTATACGGTGTATCGGTTGGTATAATGCAGGTTTTGCATTTATAATACGGAGGAAAAGATGAAAGTACTTGTGATTATCCCCGCTTATAATGAGCGGGGCAGCATTGAAAAAACAGTGACGGACATTATGCAAAATGCGCCGGAACTGGACTACCTTGTTGTGAACGACTGTTCCAAAGACGATACAAAAGAAATCTGTGAAAGGAACGGATATCATTTGTTGAATCTGCCGATCAATCTTGGAATAGGGGGAGGCGTACAGTCCGGTTATCTGTACGCGAAGCGGAACGGCTACGATTATGCGGTTCAGTTTGACGGGGACGGCCAGCATAACGCCTCTTACTTAAATCAGATGGTGAAAACCATGGAAAAGAAAAAGCTGGACATGCTGATCGGTTCCCGTTTTATTGAAAACGAAGGATTTCAGTCTTCCTTTATGCGGCGTGTCGGGATTCGTTATTTTATGCGGCTGATCAAACTGGTTACCGGAAAAACGATTACCGATCCGACGTCCGGTATGCGTATGGTAAACCGGGAGGTGATCGGATTTTTTGCAGAAAATTATCCGAAAGATTACCCGGAACCGGAAAGTGTGGTTACGCTTTTAAAAATGGGGAAAAACGTAGAGGAAATACCGGTCATTATGAATGAAAGGGAGGAAGGGACGTCTTCTATTTCAATGAGGAACTCGGTGTACTACATGATAAAGGTCAGCCTGGCTATCGTTATGGCGGCTTTAGGGAGTGGAAATAAAAAATGAGAATAAATATTATCATCGCGATTGTCCTGGTTATTATCCTGATTGTCAGTATCAATCAGGTCAGGAAGAAAAAACTGGACGTAAAATATTCCATGCGCTGGATCGCCTGCCTGATTTTTTTCCTGTTGATTGATATTTTCACTAATACAGTGGAAAAAGCGGCGGATTTTGTAGGGGTCGACGTTCCGATCAATCTGTTGTTTTTTATTGGGATTTGTATTTGCCTGATGCTGATCTTTAGCATGACGGTGCAGATTTCGCAGCATGCAGACAGAGAAAAAAGACTGATTCAGGAACTGGCGCTGTTAAGAAAAGAACTGGATGAAGTGAAAGAAGCGGAAAAAGTAAAAGAAGAAACAGCAGAAGAGATAAACGAAGCAGAAAAGAAACAACAGAAGAGATAAACGAAACAGATACAAGAAGAAAAGGATTGAATTATGATTTTTTCGAAAATACGAAGAGCGATAAAAGAGGAAATAGCGGCTGCCGGGAAAAAGAAAATAATAATTGTTGTTGTTGCGGCAATATTAATGTTTCTTTTTGTGATGTTTGAAAGCGATTCTTTTACCATATTGTCAAAGGGCAGAAGCGGCTTCCGGACCGGATTTTTCATATGTTCCGTGATTGCGGCAATTATGGTGCTGGCGCTTTTCTTTGTACAGAGGATGCGGAAGATAGAGATAGAAAAGATTTTTGTGGTGCTGGCGCTCTTTTTCGGACTGGTATTTATGAATTTGAATCCGCCGCTGCAAAATCCGGATGAATATTATCATTTTCAGAAATCGATCGATGTATCGTACGGAAATCTTTCGCCGTTTTATTTACATACCGACCAGGATATTTATCAACTGACCGGACCGAAAACCGTAATGGAAACGAAATGGCATGAAATCTATCAGGGAACGCATGAAACGGACGATTATAAAGACAAATATGCGGCCATGTCCATGTCCGAGGAAACGGTACAGGTAAAATCTACCGGAGGGTTCCATCCGTTTATCAGTTATATTCCGCAGGCAATTGCCGTGCTGTTTGCGCGCCTGTTTCGGATGAACGCGTTGAATACGCTGTATCTGGTACGGGCCTTTAACGCTATCATTTATGCGATTATGGGGTATTTTGCGATTAAAATGATTCCATATGGGAAAAATATTTTACTGGCGCTTGCCCTTTCGCCGATCTGTGTTTCCCAGGCGGCCAGCGCCTCTACCGACGGCGTCTGCAACATGCTGTGCTTCCTGTTTCTGGCATTGGCGATGAAATACAGTTTAGAGGAGCGAAAAGGGCTGCTGGGCGTGAAAGATATGGCGCCGTTTGCGGTGATATTGCTGCTGCTGGCATTTTATAAGTATTTGTATATTGTAATCGGGCTGCTGGTATTTTTGATTCCGATGGAAAAATTCGGCGGGAAAAAGAAGTATTTCAAGACGTTTGCAATGGTGGTGATACCGCTGGCAGTCCTGTTTGTTATTTATTATACTTATGTGACCGGGAACCTGATTCATACGAGTACCTATAATGAAGGCGTGGATCCAGGAAAACAGATTGCATGGATTCTTGCCAACCCGCGGATGGCGATCGGCGCATATGAAAATACATTTGAGCGGCTTGTTATCATGTGGATGGAGCAGTTTAATATACTGGGGTCGCTGAATTTCAGGCTCGGGATTCTGACCTGGACCGTTCCGGCCTGGCTGCTGTTCGTGGCGGTTACGGATGTGAATCCAAAGCTGCGATTGCGGACGCGAAAAAAAATACTGCTTCTTTTTACCGGTATCCTAACGGTGCTGCTCGTTATGCTTTCGATGTTTTTGGTATGGACCAAAGTCGGGCAGCTGCTGATCGAGGGCGTGCAGCCCCGCTATTTTGTACCTGCGCTTCCGCTTTTGTTTTTGGGATTTCAGCTAAAAGGCATCCGAAACGAAACGAAAGGGTACGGTGCGAAAGTGGCGGCCGTGACGGTATTCTGGCTCATGTATGCAATTTTTTGTATGTCAAGCGGCGCTTATTAAGGAGAGATGGCAATGTTGGGAAATATCAGAAAACGATGGGGAATCCTGTTGTTTTTCATACTTGCGGTTTTGATGTATGCCGGTATTTTTTATCAGCGCTTTTTGGAAAGCGGAGAATATCATAAAGGCCTGTTTGCGCTGACCGGCGGAATGGCGGTGTTGACGCTTCTCGTCTGGCTTTGCCCGGAAAAATGGAAAGAGAACTTTATTCTGCCGTTCTTTCGCTTTCTGATTGAAAAACGGTATGTGGTCTGCGTGATCTTATTTGTGGTTCTTGTTGTTTTTCAGATCAGCGGGTCTTCCATAAATATGATCGACGCCTATACGGGAGAAAATGCGGCAAACGGCGATGTCAGCCGTTTGCTTTTCGGCCATCCGCAGGCGATCCGTTCGGACGAATGGGGAGTCAACACGGAGTACCATCTTGCGCAGGTAAACAGCGAGGAGTTTTTCCCGGTCATAAACAAGCAGATCGGCATGGACGGGCAGAATATGCTTCTTGCCTGCAATTCTCCGGTATGGCACATTTCGCTGATCGGCAAACCGCAGACGTGGGGATATTTCTTTTTGGGAGCTTCCAGGGGACTGTCCTGGTTTTGGTGGTTTCGTTTTTTTGCGCTGCTGCTTGGCAGCTATGAAATGGGCGTTATTCTGTCAAAAGGGAAGCGGAAACTGTCTGTGTTTCTGGCAGCAGCCGTCGTTTTTTCACCGCTTTACAGCTGGTGGTATTCGACGACGCTGTTTGATCTGGCGATATCGGGACAATGGCTGTTTGTTGGGTTTTATTATTTTTTCTTTGCGTCGGAATACCGGCGGAAGCTTGCGGCGGCAGTTTTATTTTTAATGAGCGCCATCAGCTATTGCGTAGCCCTCTATCCGGCGATGCAGGTGCCGTTCGGCTACCTGCTTGTGATATTGATCCTGTATTATCTGATTGCTGACAGAAAAAGAATCGTGTTTGGCAAAAAGGAGTTTGCGGCGGCGGCAGCAGTCGTTGCGGTGTTTCTTTTTACGATGGCAATGTTTTTAAAAGATACGTATCCGGATATGCTAAAGGTGATGAACACTGCTTATCCGGGGCACAGGGAAGCGGCTACGGGCGGTTTTTCACCTGCCACCTGGTTTTATTATGTGATCGGATGTATCCTGCCGTTTAAAGACGTTCCGTTTTTAAATAATTCCGAAGTCAGCATGGTTCCGTTATTTTTGGTGGCGGTCGTGGTATTGCTTGTTGTTTTTCTGCGGAAAGGAAAGGGACGGGAAAGAGCGCTGGCAGCGCTGCTTGGGATTTACGGAGCGTTCCTTTTAAGTATGTATGTAATTCCTTATCCGTCCGCATTTTTGAAAATCACACTGATGTCGTTTACGACGGTGACAAGGAATATTGTCGTCGTCGGGATGATCTGTTTGTATCTGATCGTATTGATTTTGAGTCGGAGGAAGGAAATCGGGACGGAATTTGCAGGAGTACAGGAAGACGGAAACGCAGATTCGCAAAAAAACGGAAGCATCGTCGTCCGGCTGGCGGCCGGGATTATTTCTGCCGTAATCATGCTTGCGGCGGCGTTTGTGTTCGGCGCGCGGGATTATATTTCACTTCCGCTGCTGGCTGTCTGCGTTCTCATATTCGTGCTGTTGGAGCAGTTCCTTTTGGGGAACCGCCAGCGGGAATTGCTGGCCGGCTTGTTGATTACGGTTGTGTTGACGTCGCTGCGGGTCAATCCGCTTACCTGCACTGCCGATTCGGTGACAGAGAATGAACTGGTGGAGGCCGCGCAGGAAATTGACCGGGAGCAGCAGGGAAATTGGCTGGTTCTGGATACGTTAATCGAGCAGAACGTGCTGGCGGCAAACGGGTTCCATGTAATTAACGCCGTACAGTATGAGCCGAATCTGGATTACTGGCATAGTCTGGATGAAGAAAAGGATTACGAAGAAGTGTATAACCGGTATGCGCATGTCACGGCAAAACTGGTTTCGGAAGACACCGGGTTTGAGATCAATCAGGCGGACTGGATAAATTTCTGTATCAGTGAGAATGATCTGGAAAAAGCGCAGGTAGATTATCTTGTCATAAAAGGGGAACTGGACGGGCAGGAAGAGCGCATGGAAAAAATATCCTTTTGTAAAAACGGCGGTTATTCTATATACAGGGTAAGGGAAAAACGATAATCTTTTTGCAAGTGAAAGAGGAGCGGTGATGTTTTACCGGATGAGGGAGAAGCGATGACTTTTGTACAGAAAGCGGTAATCGGCAGCAAACCGGTTACGGAACGGAAAAATTTTATCTGGAATATGATAGGCAGCACGTTGTTTGCAGCGGTTTCGATGTGCCTGTCTTTTGTCGTGATCCGCGTCATGGGAGAAAATTTGGGCGGCGTGTTTTCGATTGCCATCACGATCAGCCAGATGATGCAGTTCATAGCCTATTATGAAACGAGGACGTTTCAGGTGACGGATGTGAACAGTAAATATCAATTTGGGGAATATAAGGCGGCGAAACTGCTCCTTGCTCTGTTTATGATCGCGGCAAGCGTGATTTATATCTGGGTTCGGGAGGGGAGTTTTGCCGATAAAGCCCTCGTGATTCTGTTAATGTGCGTTTACCGTATGATAGACGGGTATGCCGACCTCTATGAGGGGAGTTTTCAGAAAGACGGGCGTCTGGACCTGACCGGAAAGTCGCAGGCGTTCCGTACCGTTTTGTCCGCCGGAGTCATGGTAATTGCGCTCTGCCTGACAAAACAGCTTGTATTATCCATCGTGCTGGCAATTGCGGCGGCTTTTGCCGGCCTGTTTTTGTTTGACATACATATTATGCGTTTGTTTCATAAACTGACGCCGCTGTTCCATAAGGAAAAGGTGTGGGGAATATTAAAAGAATGTTTTCCGCTCTTTTTAGGTTCTTTTTTGTGGACATATATATTGAGCGCGGGGCGGATTGCAATCGACGGGAATATGGCAAGCAATTTCCAGTCGTATTATCAGATGTTGTTTTTGCCAGTGAATATCGTAAATCTGTGCGCGACGTTTGTCATGAAACCGCTGCTGCCGCGGCTGGCGGAAAGCTATTCCCGAAAAGAATGGAAAGAGTTCCGCGGATTGGTCGGCAAAATCACGGCGGTCATTGCCGGATTTACCGTGCTGTGCATGGTTTTGGCATTTTTCCTCGGAATCCCGGTGTTATCGCTGCTCAGCGGCTGCGATTTGCAGGAGTACCGTGGAATCCTGGTGTTTTTGATGCTGGCGGGCGGTATCAATTCCCTGGCATATTTTATGTATTATATTTTGACTGTTATGCGCAATAATAAAGGTGTTTTTACCGGCTATGTAACCGCGGCGGTACTGACGGTGGTTATTTCCGGGCAGATGGTGCAAAGAAGCGGGATTGCCGGGGCGGCCGGCAGCTTTTTTATCACGGTGCTATATCTGATGCTTATCTTTCTGGCGTTTATTGCAGTGGAGTTGAAGAAGCAGAAATAAATTTTGGTTGTGGGAAAAAAGAAATGAGGTTATAATAAATATAAGTCTGTTGCAAGAATGTGGGTGATATTTTTGAGCGAAAAAGCAAAATTGAAGTACAAGGATGAAGACCTGAAGATGTTGGCAGGGTTTACCCTTCTGGATGACGACTTTATGACATTTGTATTTGACCGGAATATAGAGGCAACAGAGCTTGTCTTAAATATCATTCTTGACAGAAATGATTTGAAAGTTATAGAAGTGGTTGCGCAGAGGGAATATAAAAATCCGGTCACGGGTGGACGTTCCATAAAACTGGATATTTATGCCGAGGACTCTGACGGAAAGGTGTATGATGTTGAGGTACAGGAAGCAGGAACATTGTTTGAGGATGGCTCTCATATTATTTATGTGAATGGAAGCTATAAAGATGATACTGATCCGGTGGGGAAGCTGATGCATGATTTCCGCTGCACAAGTGCGGTAGATATGTTTTATCAAAGAACTGGCAAAGCCGGTAAGACATTTCAAGGAAACGGAAGGAGGTCGAAGCCAGGTGTGTAAAGCAATGGAAGAACGAATTGACAGGGAAAAAGAGAAAGAACGAATTGACAATTCATTTGAACATATTAAAAACCTTATGGAATCCATGAAAATGACTGCGGAACAGGCAATGATAGCGCTGAAAATTCCTGATACTGACAGAGCAGTCCTGGCTAAGAAGTTTTAGTGGTAATGTTACCGCCATTTGGCAATGTTTTGGTGATAAAAATCAACATTGCGAAAACCAGGAAATAATGCTACACTATCTGTATCTTACGGTATTTCGTTTTCCGTAAGAAAGGAATATTTATACGAAAGGCAGGAAACGGAAGGGTATTTTGATAAACAAAGTATGCCTTCTTTCTTATATATGGCAGAACACGGAAATGACAGGATCAATCCTGTGGAATTGTGGAAAGAAAAAAAATTAATAGCGAAACTGGCGAAAAATGATTTTAAGACAAAATTTGCCGGTTCGTATCTGGGCACGGTCTGGGCGTTTGTGCAGCCGATCGTGACGGTGTTTGTTTACTGGTTTGTATTTGAAAAAGCGCTGGGCGCGGCCGCGCATACGACAAGGGCAGGGATTGAAGTGCCGTATGTACTGTGGCTGCTGGCGGGTCTGGTGCCGTGGTTCTTTTTTCAGGATGCGATCAACAGCGGGACAAATTCATTGATTGAGTACAATTATCTTGTGAAAAAAGTGGTGTTTAAAATCAACATCCTACCGGTAGTGAAAATATTGTCTTCGTTATTCGTCCATTTGTTTTTTCAGGCGTTTACGATTGTTTTTTTTCTGGTGTTCGGCCTGGCGCCGGACGGATATACGGTTCAGATCTTTTATTATTCGTTTTGTATGGTCTGTCTGGTGATGGGACTGACGTACGCTACCAGCGCGATCGTTATTTTTTTCCGGGATCTGTCGCAGATCGTGAATATTATTTTGCAGATCGGAGTGTGGGCGACGCCGATCATGTGGAATATCAATTCCCCGGAAATGAGTCTGCCGCCGAAACTTCTGTTTATTTTGCGGTTAAATCCAATGTACTATGTTGTGAACGGATACCGGGAATCTTTGATCGGAAAAACCGGTTTCTGGGAAAGTCCGGGGCTGACGATTTATTTTTGGATATTTACGATCGTAGTGATTTTGATAGGAACCGCGATTTTTAAAAGGCTGCGGATGCATTTCGCAGATGTACTGTAACAGCAAAGGAAATAATAGAACAAACATGGAAGAAACAATTGTAAAAATAGACCATATCACAAAAGTATATAAATTATACCCAAAACCGTCGGCCCGCCTGAAAGACGCGCTGGGTCTGGCGAAGCATATGAATATCCCGGAGCACTATGCGCTGAACGATATTTCTTTTGAAGTGAAAAAAGGCGAATGTATCGGTATTATCGGGACGAACGGTTCCGGCAAATCCACGATTTTAAAAATTATTACCGGCGTGTTAAACCCAACGAAAGGAACCGTGTCCGTCAAGGGCAGGATTTCCGCGCTACTGGAACTGGGAGCCGGGTTTAATATGGAATATACCGGCCTGGAAAATATTTATCTGAACGGCACGATGATCGGTTTTTCGAAAGAGGAAGTCGACGAGCGGCTGCAGGATATTTTGAGTTTCGCGGATATTGGCGAGTTTATCCATCAGCCGGTAAAGACGTATTCGAGCGGAATGTTTGTGCGTCTTGCATTTGCGGTAGCGATCAATATCGATCCGGAAATACTGATTGTGGACGAGGCGCTGTCTGTCGGGGACGTATTTTTTCAGGCGAAATGTTACCGCAAATTTGAAGAGTTTAAAGAGATGGGAAAAACGATTTTGTTTGTCAGCCACGACTTAAGCAGCATTACGAAATTCTGCGACAAGGCGATCCTGTTAAATCAGGGAGTCAAAATGTATGAAGGCACGCCGAAAGAAGCCGTGGATTTGTACAAGCAGGTGCTTGTGAATCAGAAAGAACAGGAAAAAGAGGATACGAAAGCCTGGAAACCGGCGGACGGGCAGGAACTGATGCGGAATCATATGTCCGTGAACCCGGAAGTTTTGGAGTACGGAGAAAAGCAGGCGGAAATCGTGGATTTTGCGCTGCTTGACGAAACCGGCAGAATTACGAATGTAATTCAGAAAGGCAGCAGTTTCAGCGTGGTGATGAAAGTGGTTTTCCATGCGGACGTAGTGGAGCCGGTATTTGCGTTTACGTTTAAAAACCGTATGGGTATCGAGATCACGGGAACGAACTCGATGTTGGAAAAAGCCGTTGCGGAACCGAAAAAAGCCGGAGAAATACAGAAGATCACGTTTAAACAGCGATGCAGCCTGCAGGGCGGGGAATATTTGCTGTCCCTTGGCTGTACCGGATACCGCGCCGGGGAGTTTGAAGTATATCACCGGCTGTACGACGTCTGTTCCATGGCGGTCGTATCGGAAAAAAACACGGTAGGGTTTTATGATATGGAATCCGAAGTGATTGTAGGATAGAATCAAAGCACAACAGGACGGGTGGCATATGGAGATCGAAAAAGTAGGAAAGGTAACATTGGATTTCAGTTGTTACGGCGGAAGTGATCTGTATTCCGACGGGGATGTGGAGGACAAACTGCTTTCGCTGGCAAAAGAATGTAAAAAAACGACCGGGCAGCAGATCGTGGAACGGGAACTGGTCTGGCCGGTATTGTACCATTTTTCCCCGATTCGGGAAAATATTGTGCGCTTCCTGCCAATCAAAGAGCAGGCGGACGTGCTGGAGATCGGCTCCGGATGCGGCGCGATTACGGGGATTTTGTCAAAAATGGCGGGCAGCGTGACCTGTATTGATTTGTCGAAGAAGAGAAGCCTTGTCAATGCATACCGTCATGAGGAAGAAGAGAATATTACGATTTACGTTGGGAATTTTATGGATGTGGAACAGGCGCTGCCGAAGCTTTACGACGTAATTACGCTGATCGGCGTATTTGAATACGGGCAGGGATATATCGGGGGCAAAACGCCGTACCATGATTTTTTGAAAATTATCAAAAGGCATTTGAAACCGGACGGACAGATCTGGCTGGCGATAGAAAATAAATTCGGGATGAAATACTGGGCCGGATGCAGCGAAGATCATTACGGAACTTATTTTTCCGGAATAGAAGACTATCCGGAAACAGGGACGGCCCGTACGTTTTCACGGGACGCACTGTTAAAGATTGCAAAAGAATGTGGCCTGCGTGCAAATATGGTATATTATCCGTATCCGGATTACAAACTGCCGTCGGAGTTATTCAGCGACGAATATCTTCCGGAACCGGGGCAGTTAAAGCAGAACCAACGTAACTTTGACCGCGACAGGATGCTGATGTTTGACGAGGGAAAAGCGTTTGATATGGTAATCCGGGAGGGGAAATTTCCGGAATACTCCAATTCTTTTCTGTTCGTATTGGAGCAGGAGGAGCAGCATAAGATGGAAAAAGTTATATATGCAAAACTGTCGAATGACCGTGACGAGAAATTCCATATCCAGACGCTGATTTTTGAAGAAAACGGTACGAAAAAGGTAGTGAAAAAGCCGGATTCCGCAGCGGCGGTTTCCCATGTGGCGGCGTTTGAAAAATATTACGGACAGCTTTCAGCGCAGTATGAGGGGAGCTGTTTTGAAATGAACCGCTGCCATATGGAACAGGGGGCAGCAGTGTTCGAATATATTGACGGAAAATCGCTGGAAGAAACGGCGGACGGCTATCTGACAGGCGGAGAAAAAGAGCGGGCGGCCGGTCTGCTGCTTGACGTGGCGGAGAAACTTCATGGCGCAGACAGCATACCGTTTGAAAACGGCAGCCGCTTTGCGGAGGTGTTCGGGAATATTGATACTTCCGCTATAGAGGGAAAACCATGCGGCGCATGCGCGGACGTGGATTTGATTCTGCCGAATATTCTCGTATGCGGAAGCAGATGGGTGATCATTGATTATGAATGGACGTTTGATTTCCCGATTCCGACCTCGTTTATTGTTTACCGGCTGCTGCGTTATTATATAAAATCCACGGCGCTGCGGCAGCAGCTTGACCTGGAGGAGCTTTGTGAAAAAGCCGGAATAGAGCCGAAAGAGCTGGGATGCTACGAACGGATGGAAGAGGCGTTCCAGAATTATATAGACGGATCGCACATTTCGTTAAGAGAATTGTACGATACGATGGGGAAACGGGTCGTCGACGCCAGAGATTGCTGCCGCCGCGAACTGTTGTCCATGCAGGTATTTTATGACAGGGGCGCAGGGTGTTCGGAAAAAGATTCCTACCGGATACCGTCTACGCACAGCGAGGCGGAGTTTGACCTGGCTGTGCCGATTCCGCCGGGAGTGAAGATGGTGCGGCTGGATCCGATGGACGAAGCCGGTATTGTGATGATCCACGTGCTCAGGTTTAAAAATAAAGAGAAAGCGGTAAAATATAATACGAACGGGAGAAAGCTGTTTGATCAGGTACTCGTATTTGAAAAAGAGGATCCGATGCTGCTGATCCCGTGCGAGGGCGAGAAAGAGCTGCAGGTCCGTCTGCGCGTAGAGAAGATGAGCACGGAAACGCTGCGGATTCTGGCCGCTATGGAAGCGAAGAAAGCTTCTGCTCAAAATGAAAAAGGCCTTTTCGGAAAGAAAAGATCTTTAAGAAAATAAGCAAGACCTTTTCGGAAAGAAAAGCCTTTTCAGATTTTTTGAAAACAGCAGGGAAATGGTATGAAGCAACTGAATTTTGTAGAGAGAAAATTTCATATTACGAAAGAAAATACGGTAATTGTGCGCGGTTTCGTGCTGCCGCAGTACGAAAAAGAAGAATTTTCGGCGGAAGCGCTGCTGGATGGGAAACGCATACCGCTTAAAACGACGGTAAACGAGGGGTTTGAAGTGCATCTGCGTTATGCCGGATACAAATTTGACATCAACAAAGAGATTACCTATTTGATGGAACTGCCGCAGGGCTGGCAGACGGCGGATAGCCTGTCCGTTTATGTGACGGTGGCGGGAAACCGGATTTTGTTTTATAAAGAAAAGGTAAAAAAGCTGGTGGCTTTGCAAAATTCGGTCAACCATATGATAGATCAGGTGTCCGTAACGGCGGACGGTTATCTCGTGCAGGGCTGGGCCGCTTCGACGGAACCGATCCATCTTTCGGTCTGGCAGAAAAACAGGCGGCTGGATGCGGTTCAGATTAAACAAAGCAGCCGTCCGGACGTTCTGGAGCAGAATCCCGGTATGAAAAAAGCGGACGACTGGGGATTTGAATTACGGATTCCGGGCGAGGTTTCAGGAACCGTGACGCTGCAGATTGCGAGCGGAAAGAAGCTTACCCATGCGCCGATTCATCTGAATACGGAAAAGCTTATTGCCAAAGCCGGCGCGGACAGCACGATCGGGAAAGGACTGCGCTATCTGGACCGGCATGGGGTAAAGACTTTTTTAAAACGCGCGGCGGACAAACTGCATGAAAAGCAGGAAGACAATTATGAAACGTATCGTATGAAAGTGCGGCCGACCGAAAAAGAGTTTCAGGCTCAGCGGGAAAAAAAATTTGCCGTGGCGCCGAAAATCAGCATCGTCGTTCCGCTTTATAAAACGCCGCTCACTTTTTTGAAAGAACTGACGGAGTCGGTGAAACAGCAGACGTACGCAAACTGGGAGCTGGTATTGTCGGACGGCAGCGGACCTCATTCGCCTTTGGAAAAATATCTGAAAAATCTGGCGCGGGCGGATAAAAGGGTAAAAATAGTGTATACCGGAAAACAGTTGGATATTTCAGCGAATACAAACGAAGCGATCAAAGCCGCTGCGGGGGAATATATTGCGTTTGCCGACCATGACGACCTGCTGGAACCGCACGCGTTGTACGAGTGTGTTCGGGCAATTCAGAAATACCCGCAGACCGAGCTGATTTATTCGGACGAAGACAAAGTGGACGGAAAAGGAAAGAAATACTTTGAACCGCACTTTAAGTCCGATTTTAATATTGACCTGTTAAGAAGCATGAATTATTTCTGCCATCTTGTCGTTGTGAAAGCGTCGCTGATGGAAAAAGTTGGCATGTTAAACAGCGAATACCACGGCGCGCAGGATTATGATTTTGTGCTGCGCTGCGTCGAACAGACGGACGCCGTTTACCATATACCGAAAGTGCTGTACCACTGGCGCGCGCATACGGAATCCACGGCGGAAAACCCGGAGAGCAAACGGTATGCTTTTACAGCGGGGAAACGCGCCGTGCAGGCGCATTACGACAGGCTCGGCATTCCGGCCACAGTGGAAGAGGGGGAATATCCGGGACTGTACCGGACGTATTATCACTGGGAGGAAAAACCTCTCGTTTCGATTATTATTCCGAATAAAGACCATATCGAAGATCTGGAAACCTGTGTAAATTCGATATTTGAAAAATCGGAGTACCGGAATTTCGAATTTATTATTGTGGAAAACAATTCCACGGAAAAGGAAACGTTCGAGTATTATAAACAGTTGGAAGCGGCACATGCAAATGTGAAAGTCGTATACTGGAAAGAGGATTTTAATTATTCAAAGATCAATAATTTCGGGGCTTCTTATGCAAACGGGGAATATCTGTTGCTTTTGAATAACGATACGCAGATCAAAAACGGAACATGTATCGGGGAACTGTTGGGCTATTGTATGCGCGAAGACGTTGGAATTGTCGGGGCCAGGCTGTATTATGACGATATGACGATCCAGCATGCGGGTGTCGTAATCGGATTCGGCGGAATTGCCGGACACGCGTTTATCGGGATGCCGGGTACGGCGAACGGCTATTTTTCCAGAATTATCTGCGCGCAGGATTACAGCGCCGTGACCGCCGCGTGCATGATGACGAAAAAAGAGATTTTTATGCAGGTGGGCGGACTGACGGAAGAATTAAAAGTGGCGTTTAACGATATTGATTACTGCATGAAAGTAAGGAAACAGGGAAAACTGGTTGTATATAACCCGTATGCGGAGCTGTTTCATTACGAATCTAAAAGCCGCGGGTTGGAGGATACGCCGGAGAAAAAGAAACGATTCCATGATGAAGTGGATTTGTTCAATAAACGCTGGAAAGATTATGTAAAGGACGGAGATCCGTATTATAACGTGAATCTGTCGTTAGACAGGGCGGATTTTGCGGTCCGCAGATTAGGATGATCTTTTTTTACACATAGCAGAGCAGGTGGATGTATGGGGAAAATCAATATTCAGAAAATGTTGTCCGAAGGCGCCGGGCGATACGTCAAAAAAACGGCCGATTATGTAAAACGTTACGGCGTGAAAGATCTGGTGGCGAAAACAATGGAAAAATATCAGCGCAGCGCGGATCGTTACGGTGAAGTTTACCGGAAATTCCTGCCGGCGCAGGAAGAGCTGGAAGCGCAGGAAAAAGAAGTATTTCCGAATATGCCGCTGATTTCCGTTGTGGTGCCTGCATATGAAACAGAGGAATCATATCTGCGCCAGATGGCAGACTCCGTGCTTCGTCAGACGTATGCAAACTGGGAACTGGTGGTTGCGGACGGTTCCGATTCCGACAAAGTGGAAAAGGTAATGGAAGAGTATGCCGGACTGCCGGAAAGCGGCAGGATCCGTTATATCCGGCTGGAGGATAACGCGGGGATATCCGCCAATACGAATGAAGCGATAAAACAGGCTGCCGGAGAGTATATCGGTTTCTTGGATCACGACGATTTTCTGGAGCGGAACGCATTGTATGAAATGGTAAAAAGGATCAACGAGGCGCCGCAGGCGGAATTATTTTATTCGGACGAAGACAAAGTATCCGCGGATGTTTCAGAATATATGCAGCCGCATTTTAAGCCGGATTTTAATGCGGAGCTTTTGCGCAGCAACAATTATATCTGCCACTTTCTCGTGACGGCCAAAACGCTGTTAGATCGGGTGGGCTTTCTGAATCCGGAATATGACGGCGCGCAGGATTATGACCTGGTGCTGCGGTGCAGCGAGCAGGCGGCGAGGATTGAGCATATTGCAAAGATACTTTACCATTGGCGTATTCATGACGGTTCTACCGCGGTGAATACCGGCAGCAAACTGTATGCCTATGAGGCAGGAAAGAACGCGATTCTTGCGCATCTGGAGCGGATCGGGGAGCCGCAGGATGTGAAGTTGAAAGCGGATCTCGGGTTTTACCGCGTCATGTATTATGATGATAATTTCCGGCAGCTGACTGTCCTGATCGCCGAACGGCAGAAAGAAGAGCCGAAAGAACTGCTGGAACTGAAAAAAATCGGCGTAACCGTCAAATACATCGCCAGCGATACGACGCCGATGGTCTGCATGATTACGACCAGGTACGGGCTGATTTTAAAAAAAATGTCATATCTGCCAAAGAAAAAGGAACTGGCGGAAATGATGGGGATTTTAAAACGGAAAGAAGTGGCCGCTGTAGGGACAAAATCTGTTTCCTCAAATGGCAGGATTTTGCAGAACGGACTGGTATTTTTTGAAAACGGACTCGTTCGTCCGGCTTTTGAACAGCTAAAGAAAAACTACAAGGGATACATGCGCAGGGCGGAGCTTACGCAGTATGCGGACGGTATTTCTTTTTCCTGCGCCATGATAAAAAAAGAGGCGCTGGAAATGACGGGCGGATTTTTAAAAAGGCTGCCGTCTGATTACAGGGATATGGATTTTTGTTTACAGTTGAAAAAAGCGGGATATAAAGTTGTTCAGGATTCCTATATTTCGGTGGAAGCGAAAGAGGAGCAGGAGTATTCCCGGGTGGAAGAGAATCAGGCCAGGCTGATGCTCCGGGAACGCTGGGGCGCTGTTTTGAAAAACGGAGATATTTTCTATAACCCTAATTTCGACAGGGGAAACGCGCAATTTGCAATCCAGGCCAGGTAGTGTTACAATGCAGTGAGCGAAAACGAAAAGCGGACGGAGAAATGGATGAAAGTGTTTATATGTCCTAATTGCGGATGGATACGCGAAGTGTCAAGACGCAAAAAGGTAGAGTGTTTTAAATGTGGATACGGTTATATGGTTCAGGCAAAACTAAGCTATGAACAATATGTACAGATGGATATGGAGGCCAGACAGGATTATGTAAAAAGCTGGCTTTATATACATAAAGCCTGAAATGGGCCGTGAAAAGTAAGGAGTAGGATCGGATGAAGAAAATTTCGTTTGTAATTCCGTGTTATAATTCAGAACATACCGTTGGGGATGTTGTGGCGGAGATCGGCAGGAATTTTGACGGAAATGACAGATATGAATACGAAATAGTTCTCGTAAACGACGGTTCGCCAAAGGACGATACACTAGGGACAATCCGCAGGCTGTCGCGGGAAAATACCCATGTCCGGGCAGTGAACCTGACGAAAAATTTTGGGCAGGATTCCGCATTGATGGCTGGATATTCGGTAGCGGAGGGAGAATATATCATTTCACTGGACGACGACGGGCAAAATCCGGCTTCGGAAAGCTGGAAACTGTTAGATAAGCTGGAAGAGGGATGGGACGTCGTATTCGGAAAATATCATGTAAAAAAGCACAGCCGGCTGAAAAATTTCGGCAGCATGGTAAATGACAAAATGGCTACGTTGTTATTGGACAAACCCAAAGAACTGCGCCTGTGCAGCTATTTTGCGATGCACCGGTTTGTAGCGGAGCAGATTTTAAAAGACAGAAACGCATCGCCCTATATCTGGGGCCTGATGCTGCGGACTACGCATAATATGACGAATGTTTATATCGAACACAGGGAAAGGCAGGAGGGAGAGTCGAACTTTACATTTTCCAAATCTCTGAAAGTATGGATGAACGGCTTTATCGCTTTTTCCGTCAAGCCGCTGCGGGTGTCTACCGTGATCGGATGCCTGATCGCGCTGCTCGGTTTTGTTTACGGAATTTATGTAGTGATCAAAAAAATATTTTTTTATGAACCGGAAATCGGCTGGAGTTCCATGATGGTAGCGTTTCTGCTGATCGGAGGGATTATTTTGATCATGCTGGGGCTGCTCGGGGAATATATCGGGCGTATGAACATCAGCGTGAATAATACGCCGCAGTTTATCATCCGCGATATTGAAAACGGGAAAACGAAAGAAGACGGGACAGCGGAAAGAAATGAAATAACGAAAGAGGACGGGAATACGAAAGAGGACGAGGCGGATGAATAAAGCAACGGTCGTCATTCCGAATTATAACGGAGCCGCTTATATCGGAGAATGTCTGGATGCATTAATGATGCAGAATTATGATAAATTTAAGATTATTGTGGTGGATAATGCTTCCACGGACGGAAGCAGGGAGTTTGTCCGGAAAAAATATCCGCACATAACGGTGATCGAAAACAGTCGGAATGAGGGGTTTTCCGCGGCGGTCAATGCCGGGATCCGGGCGGCGGATACGCCTTACGTTATTTTGCTAAACAATGATACAAAAGTAAAACAGGGGTTTGTGGAAGCGCTGGTAAGCGTTATGGAGAGGCATCCGGGATGCTTTTCGGCGTCGGCAAAAATGCTGCAGTACCACGACCATGAAATAATAGATAACGCAGGGGATTTGTACTGTGTACTCGGATGGGCCAGGGCCAGGGGGAAAGACCGGCCGGCAGAGTTTTATTCGACAGGGCAGGAGGTTTTTTCCGCTTGTGCGGGAGCGGCGGTTTACCGGCGCGAAGTATTTGATACGATCGGTTATTTTGACGAACGCCATTTTGCCTATCTGGAAGACGTGGATATCGGGTACCGTGCCCGGATCTACGGATATACCAACCGGTATGAGCCGGAAGCCGAAGTATATCATATCGGAAGCGCGGCTTCCGGTTCCCGCTACAACGCTTTTAAAGTGACGCTGGCGGCACAGAACAGCGTGTACTTATATTATAAAAATATGCGGGCGTGGCAGATTGTGCTGAACGGGCCGTTTTTGTTTGCGGGATGGCTGGTCAAATGGGCCTTTTTTACCCGCAAACATCTGGGAAGAGAGTATTTAAAAGGAACACGGCAGGGAATGTCGCTCTGCCGCAGGGAAGCAAAAGTAAAGTTTTGCGAAGCAAACCGCAGCAATTACCGGATGATCCAAAAGGAACTGTGGAAAAATCTGAGAATTTTATTTTTAAAAGATTATTAAGAAATTTGTAGTTGTTCTTTTGGCAGCTTTATTGTATGATAATTCCATTGAATTGAAAATGGGGTTTTGAAAATACAGGTGAAAAACAGTGATAAAAGACAATCAACAGCATTTTAACCGGCTCCATGTTGTGATCGACGGGTTGGTTGTGTGCTTTTCCTATATTCTGGCATGGTGGCTTAAATTTGAAAGCGGTATTCTTGACAGTTATGCGGCGCTGCCGATGGAAGTGTATATGTCGGCCCTGGTGTTTATCATACCTGCATATCTGCTGCTTTATTATGCCTTTAACCTGTATACGCCGAAACGGGTGCAGGGACGCCGCCTGGAAGCGGCTAATATTTTGAAAGCCAATGTCGTAGGGCTTTTGGGAATTATTTTCATCCTTTATATTATTAACCAGCCGGATTTTTCCAGGGAAATGATGTTCTATTTCTTTATGATAAACGGCATGGCGGAATTTATCGTACGCAATGTAATCCGTAATGTGCTGCGCCGGATGCGAAGGAACGGCTATAACCTGAAGCATATTCTGTTGGTTGGGTATTCGCGTGCTGCGGAACAGTATATTAACCGTATTATTGCAAATCCGGAATGGGGGTATCATGTCCGCGGGATTTTAGATGACAATGTGGAACGCGGCACTTCTTATAAAGGATGCAAAGTGATCGGCGGGATTGAGAACCTGCTTTATATCCTGCCGGAAAATAAGCTGGACGAGATTGCGATTACACTCGGACTGGAACAATATGACAAACTGGAACATATTGTTGCCCTTTGTGAAAAATCAGGCGTGCATACAAAATTTATACCGGATTATAATAATATTATTCCAACAAGGCCGTATACGGAAGATTTGCTGGGACTGCCGGTAATCAACATCCGGTATGTTCCGCTTTCCAATACGTTTAATTCGATGGTAAAACGGGTCATGGATATCATCGGTTCGATTATTTGTATCGGCGTTTTTTCGCCGGTTATGCTGGCTGCCGTAATTGCGGTGAAAGCAAGCAGCCCCGGGCCTTTGCTGTTTAAGCAGATCAGGGTCGGGCTCCATAACCGTGAATTTGAAATGTACAAGTTCCGTTCCATGCGGGTGCAGGAACCGGGACAGGAGAAAAAAGGCTGGACCGTGAAAGATGATCCAAGAGTGACGCCGGTCGGAAAATTCATCCGGCGGACGAGCATTGACGAACTGCCGCAGTTGTTTAATGTGCTGAAAGGGGAAATGAGCCTTGTGGGACCGAGGCCGGAACGTCCGCAGTTTGTGGAAAAATTCCGGGAGGAAATCCCCAGGTATATGGTAAAGCATCAGGTTCGTCCGGGGATGACCGGATGGGCGCAGGTAAATGGATTTCGGGGGGATACTTCGATCTTAAAAAGGATCGAGCACGACCTTTATTATATTGAGAACTGGACGCTGGGACTGGATTTTAAGATCCTGTTCCTGACAGCCTTTAAAGGCTTCGTCAACAAAAACGCATATTAGAGAAAAGGGAAAAACAATGTCTAAGAAAAAAAGATTAACAAAGGCACAGAAAAGAAGAAAAAAAATTAAAGTATTTATTCTTGAAGTGGTCATTCTGATCATAGTGTTGATTGCGTTGTTCTTATTTATGAAAATAAGTAAAATCAACCGTCAGGATATCGGCGAAGTAGATACGAACGAACTGGACCAGGAAACGTTAGACCGCCTGAACGGTTATACCGATATCGCCCTGTTTGGCCTTGATAACCGTACGAACGGCGATACAAACAAAGGACGTTCGGACGTGATTATCATTGCAAGTATCAATAACGATACCGACGAAGTGAAAATGGTATCCGTTTACCGTGATACTTACCTCAATCAGACTAACGATAGTTATAACAAAGCGAATGCTGCTTACGGTTCCGGAGGAGCAGAAACGGCGATCGAAATGCTGAATAAAAATCTTGACCTGAATATCCAGGATTACGCAACGGTGGACTTCCGCGCGGTAGCAAACTGCGTCGATGCGGTCGGCGGCGTGGAGATCGAACTGTCTGACAAAGAAGCAAATGATATGACGGGTTATATTGAAGAAGTGGCGGAAATGACAGGAAAACAGGCGAACTATCTGTCCGCCGGCGGCGTATATACGTTAGACGGCGTGCAGGCCGTAGCCTATTCCCGGCTCCGTACGACTGCGGGCAGCGATTACAAACGAACGGAAAGACAGCGGGAGGTCATCGGAAAGATCGTGGAAAAGGCGAAAGGTTCCGATCTCGGCACTTTAAATAAACTGGCGGATGAACTGCTGCCGGATATTTCCACGAACTTAAGTTATAAATCCATGCTCTCCCTGGTGACACAGGTATTTGCATATGAGATGGGCGAATCCACGGGATTCCCGTTTGATAAAACAACTCGTGATCTGTCCTGCGGCGACACGGTAATTCCGGCGGACCTGGAAACCAATGTAGTGAAACTGCACCAGTTTTTATACGGTGTGGAAACTTATATGCCGTCCGCTACCGTAACGGAATACAGCGACGAGATCAAAAATCTGACCGGAGTAACGGCGTCAGACGCGGATCAGTAAGGCAATGTACGCCGAGGAGCGATTATGGAAAAACAGACAGTTGATTTGATTATTCCAACTTATCAGCCTGATGAAAAATTCAGTCTGCTTCTGCAAGCTCTGCAGGGGCAGACTTGTGTTGTTCATAAAGTGATTATTATGAATACCGAGGAAAACTGCTGGACGGACTTTGTGAAAAAATACCGGGCGGAAAAACTTTTACAAAAGCTGCCGGTGGAGCTGCATCATATCCCTAAGAAAGAGTTTGACCATGGCGGAACGAGGATGCAGGGGGTTTCTTACAGCGACGCTCCTTATTTTATCTGTATGACGCAGGACGCCGTCCCGGCAGACAATTATCTGATTGCGAACCTGTGTAAAGCGATCGGGGGAACGACGAGCACCGGCGCGCCGGTAGCGGCGGGGTATGCAAGGCAGCTGGCCGCAGGAAGCAGTTCTTTGATGGAAAATTATATGCGTCAGTTTAATTATCCGCCGCGGTGCAGGATCAAGGAAAAAAAGGATCTGGAAGAACTGGGGATCAAAACTTTTTTCTGTTCCAATGTCTGCGCCGTTTATAACCGGGAAATTTTTGACAAGCTCGGCGGTTTTGAAAAACGTACGATATTTAACGAGGATATGATCTATGCAGGCCATGCCGTATATGCGGGTTACGGGATCGCTTATGCGGCAGACGCTCTGGTCGTCCATTCCCATAATTATACGGCCAGGCAGCAGAAAAAACGGTATTTTGACCTGGGAGTATCCCAGGCGCAGCATCCGGAAGTTTTTGCGGAGGTAAAATCAGAGTCGGAGGGGATGAAGTCCGTGGCCGCTACGGCAAAATATTTGCTGAAGAAAAAAAAGCCGCTGCAGATTTTTTCTTTGATTTCGCAGAATCTGGCAAAATATGTCGGGTATAAAAAGGGATTCCATTATAAAAAACTGAAAAAAAATCAGATTTTAAAATATACTTCTAATAAAGGATACTGGAATAAGCAGGAATGGGATACAGAATAGTTTTATCAGGATACCGGATTGGCCGTGGCTGCGCGGAAAGCGCTTTTGCGGACGAAAAAGGTTACAATTTAAGGGTATGGAGGAGAGAGTATGTGTGGAATAGTTGGATATACAGGAACCGGGCAGGCAGCGCCGATCCTGTTGGACGGACTGGCAAAACTGGAATACAGAGGATATGATTCGGCAGGACTGGCGGTATTTGACGGGAAAAAGATCACTATGCAAAAAGCGGTCGGCCGCCTGAAAGTATTGAGCGAGCAGACGCATGACGGAGAAATGATGCCGGGTACTTCGGGAATCGCCCACACCCGTTGGGCTACGCACGGCGCGCCGAGCAGGATCAACGCCCACCCACACTCGAATGTGGAGCGTTCGATCTCGGTAGTGCACAACGGCATTATTGAGAATTATCTGAAGTTAAGAAATTATCTGGCGGCGAAAGGATACGTATTCGAATCGGAAACCGATACGGAAGTCGTGGCGCATCTTCTGGATTATTATTATAACGGAGATCCGATCGAGGCCATGACGAAAGTCATGCACCGTGTGGAGGGATCCTATGCCCTCGGCATACTGTTTCTGGATCATCCGGGAGAAATATATGCGGTCAGAAAAGACAGTCCGCTGATCGTCGGAAAAGGAAAAGACGGCAACCTGATCGCTTCCGACGTCCCGGCCGTATTGAAATACACGCGCCAGGTCTATTTTATCCAAAATGAAGAACTGACCAGGCTGACAGAAAAAGATATCTGTTTTTATAATGTAGAAGGCGAAACGATCAACAAAGAACTGTCCACGATTGAGTGGGACGTCGATGCGGCGGAAAAAGGCGGTTACGAACATTTTATGTTAAAGGAAATGCACGAGCAGCCGAAGACCGTACGCGATACCCTGATGCCGCGTATCCGGGACAACGACGTATATATTGAGGAACTTGGCATGAGCGACGATGAGATCAGAGCCATTCACAGGATACATATCGTAGCCTGTGGTTCCGCGTCGCATACCGGAATGACCGCAAAATATGTGTTTGAAGAGATGGCCAGGATTCCGGTAGTCGCTGATCTGGCGAGCGAGTTCCGTTACCGGGACCCGATTCTGGAAAAAAACGATCTCGTCATTATTATCAGCCAGTCCGGAGAAACGGCCGATTCCCTTGCAGCGCTGCGCGAAGCGAAGAAAAAAGGCGTCATGACGCTCGGGATCGTCAATGTGGTCGGCAGTTCGATTGCACGGGAAGCGGATAAGATTATGTATACGTGGGCGGGACCGGAGATTGCGGTTGCCACGACGAAAGCATACTCGGCACAGTTGATTGCTCAGTATTTGCTGGCGATTAAATTTGCAGAGGCCCGGAATATCATCGGGAAAGAAGAAGTAGCAGAATTATTGAAAGATCTGAAAAAGCTGCCGGATCAGATTGAATTGCTGCTCCATAACAAAGGAAATATCCAGCGGTTTGCAAACCGCTATATAGCAGCAAAAGATGTGTTTTTCATCGGCAGGGGAATTGATTACGCGATTTCCCTGGAGGGATCTTTAAAATTAAAGGAGATTTCCTATATCCATTCGGAAGCGTATGCGGCGGGAGAGTTGAAACATGGCACGATCTCCCTGATCGAAGATGGGACGCTGGTAGCGGCCGTCATTACGCAGGAAAAGCTGTATAAAAAGACGATCAGCAACGTTGTGGAAGTCAGTTCCCGCGGGGCGTTTGTGCTGGCGGTGACGAACGAGGGAAATACCGAAGTGGAAAAAGTGGCGGATTATGTCATTTATATTCCGGAAACCAGTCATTATTTTACCAATTCGCTGGCAATTATTCCGCTACAGCTGTTTTCTTACTATGTGTCCGTAGGGAAAGGCTGCGACGTGGATAAGCCGCGGAATCTGGCGAAGTCGGTTACTGTTGAATAAAAAAGACATTACGGTAAATGAAGAAAATCATTACGATAAATGAGCAAGAACATTACGGGAAATAAGAAAGAGCATTACGGTTAAACATTATGTGGGAGAAATTAAAAAAACTGGCCATACAGGCGTTTAAATTCGGAATTGTGGGCGTAATATCCACAATCATTGATTTCGGGCTTCTTTATTTGTTTACGGAAGCGTTCGGCATTTATTATATGGTATCGGCGGCGGCTTCGTTTATTATATCGCTTGTATTTAATTATATTGCAAGCATGAAGTTTGTTTTCCATGGAAAAAAGGACGTCAGCAAAAAAAAGGAGTTTTTGGTTTTTGCAGTGCTGAGTATCTGCGGCCTGATTATTAACGAACTGCTGCTGAAAGCATGCACGGACCGGATCGGAATGCACTATATGCTGGGAAAAGTATGCGCGACGGTAGTTGTTATGATTTGGAATTTTGTAACGAGAAAATTATTTATAGAAGACCATTCACAATAATTTCACAAAAACAGGCGCTTGTTATCACAGGATTATCACAAATTGAGGGTAACATATGATTTGTGAACAGAAAAATAACATTTTGTGATAGAGGAGGAAGAAAATATGGAACATAATAACGAATGGAATTCCAATGAATATGAAATACAGAATACATCTGAGAACCAGAATGTATTTGAAGTCCGGAATACATTTGAAAATCAGAACGTTTATGGGAACCCGGATATCGGGAAGCCGAAAAAGAAGAAGCGTAGTTTTAAAGGTTTCGGCTGGGCGGTCGTCAAATGCGTGGTCCTGGCAGTGATCTTCGGCCTTATTTCCGGAGGGATCTTTCTGGGAATGAACCGGATCGGAGCAGGCGATACGAAAGAAACTGAAAACATGGAGGCTGCGGAAAGTAACGATAATGGCCAGCGGCAGGATACGGTTGTGCAGGAGGGGAAACTGGAACAGACCCCGACAGCTATGAACGCACAGACTCCGGACGTATCCGGTATCGTGGAAAATGCAATGCCGTCTATCGTGTCCATTACCAATATGACGGAAACCGAATACCGCGACTGGTGGGGACAGACGGATACTTACGCGCAGGAAAGCTGCGGTTCCGGAGTGATTTTAAGCCAGGATGAGGAAAATCTGTATATTGCGACCAATAACCATGTAGTAGAAGGGGCGACGACGATTACCGTCAGCTTTATCGACGATACGACGGCGACGGCGGAAGTAAAAGGAACGGATGCTTCGAGCGACCTGGCGGTCGTATCCATTCCGGTCAGCTCTCTTTCCGAGGAAACTTTAGGCAAGATTAAAGTCGCGACTCTGGGAAATTCTGAAGAACTGGTAGTCGGTGAAACGGCGATCGCGATCGGCAATGCCTTAGGCTACGGACAGTCCGTAACGACGGGCGTGATCAGCGCGGTGAACCGGGAAGTGACCCTTACCGATGAAACAAACGGACAGAATATTACGAATGAACTGATTCAGACGGATGCAGCGATCAATCCGGGGAACAGCGGGGGCGCTTTGTTGAACCTGAAAGGCGAAGTCATCGGCATCAATTCTGCAAAATTTGCAAGCAGTACGATCGAAGGCATGGGATTTGCGATTCCGATTTCTACTGCCGGGCCGATTTTAAACGACTTGATTACACGTGAGATCGTAGAAGAAGCAAAGAGCGCTTACCTTGGTATTTCAGGCGTTGACGTATCGGAAGAAGTAGCGGCGACTTATAATATGCCGGAAGGAATTTACGTCGCACGGGTATACGAAAGTACGGCGGCGGAAAGCTGCGGCCTGATGAAAGGAGATATCATTACTTCTTTCGACGGAAAAAAAGTAAATTCGATGGCAGAATTACAGGAGCGTATGCAGTATTATGAAGCAGGCACAGAAGTGGAACTTGTGATCCGCAGGGCGTCAAACGGCGAATATGCGGAACAGACGTTAAAGTGCGTGCTCGGAAGCAAAAAGTAGTAAAAAAATAAGAAGTTTGCAGCATCAGGAAATCAGTTTTCATATGTACGCTGTCAGTCCTATACAAAATATAACAATTGCCTGCTTCATCAAATGGATTTTCTTCCGCAAGGACAATTGGTTACTATTTTGTACGGGCCTGACATTCTATGTCTGTGAAA
This sequence comes from Eubacterium sp., assembly GCA_022796875.1. GTDB lineage: Bacteria > Bacillota > Clostridia > Lachnospirales > Lachnospiraceae > JAAWJJ01. Next base: position 17,686 of record JAAWJJ010000005.1, on the reverse strand, counting down.
ACCTGCCCTTATGCTGCCAGACTTCTAAAATGTTTCGCAGAGGTATTAGAACTGCCGGTACGTCGCATAAACATTATGTTTTTGCAGCGTACCGGCAGTTCTTTAAATGCGTTTTTCAAGTAACCGCATTAATCATCCGCTTCCAATAGTTCATGTTCAGCAAAATGTGCTTTTCCCTGTGCTACATCACGGACTATTTTTTCTAAATAATGCATATTTTGTTCAGAATAAAATGGATCGACGCATACATCAAAAGGGATTCGTTTTTCTCGGCTGACTTTTTTAGCGAAAATGGTAAATGCTGTTGTCATTGACATTCCTAACTCAGAACATGCCTGTTCCATGCTCTTTTTTAAATCTGCATCCATACGGAAATTTACATTTACTGCCTGTGCCACATTTATCACCTCATTTGTTTTTTATTCCATTATATGCAATTGTAATGAAAAAATCAATTATTTTCATTACAAATATTGATTGCAGATTCATTTTTTATTATTTTTGCGGAATAGTTTTTGTAAACGGAATGGGTCAACGTATCGGATGTTCCAATAGTTCCACAAAATATTTCAGAAGATTGGCAGAATCAGGAAAACATTTCAAAGACGTGGAATGTCAGGCCGGTACAAAATAATAACCAATTGTCCTTGCGGAAGAAAATGAGATTTTCTTAGCGCTCTGTGATTCAACAGCAATTTGGGGACAGGGACGTCCCCAAAAGCCCGAGTGCGCCCGGACGGCGCATCGAGGGCGGTTGCGTATGTAGAAATAATCCTGGCAGAGCGGTTAGAAAATCCATTTGATGAAGCAGGCAATTGTTATATTTTGTATGGACTGACAAAAGAGCATATGAAAGCTGATTTTCTGATACTGCAAACTTCTGATAATATTTTTTACTCCCAACTTTTTCTTCCCCCGCAATTATTGTTTTGCGGGGGTTTTTGTGTTATTATAGTTGGTGATTGCATATAAAACTCCGAAGGAGAAGAAGAAAGGGTATGTAACATGAAGAAAAACAGAATAGTAATTGCATTAGGGCATGATGCGTTGGGAACGACTTTGCCGGAGCAAAAAGTGGCGACAGGAAAAACCGCTAAAATCATTGCTGATTTGGTAGAACGCGGATATCAGATCATCGTTACGCACAGTAACGGACCACAGGTAGGCATGATACATACAGCAATGGCAGAGTTTTGCAGAATATATCCGGAATATACCGCGACACCGATGAGCGTTTGCTCCGCGATGAGCCAGGGATATATCGGGTACGATTTACAAAATGCAATCCGGACGGAATTATTGAACAGAGGAATTTATAAGACGGTATCGACGGTTCTGACACAGGTCACGGTAGATACGTATGACGAGGCGTTTTTCGCACCGTCAAAAATTATCGGCCGCGTTATGTCGGCGGAAGAAGCAGAAGCGGAAGAGAAAAAGGGAAACCATGTCGTAAAGGTAGAAGACGGGTACCGCCGTATTGTGGCGGCGCCAAAACCAATTGATATTGTAGAGATCGACGCGATCAGGACGTTAATTGATGCCGATCAGATCGTGATTGCCTGCGGCGGCGGCGGAATCCCGGTGTTAAAGCAGGAGAACAAGTTAAAAGGCGCTTCCGCGGTGATCGAAAAAGATATGGCCGCAGGCAGGCTGGCAGATCTGACAGACGCGGATACTTTTATGATGCTGACGGGCACGGAAAAAGTATGTATTGATTTCGGTACGGAGAATGAGAAACCGCTGTCGGAATTAAGGACGGCGCAGGCCTTAGAGTATATTGAGGCCGGACAATTCGGGGTCGGCACCATGCTGCCGAAGATCGAATCGGCGATTGAATTTATCGGAAATTCTGCAATCCGCTCCGTTATTATCACAAAAATCGAAAAAGCGCTTGACGCCATCGAAAACAGAACCGGGACAAGAATTAAAAAATAAACGGCAGCAGTTTGGCCATTCCATGTATGACAGACGGATAGCATGGGTGGGACTGTTATAATAAGAGAATAGAAAAAAATGGGAAAGCTTGTAAAATGTCTGCTTTTGCAATACATGCCAACAGGAAATTCGAGGCCCGAATGATTCTGTTGCAGGGAAAGCGGGAGGTTTTGCAGGCTTATCCGTTTTATTCCCGCAGGTAGTGAGGAAAATAGCCGTGTTTACATGGATATTTGATTTATAGTTTTTAGGATGAAAGGAAAAGTAATATGCAGCAGATGAAAAAAATTGTGGCGGCGGTTTTATGTGCGGTGCTGCTGTGCACTTCACAGGCGGCCAATGTATCCGCAGGTATTATCACTCCGGATGAAACGCAGGCTGGGGATAGTGAAAAAGAAGCCGTTTTCAGTGAAACGGCAATTGAAGAACTGTTCAGCCTGTCCTACCTCGTAGTAGGCAAACCATATATTACCACTCCGGACACGCAGACTGTTCTGGCGGAATTTACGCGGACCGGGCAATCCGGAACGGAAGACGGCAGCCGAATTGGGACGGACGGTATCAGCCGGGCCGGAACGGAAGACGATATACAAGCCGTGTTAAAAAATGCGGTATTAAGCTATCAGCATATCGCCAGCGGGAAAATAAAAGAAGTACAGGCCGTTTCCCTGGAAGATGGGTTGGCAGAGTTTCAGATGGATTTTACTTCCGATGCCCAAAGCGGCATATATAAACTGTGTTCCGTCCGTTTGCAGTATGAAGCGGTGGGAACAACGCCGGATGCCGTTAAGAAAACGGTATGGCAGGAGATCGATCTGCCGGCAGACGGGATCAACGCTACGTTCGGCGTGAACGAACAGCCGCTTACCGTCCCGGACGCGGTCGCCGTATCGGAAGACGAACAGGAAGCGAGCGGAGTATCCGCGGATATTGTAACGTTGGACGAACAGGGAAATACGACTTCCGAAAAAAGCATTGAAGAGGCGTTGGATGCAGTTACCGATTCATCGGTAAGCCGCAGCCTGGACGCGGTAGGCGCCGGGAAAAAGGTCGTCGTGCTGGATCCGGGACACGATTCCAGCCATGCTGGAGCAAGAGGGAACGGACTGGCAGAAGAAACGCTGGTATTTAAAATTGCGCAGTACTGCAAAGCGGAACTGGAAACCTATGCCAATGTTTCCGTATATATGACGAGAAATACATACGCCTGCCCGTATCCGGGCACAAGCAGCCAGACGTGCAATGCCAACCGCGTGGCGTACGCCAAAAGCGTGAAAGCTTCCGTTTATGTGGCGCTGCATTTAAATTCCGGGGTGTCTGCGGCAAGGGGCGCGGAAGTCTATTATCCGAATTCCAACGGAAACGCCCTGGTCGGGAGCGCCGGGCGTAATCTTGCGGTGCAGATCCAGAACCAGCTTGTCGCGCTTGGGCTTGCAAACAGGGGCGTAAAGATTCGTAATTCAGAATCCGGCGACAGTTTTGCGGACGGGACACTGATGGATTATTACGGCGTGATTCGCGCCGCAAAGAAATATGGCATCCCGGCCGTAATCGTGGAACACGCGTTTTTGACAAATTCGTCCGACGCAGCCAATTTCCTGAAAACGGAAGACGGTTTAAGAAGGCTCGGAGTTGCGGATGCTACCGGTATCGCTACTTATCTGGGACTGGCAAAAGGAATCGGCGCACCGGAGATCAAAAAAGCGTATACCACGAACAGTTACACGGCGAAAATCGTATGGGACAGCGTGGCGGACGCGTCCCGGTATGAAGTATACCGTTCCACGAATATTAACAGCGGCTATCAAAAGATTGCGGATGTGCAGGGCAGCACAAGTTATAAAGACGCCAACCTGACGAAAGGAGCGACTTATTATTATAAGATAAAAGTGCTCAGTGCAGACGGACAGGCTCAGACTTCGGATGCGTACGCGGTATTTATGCTTCCGGGAGCGCCGATTACGAAAATACAAAGCACGAATTCCAATTCCGTGACGGTGACCTGGCAGGCGAATTCCGCCGCAGACGGTTATATTATAAAAAGAAGCACGGACGGGAAAACGTATACAAAACTGGCGGAAATTCCGTCCAGGCAGACCGTAAGCTACACGGATAAAAACGTATCCGCCGGACAGACTTACTATTATCGTTTGTATGCGTATAAAAAGACCGGGGCGGCGACAAGCATGAGTTCCCGCAGCGCGACGGCGAAGATCGTTCCGCTGCCACAGGCAGTGATTTCAAAGGCGGCAGGTGTAAATTCTTCCGCCATGAAAATTACCTGGCAGGAGGCGGCAGGCGCAAGCGGATACCAGATCTACCGCAGTGAATCCAAAAACAGCGGTTATAAAAAAATCGGTTCTGTGAGCAATGCGTTGTCTTATCAGGATAATGCGGCCAAAGCAGGAAAAACGTTTTATTATAAAGTACGGGCCTATTATAAGAAAGACGGAGTGACTTCCTACGGAAATATGTCGTCGTATGTCGGAGCCGCCGCCGTTGCGAAAACTTCGATCGAGTCGGTTTTGCCGGCAAGCAGTTCCAAACTTGTGATTCGTTGGAAAAAAGCATCCGGTGTTTACCGTTATCAATTGCAGCGGGCAACGTCAAAGAACGGAAAATATACGACGATAGCGACGTTAAAACCGTCGGCAAGCAGTTATACCGATGCAAAGCGCGCCGTGGAAAAGAAGTATTATTACCGGATCCGTGTGATAAAAAGGAAAAACGGAGTAAAAAGCTACAGTGATTACAGCGCGGTAAAATCCGGCAGCACGACCGGAGTTGCCGAGATCACTTCGATTGCATCCAAAGCCGGAGGAAAACTGAAGATCCAATGGAACGAAATAAGCAAGGCTACCTCTTACCAGATCTACCGCAGTACTTCCAAAAAGGGCGTTTATCTTAAGATCGCCACGGTACCGGCCGAAAAAGGAACCGTATATACAGATAAAGTAGCGCGGACGAATAAAGCTTATTATTATAAAGTGCGCGCGCTCGTAAAATCCGGGAAGAGAACCGGGTACGGCTCTTTCGGAACTCCGAAATATGGCAAGGCGGTTGCGCCGACAAAAATTACAAAAGCGTATGGCGCGGCGGACGGACAGATCAAGGTGATCTGGAATAAAGTGTCCGGCGCGGCAGGCTACCGGGTGTACCGCAGTACTTCCGAAAAAGGTACGTATACACGGATTGCTACGGTAAAAGGCGGCGATAGTGTTTCCTATACGGATAAAACCGTAAAAAATAACAAAACTTATTATTATAAGGTAGAAAGTTACAATACGGTAAACAAAACGACCGGATACAGTACAAAGAGCGCGGCAGTAAAAGCGAAAGCAGTCGCGAAAACAAAGATTCTCTATGCAAAATCAAACGGAAGCGGCAGTATTCAGATTGCCTGGGAAGAAGTAAAAGGCGCGGACAGTTACCAGATCAAGCGCAGTACTTCCGCGGGCGGCTCTTATGAAACGATTGCTACGGTGGCAAAGGGCGTAACGGAATACAAGGATCAGTCCGTGAAAGCGGGAACCGTTTACTATTACCGGATCAACGTCCGCAACAAGGTCGGCAGAATTTACGGAAACAGTAAAAGTACGGCGGCTTTTGAAGCCATCTCTTTAAAGAAAGCGGAAATCAACGATCTGTATATGGACGAGTCCGGTGTCACCGTAAAATGGAAAAAAGTATCCGGGGCGCAGGGATATATTATCCAGCGGAGCAAACAGGAAAAGAGCGGATTTAAAACCGTCAAAAAAATCACGTCCGCACAGACAACCAGTTATCTGGATACGGCAGCAGAATCCGGCACGGTTTATTATTATCGTATCCGTGCGTATGCAAGAAGCGGCGATGTGACCGGATACGGCAGTTACGGCAGTGTAAAAACCGTGACAAATGGATATGCTATCATGGGAGAAACAACCGTAACGACGGCGCAGATGACGGCATATTTTAACGCCAGCGGGAAAAAATATCCTTCGGCCATTTACAAACCTCTCGGAGCGGCTAATATAACGGAGTTTTGCAATATCATCCAGGAGGAAGCCAAAGCGGAAGGGGTAAAGGCGGAAGTCGTATTTGCGCAGATCTGTAACGAAACGGGATTTTTGCAGTTCGGAGGCGATGTGAAGCCGCAGCAATGCAATTTTGCGGGAATTGGCGCAACCGGAGGCGGTGTTTCCGGGGCAAGTTTTCCTACCGTCCGGATCGGAATCCGCGCGCAGGTACAGCATTTAAAAGCGTATGCCAGCAAAGACGCGTTAAAGATGGCGTGCGTGGATCCGAGATTCCAGTATGTAAAACGCGGCTGCGCGCCGTTTGTGGAGTGGCTGGCGATCGCCGCAAATCCGTATACTATATTTAATGAGTACGGACAGATTGTCGCCGGTTACGGCTGGGCGGCAAACCCGCAGTATGGTACATTGTTATTGAAGATTATCAAAGAGGTAAAGGCAAAATGACAGGTTTCAGGAAAACAAAGATTATATGTACGCTTGGCCCGGCCACCGATGCGCCGGAAATATTACGGGAACTGGCTGCCGGCGGTATGGACGTCGCCCGGTTTAATTTCTCGCACGGAACGCATGAGGAACAAAAAAGACGTTTGGATGCATTAAAAAAAGTCCGCACGGAACTTAAGATCCCGATCGCTGCGATTCTGGATACCAAAGGCCCGGAAGTCCGGCTTGGCGAGTTCAAAGACGGAAAAGTTTTTTTGAAAGAAGGCCAGAAATTTATATTGACGGCAAGAGAAGTTGAGGGGGACAATACCTGTGTGTCCATCACGTTTAAAGATCTTGTAAAAGATGTGAAACCGGGGGATAAGATTTTGATCGACGACGGCTTAATCGAGATGGAAGTTCAGACCGTAGATCATACGGATATTTTCTGCCAGGTCATAAACGGCGGGCAGGTGTCGAACAAGAAGGGCGTCAATGTGCCGGATGTGGATCTGTCCATGCCTTATATCAGTGAAAAGGATTATGAGGATATTCTGTTTGGCATGGAGCAGGGATTTGATTTTATTGCGGCTTCTTTCGTCCAGTCTGCGGAGGATATTAAGGCGATCCGTAAAATTTTAAACGAACATGACTGTAAGACAGTCAATATTATTGCAAAGATCGAAAACCGCAAAGGCGTAAAAAATATTGACGAAATCATTGCGGCGGCGGACGGTATTATGGTAGCCCGCGGGGATATGGGCGTGGAGATTCCGTTGGAAGAAGTGCCGATGATTCAGAAAATGATTATCCGGAAAGTGTATATGGCAGGGAAACAGGTTATCACGGCTACGCAGATGCTGGATTCCATGATGATACATCCGCGGCCAACGAGAGCGGAGGCGACGGACGTCGCCAATGCGATCTACGACGGCACGAGCGCAATTATGCTGTCTGGGGAAACTGCGGCCGGAGCTTATCCGGTGGAAGCATTAAAAACAATGGTAAAGATCGCGCAGAAGACGGAAGAGGATATCAATTATCTGTCGCGGTTTAAACAGCAGATGCCGATGACCCATCCGGATATTACCAACGCAATTTCCCATGCAACCTGTACGACTGCGGCGGATCTGCATGCCGCGGCGATCATCACGGTGACGCAGAGCGGTTTTACGGCCCGTATGGTGTCAAAATACCGTCCGGCATGTCCGATCATCAGCTGTACGACGACGGAAAGCGCGTGTCGCCAGCTCAATCTTTCCTGGGGAGTGACCCCGATCGTCATCGGACAGGAACAAAATGCGGACGTATTGTTTGAAAAAGCGGTCGATGCGGCGGAAGCCTGCGGCCTGGTAAAACAGGGAGAACTCGTAGTCATTACAGCAGGGGTGCCGTTAGGCGTATCCGGGACGACCAATTTGATTAAAGTGATGGTTGCGGGGCATATTCTGATTAACGGCCGCGGCATTACGGATAAAAAAGTATCCGGAAATTTGTGTGTCTGCCATTCTACGGAAGAATTAAAAAATAATTTTAAAATGGGAGATATCATTGTTGTAAATGAAACTTCCAATGAGATCATGCCGTTTTTAAAAGATGCATCTGCGATTATAGCGGAACAGGGCGATGCGTCTTCTCACGCAGGAGTCGTGGGATTAAGCCTTGATATTCCGGTTATTCTGGGCGCGGTAAATGCGACGAAGATATTAAAGCATGGCGCTTATGTAACGGTGGATGCGAAACGTGGAGTGGTTACGTATTAGAAAGGAAGACGGGGATGTATAATCAAAAATGGCTGAAAATCATGACGGTAGGGGTTTGGATTGTTTTTTATATTGCGGCATTATATTTGTGTATGCAGATACAGTATTCTGACGGAGACGACTTTTTCTTTCAGGAAACGACCGGCGCCAACGCCTTATTTCCTTATTTAAAATGGCGCTATATTACCTGGCAGGGGCGGCTGACGTCAGAGGCAATGACCTGGTTCGGGTTCCGGATGGGATTGCAGGCGTGGCGTTTTGTCAATGCTTTTGTCATTACGATGTTGCCTCTGGGACTGCTTAAAATAGTGAAAGCGATGTTTCCGGAAAGGATCACAGAGCACAGAATTCTGATTTTTTCGATTCTTTCCTGCGTAGCGATTCTTTGTATGAATGTACGGGTCGTCGGGTACGGCGCTTTCTGGGTTACAGGTTCTTTGTTTTATCTGTGGAGTTTTGTAGCGGGAATCTGGGCGTTGATACCGGTTGCCATGCAGGTGTTTCAGGAAGAAGTGGACTGGAAACATTATCTGTATGCGATTCCGTTAGCGTTTATTACATCCATGGGAATGGAGCAGAGCGCGGCGGTATGCGTCGTATTTGGGATACTGGCGATTATATATACCATGGTGCGCCTGAGATATTTACCGAAACTGCTGACGCTGCAGACGGCGATCGTGATCGCCGGTATGGCCGTCGTATTTTTATCGCCGGGAACCACGGAACGTACTGTAAGTGAAACGGAAACCTGGCTGCCAGAGTTTGCTACAATGGACGTACCGCAGCATATTTTTATCACTGTACAGTGGCTGGTGCAGTCGCTGGCGCGGGAAAGCCGTGCGTATATGATCGCGATCTGGCTGCTGCTGTTCTGTTTGCTGGTGGGAAGGGAGAAAGCAGGAAAATATCAGTTGACAAAACAGTTTTCCAGCGTTTCTTTCCGAAAAGCGGACGAGAACGGGTGTCATTGGCTTTTGGCCGTGCTGCCGATTGTTTTTTCTGCTGCCGCAGCTTTAAGCTATGCCGGAATCCCGTTTTTTTCGGAAATGGGAATCGGGCTTGCCGAGGGAGCGCTGCGGATGGAGAAAGCGGCAAGCTGGCAGACGACTACCCTGCAAAACCATATTGCGATTCTCTGGTGGTGCGCCGCGATTGTAGTAACGCTTGTACTGCTCTGGAAAGCGGGAGAAAATCTGCTGCTTAAAGTGACGCAGGAACTGATCTTTCTGGGTGGGCTGGCATGCAGCGCGATCATGTATTTTTCTCCGACGATTTACGCTTCGGGAGAGCGTGTGCTTTTTATGATGGAGATTATGTTCTGGCTGCTTTTGTTGGTATTACTGGCGCAGTTATACCGGAAGAATACGTTTCAGGCAGGCGTTATCCTGCTTGTGGCTGTTGCAGTCATACAAACAGGAACGAAATTTTTATCGGAATTCGGAATTTTGCAGAATTAGTTACGGATTGATTTCATACGGCAGGCAGGACATGATGGAGGGTTACGATGGAAAAGAAAGCGGCAAATATTGTTTCCGGCATATATTTTCTGCTGCTGGTTTGTGTATTTCCGCTTCTTGAACATGACCAGTACAATGATATATTGACGGTGAAATCAAAGTTTTTTAATATAACGACGCTGATAATGTTTGCGGCGTTGGCGCTGATCGGGATTCTGGCGGCGGTCCATTACAAAAAAACGTTAAAATTTCGTCCCGGTATTGACCGGACGGACGGACTGCTGCTGTTGTTTCTTGCGGCGCTGACGCTTGCGTTTTTGCTGGCTCCGGATCGGACGTCCGCCTTTTGGGGAACGGACGGCAGGAAGACCGGATACCTCGTATTGCTGTTATGCTGCGGGATATTTTGGGTAGGGCGGTATTTATGGAACCGGAAATGGTATCTGATTGTTCCGGCGGCTTCCGCGGCGGTTTTTATCAATGTGATAGCGGTGTGCAACCATTTGGGAGGGAATCCGTTTTCGCTGTGCGGGACAGCAGGGGATAAAGCCAGCCAGTTTATTTCCACGCTCGGAAACCGCAACTGCCTGGCGGCATACATAGCGCTTTTGTTAGCGGTTACGGTTCCGTTTTTCTGTAAAACAGACAGCAAAAAAATGCGCCTGGTAAGCGGCGGCTTCCTGGCGGTTTTGTTTTTGGGGATGTTCGCTTCCATGAGCGACAGCGTATGCCTGGCGTTTGCAGCGATTATGCTGGTGACGCTCTGGTTTGTCATGCCGAATCCTGCGGAACTGAAACGATGGGGCGTAGCAGGAATAATCTGGGCGGCGTGCATGTATCTTTTTTTGTTTTTACGCGTTCTGTGCCGGGAAAACTGCTGGAATATGTACGGCATCTGGAAGCTGGTCTTATCGGGAAAACCGACGCTTGCGTTGACAGCGGCGGTAGCGGCGGTATTTTTCTTTCTTTGTTTTTATGCTGGAAAACAGGGGACAGGGGAAAATTTTCTTTCTCCGGATCATGTGCGGCGGGTGAAAAAAGTAAGGCTGGTACTGTTTTTATGTATTCTGGCGCTGATTGCCGGAGCTGTTTTCGTGATTGTTTGGTCTACGCTTACAAAGACGCCGGAGGAGGCGAAAGAACTGTTCGGCGTTCTGACGCCATATTTGTATTTTGGGGAAAAGTGGGGCAGCAACCGCGGCATTATATGGAGAAGCGCGGCCAGCACGTTTGCCGGAATGCCGGCGATTCACAAAATATTCGGTTACGGGCCTGCCTGCTTTAAGGCGGCATATGAACTGTATGACAGCAGCGGCGGTTATATGAAATTAAACGGTGTGCTGGTAGACGCACATAACGAGGCTTTGCAGTATTTGGTGACGACCGGGATTTTTGGGGTAATCAGCTATTTCGGCTTTTTTGTATCGGCAATTGCCGCATTTATAAAGAAACGCCGGGAAAACTGCATGGGGGCAGTGATGGGAATAGCTTTTGTTTCCGCGTTTTTGGTGCAGGGATTTGTGAATAATACGCATTTGTACATAGAGCCGCCGGCGTTTTTCATAACCGGGATTTTACTGGCGGCAGTAAACGTTCCGCCTGCTTGCACTTTCTGCTTTTCAGGGAAAACCGAGTTTGGATTTGGAAAATTAATCAGATCCGTCTATCCCCGGGGTTAGGACTGATATCGGAAACGACTTCTGTCGTTTCCGGTTTCCCGGCCCTGGCAGTATAGCCGGAAATCTATGAAAATAAAACGTTTTGATAATTTTTTACACCGGTGTTTTCAGAATTGCTTAAAAGCCGGTATTGCAAAAAACACGGCGGAACGTTCAGAGATTTTTTCGCTCCGGGGAAAAGTACCTGTGCGGAACGCTTTACTTTACCATACAAAAGTGATAAAGTGTAACGGTAATGATACGTAAAGAGGTTTAAAAAGGAAGGGATATCATGCTGTCAAAACAGATATTAGAGGACATTTCCAACAGTTCTGCGATCCGTGCCATGTTTACGGAAGGGAATGAACTGGCAAAAAAGGTTGGCCGGGAAAATGTATTTGATTACAGCCTGGGCAATCCGGCTACGCCTGCGCCTCAGGCGTTTACGGACGCTTTGCTGGATATTATAAAGGAAGAAGACGCTTTGAATCTGCACAGTTATATGGATAACGCCGGATATGAAAACGTCAGGCGCGCGGTTGCGGATAATTTAAACGAGCGGTTCGGCACGGATTTTAAATGGACGAATATCATCATGACCGTCGGCGCGGCCGGCGCGATCAATGTAATTTTGAAGACGATTATTGATATCGGGGACGAGGTGGCGGTATTTGCGCCGTATTTTACGGAATACCGGAATTATGTCGGTAATTGGCGGGCGGAACTTGTCACGATTGCTCCGGATTATCGGACGTTCCAGCCGGATTTTGCCGATATGGAGCGCAAAATTACGGAAAAGACCAAAGCGGTAATTATTAACAATCCGGTGAACCCGACCGGCGTAGTGTATTCGGAAGAAACGATTCAGAGGATCGCGGCGGTTCTGGAAAAGAAACAGAAAGAGTACGGGCATGAAATTTATATTATTTCGGATGAGCCGTATCGGGAGCTGGTTTACGACGGAAATCGGACCGTCTTTCTGACAAAATATTATAAAAATACATTTGTCACGTATTCATTCAGCAAATCGTTATCCCTGCCGGGGGAAAGGATCGGTTATATGGTGGTTCCGGACGAAATGGCGGACTTTCCGACGATGATCGCTGGACTGACGATTGCAAACCGTATCTGCGGTTTTATTAATGCCCCGTCGCTGATGCAGAAAGCGGTGGCACGTTGCCTGAACGAAAAGACAGACGTTGCTTTTTATGATACGAACCGGAAGTTATTGTATCACGGCCTGACTGATCTTGGGTTTGAGTGTGTGAAACCGGAAGGAACGTTTTATCTGTTCATGAAATCACCGGAAGAGGATGAAAAGAAATTTATCGAGGCCGGAAAACGGCACCATATTATGATGGTTAACGGCACTACGTTTCACTGTCCGGGATATGTGCGTCTGGCCTATTGCGTGCAGAAAGAGATGATTGAACGCTCGATGCTGGCGTTTGCAGCGCTGGCCGCGGAATATGGATTAAAATAAAACAAAAGAAAAGAGTATACATAACATGGGAAACTGGGAACAGAATGTGCGGCGTGTGACGCCCTATGTGCCGGGTGAGCAGCCGAAGCAGGAAAACATTATCAAGTTAAATACAAACGAAAATCCGTATCCGCCCTCGCCGGCGTTAAAAAAAGCGTGGCAGCAAATGGATTTGGAGAAAATGCGGTTATATCCGGACCCGGCAGCATCGGAATTAGTAACGGCGATTGCCGAAACTTACGGGGTAAAGGAATCGCAGGTATTTGCCGGAGTCGGTTCGGACGATGTGCTGGCAATGGCGTTTTTGACTTTTTTCAATTCGGAACGTCCGATTTTATTTCCGGATATTACGTATTCTTTTTATGATGTGTGGGCGGAACTGTTTCGTATTCCGTACCGCCAGATTCCGCTAAACGACAGGTTTGAGATCATAAAGGAAGACTATTTTGCAGAAAACGGCGGTATCGTATTCCCGAATCCAAACGCGCCGACCGGCGTGGAACTGCCTGTTTCGGATATAGAGGCGATTATTGCGGCCAATCAGAACACGGTCGTGATCGTGGACGAGGCGTATGTGGACTTTGGGACAATTTCCGTCTTGCCATTGATAGAAAAGTATGATAATTTATTAGTTGTGCAGACTTTTTCAAAGTCGCGTTCCCTGGCAGGGTTAAGGATCGGGTATGCGTTTGGCAGCGAGAAACTGATCAAATATCTGAACGACGCAAAATATTCTTTTAATTCGTATACGATGAGCCGTCCGTCTGTCCTGATGGGGGCGGCGGTTGTCCGGGATCAGGAATATTTTACGGAAACCATCCATAAAATTATTTCCACAAGGGAACGTATGAAAAAGGAACTGGCAGGACTGGGATTTGTTTTTGCGGATTCCAAAAGCAATTTTCTGTTCGTCACGCATCCGCAGTATTCCGCAAAGGAGCTGTTTGCGCAGTTAAAAGAAGCGGGGATTTTTGTCCGCTATTTTGAAAAACCGCGGATCGACCGGTATTTAAGGATTACGGTCGGAACGGACGAAGAGATGGACTGCCTGTTAAATTTTTTAAAGGAAAAATGTACCGGAGTTTTTTTGTAGGATTTTGAAAGAATTTGTAGAAGTTTGAAAGAATTTTGAAAAATTTGAAAGAAAGAATAGGAGATTAAGTTTTGGAAGGTTTGGTTACCTGGTTTACGAACACCTTGGGAGAATACGTATCAAGGGAAGCAGTTTGTTTTATTATTTCGCTGTTTCCGGTTTTGGAATTAAGAGGAGGACTTTTGGCGGCCACTTTTTTGGATGTGCAGATGATAAAAGCGGTGCCGCTTTGTATTTTGGCAAATATTATCCCGATTCCGTTTATCTTGTTTTTTATTAAAAAGATTTTTCACTGGATGAAACGGTTCCGTTTGTTCCGCAGGCCGGTGGAATGGCTGGAAAATAAGGCCATGGGAAAAAGTGATAAGATCCGGAAATACGAATTTGTGGGTCTGATGCTGTTTGTCGGGATTCCGATTCCGGGAACCGGAGCCTGGACGGGTTCCTTGATCGCAGCGTTACTGGATGTGGATACAAAAAAAGCAGTGCTGGCGGAACTGCTGGGATTATGTCTGTCGGCTTTTATTATGACGATTATTTCTTACGGAATTTTGGGGAATATTATCAGATAGGAAAGTCCGGTAAAAAAGAACTCTCATTGTTTTCTGAACGGAAGCAATGAGAGTTTCTGTATGTCTGACCGGTATCAATACATATCCTGTGCGGAATATTCTCCTGTTTTGTTAAGATCGGCCTGCTTTTTGGACAGTATGCCTTTCTTATTCAGCGGCGTCTAACGAATTCATGTAATCCGTAATCGGTTCTGTATTAATATAAGTCATGGTCGGCCCCTGGGACGCCATTATCATGGAACGGATAGAAAAGCAGGCCCAGACAACAATCGCCGCTATCACCGCTATGATAATAATACGTGAAAGGTAACGATTGCGTCTTTCCCGTGCCACAGCCTGTTTTCTGTTTGCTTTTTCTTTTTTATAACGATCTACTTTTTCCTGGCTCATTTTGATAATCTCCTTAGTGCTTCCGGTATTTTGGCCTGTCGATTTCTGTACAAATCTTCAGAATGGAGTGCCGGTATCATTGTATTTGGGGATTTATACCCATCTGTTTTAGTATACATGAAACAGGAAGAAAATAAAAGATGGTTTTTTATTTTTTTTAAAGCAGTAGTCTACCGTTACGTTTCACGGGATAAGCAGCTGCAATTACGCTTCCTGTGAATATCTTGCAAGAAACTGCCTGGTCCGTTCCTCTTTCGGATTTTCAAACACTTCGTAAGGGCTTCCCTGTTCCAGTATCGTGCCGTCGTCCATGAAGATTACATGGCTGGCAACATCCCGTGCAAACGCCATTTCGTGAGTGACGATCAGCATGGTTGTATTTTGGTCGGCCAGTTCTTTGATTACTTTTAAAACTTCCCCGGTCAGCTCCGGATCAAGAGCGGAGGTCGGTTCGTCAAAACAGAGGATGTCCGGCTGTAAGGCCAGCGCACGAGCAATGGCGACACGCTGGCATTGCCCGCCGGAAAGCTGGTGGGGATAATTGTTCATCCGTTCGGATAGCCCCATTTGTTTTAACAGCAATTTCGCCTGGGTTTCGATTTCTTCCTGTATTTCTTTTTTGCGGTTTTTGTAATCCGGCAGCTCTTTTGCCAGTAATTCTTTTGCCAGCATAACGTTTTTTAAAGCGGTATATTGCGGAAAAAGATGGAAAGACTGGAAGACCAGCCCGAAGTGAAGTCTTTTTTTGCGCACCTGCGATTCCTGCCAGGTGGACGGATCGCTGCCGTCAAAAATAATTTTGCCGTTGACCCGGATAATGCCGCCGTCCGGACGTTCCAGAAAATTTAAACAGCGTAACAGCGTTGTTTTCCCGCTTCCGGAGGAACCTATGATGGAAAGAACCTGACCTTTTTCCAGAGAAAAACTGATATCTTTTAACACTTCCGTGCGGTCAAAGGATTTGATTAAATGTTCTGCTTCTAAAATTGCCATACTCCATATCCTCCTTTACTGGAAATAACTCAGTTTCTTTTCAATTCGTCCGAGGATAACGGTGAGGACTCCATTGAAAATGAGATAGTACACAGCGGTAAAAAACAACGGCCAGATTGCGCCGGAAATACCCTGCGAGCCTTTTAAAAATGCCTGACCGGCCCAGATGATTTCCTGCAGGGCGATAATCCGCGCCAGAGAGGTGTCTTTTACCAGAGTAATAATTTCATTGGACATCGGAGGGACGATTTTTTTAATCATCTGCATCAGTTTTACACGGAAGAAAATCTGCATTTTCGTCATACCGAGCACCAATCCGGCTTCTTCCTGCCCGACCGGGACGCTCTGGATGCCGCCGCGGTAAATTTCGGAGAAATAGCAGGCATAGTTAATAATAAATGAAATGGCTGCAGCGGTAAAACGGCCGGTTTCCCCGCTTCCCCAGACGGCGTTGTGCAGTACCAGTCCGGGGAAATAGTAGATGATCAAAAGCTGGATCATCAACGGCGTACCGCGGATAATCCAGACAATAAATTTTGCAACCGCGCATAAAGGTTTGAAACGTGACATAGAACCGAATGAGATGACTAACCCAAGCGGGATTGCACCGAGTAATGTGATGCCAAACAGTTTTAAAGTTTGTAAAAAGCCAATGTTTAATGAATGGATGACAATTGGCAGTTGTTCCATGATTAAATCCATATGTATCCCCTGTTTTTAAAATCTGTTTTGTGGTATGCGCGCGGTAAAGCGGCTGCTACTGCTGTTCGATAATGGCGGCCTGAACGCCGTACTGTTCTGCAAGTTCCGTCATGGTACCGTCTTTGTAGCTTGCAGAAAAGAATTTATTTAATTCGTCTTTTAAATCGGAGCCTTTGCGGAAACCGACACCGTATTCTTCTGCATTCAGTTTTACCGTATAAGTAAGATCCGCATAACTGGTGCCTTCTCCTACCATGGCGGCAGCCATCAGGGAATCAATAATAGCAGCGTCAGATGTTCCCGAAGAAACTTCCAACAGCGTATTGGCCTGTGACTGTACCGGGGTGTAATTCAGTTCGCGTTCAACGGCCTGTTTTTCACCGGCGCTGCCCGTTTCAACGGCAAATGCCAGATCTTTCAGGTTTTCTTCATCCTGGTACTGGTCCGCGACGTCAGCCGGAACAATCACGACCTGTGCGTTTTCACAGTAAGGGTTAGTACAGTCCATGGAACTGGTTACTTCGTCGGTCAGGGTCATGCCGTTCCATACGCAGTCAATGCTTTTGGCATCCAGTTCCATAACTTTGTTGTCCCATTCGATTTCCACAAATTCAACGTTTACACCGATGCTTTCGCCGAAAGCTTTTGCAAGATCCGCATCAAATCCGATCCATTCGCCGTTGTCGTCTTTGTAATCCATCGGCTCAAAATCCGTGATGCCGACGACCAGAGTGCCTTTGTCTTTTACATAGGCAAGGTCGCTGTCGGAAGAATCGCCGCCTGCGGAAGAGTCTTCGTTTGCAGAAGAATCATCGCCTGCGGAGGCGTCTTCGTTTGCGGACGTTTCGCTGTCTGCTCTGGTGTTTTCATTCGCAGGAGCATCCGTGCCTGCTCCGGATGATGCGTTGCCGCATGCTGCCAGTGACGCCGCGATCATGCCGGCGGTTAATAATAATGCTATTTTTCTTTTCATAATTAAACTCTCCTTTGTTCATTTAAAATTCCTTTACTATAGTAATGGTTTATCACGATAAAGTCAATAGGGTTTCAAAGGCAGACAGGGCAATCGCTTAAAAATCAGTTGATTTTTACAGTTTGGGAAAATCGTTGGCAGTTTCCACATTTTTTAACAAAACGGCTTTATCAATACTTTTGCAATATGATGATATAAAAAGTGTTATCAGAACGTATCGTT
>JAAWJJ010000058.1 GCA_022796875.1 Eubacterium sp. | reverse complement strand
AGCATATTTTCCAGCTGACAGCATACGAAGAGCGACCTCTTTTAAAGATTCACTTCTCATATCTTCCATAATTTTACACATCTCGCTCACTCCTTTCGGGTACACTTTTAGATACCGTGTTCGGTTTGCAATTCATATCGGATACTTGTGTACAATTAAAATCGTGCATGAGTTTCCCTATAGCGGAGTCACCACGATATTCACCATTCACATAAAGAATATGCTGCCCATCTTCAAAGGATTTACCCGTTCTAAGATTGATTCTCTCAATCAGATAAACTGCTTCGCACTGATCAAAAAAATCTTTTTCAATGATAAAAATTGTATATGTATCTGGCAATTCTTTAAATTCCTGACCGGAATGGAGATTCTCTATATCCATTACACTTGAATGATATCTTGCTCTGTGTGGGTCTGCTCCCTTGTCTTGCCTCTGGACTTCCAAATCATTTTTTTCCAATTAAATCTATTCCATATGCATCCAAACAAATAGAACGTGCTCCAGCCAGTCTTTTCATATCTTTCTGTGTTTCACAATCAGTAATAATTAAATCCGGTTTATCAGTGATAATGCGTAACACAAATTCAGCCAATGGAATGTTATCCTTGAAAAGAGAACGCATAAAGTCATCATCAATTAGCCTTAACAAACGCAAACGTTGCAAATCTTCCTGATGTTGCTTATCCGTCACTGTCAGTCTTTCCACCTGCTTTCCTTTCTGTTTTCATATCTCCATACTACCACAACTTTCCATTACCATTACCCGTACCTGTTTCTGGTTTTCATCTATTTCTCTCTGATAATCCAAAGCCTGCTGTGCTGGATTCATACAACTCACCTCTTTCTTATAAGTGTCTCTTTAGTATACTCAAAAACTGACCTAAATACAAAAAACGAAATTATAAAAATTTTCAATTATAATTTATGCAGAAAATCTCAATTACTTTTCTGTTATCATGTTACCTCCGCTTCGGGCAAACATCCACAACAAGAAGCTGCGCCCGGTTAAAAATGCGGATATGAAACGTATGCGTCCCCAGGCCGGCACTGACGATCACATGTTTTTTCTCCGCACTGTCTTTCCCCTGTAACAGATAATGCCCTCTGTCGTATTTCGGAAACCACTCAAACTGCGGGGAAAAAACGCTTCCCACCCCTGGTATCCGAATCAAACCGCCATGATTATGCCCGCAAAACGTAAGGTCGCTTCCCCATTTTGCATACTGTTCACAGTAAGCCGGGCTATGCGCCAGTAAAATCTGAAATTTTTCCGGTTCCCCTCTCCCCAATTGTTCCACAATATATTCTTCGGAAAGCGGCACCGGTTCTCTTTTTTCATAGCAGGAAACCGGCAGCGTCAGTCCGTACAGCAATACCGTATCCTCTCCTGCAGTCGAACCGGATTCTGATTCTGATGACGTACAGGATTCTGATTCTGATGAATTGGAAATCTCGGCTTTTTCATTATCCAGCACATGGATGCCTTCTGCTTTCAGTCCGGCTTCATATTCCAGATAATCTTCATAACAGGAAGATTCCGGCATTTTTACACGCCCCTCGTGATTTCCCATGCCGTAATACACCGGCGCGATCTCGCGCAGCCGTATCATAAAATCCAAAACTTCTCCATACCGTCCTGTTTCTTTTGCCGTAATCATATCGCCCGCTGTTAAAATATAATCCGGCCGGGCTTTTTTTGTCTGCTCAATCAGCCTGGAATTGTTTTTTCCAAAAGCATGGCCGTGCAGGTCCGCAAAAACAACCAGCCGGAAACTCGTCCTGACTTTTTCCGATTCCACCGTAAAATGGTCTGCCGTAAATTTCTGTAATTCTATATACTGCACCACTACTGCTATGGCTATCAAAATAACGATTATTAAAAGTAGAGTCATTTTTTTACTCCTTTTCCTGAAGTACAGACATATTTTATTTCTTTTCATGATAGAATATAACAAGAGATTTTGCAATCGGGAATTACCATGAAATATGATAAGCTTTCTTTCCACGTTGCTTCTTTATTCAAATTTATCTTTATACTGATTTTGGGAGGCGCTATTTATCTGTCCTCCTTATCGTTCCCCGTATTTGCCGCACAGGCGACAGAAGAAACAACGGAAGACTCAGAAAATCCCACCGACAGTAGCCAAAATAACGTGGATAATCCCACCGACAACAGCCAAAATAACGCGGATAATCCCACCGACAGCCGTCAAACGAACACGGAAAACGCTACGGATGGCAGCCAAAACAACGCTGCATCCCTGCCCCTGTCCGCGCCAAGCGTTTTGCTTATGGATGCTGCCACCGGAAAAATTCTCTATGAACTGGACAGTAATAAAGAATTAAAACCGGCCAGCGTGACAAAAATCATGACTTTGCTGCTGATCTTTGAAGCACTGGACCGCGGGCAGATTCATTTAGAGGACAGCGTCACCGTATCTGAACATGCTGCCGGAATGGGCGGCTCTCAGGTATTTCTGGAAGCCGGCGAGATCCAGACCGTGGAAACAATGATTAAATGTATCGCCGTTGCCAGCGCCAATGACGCCGCAGTCGCAATGTCTGAATTTGTTGCCGGAAGCGAAGAAGAATTTGTAAATCAGATGAACAACCGGGCAGCCGAACTTGGAATGGAACATACGCACTTTGTAAATTGCTGCGGCCTTGATACAGACGGTCATTATACGACGGCGCGTGATATTGCCCTGATGTCACGGGAACTGATCATAAACCATCCTCAAATCCACGACTATACGACAATCTGGCAGGAAAACATCACCCATACTACAGCCAAAGGTTCCAAAGAATTTACATTGACAAATACAAATAAACTGATCCGCCAGTATGAATATGCCACAGGACTAAAGACCGGATCTACCTCACTCGCCAAATACTGTGTTTCCGCTACTGCTCAGAAAAACGGACTGAACCTGATCGCGGTCATTATGGCGGCGCCTGACTATAAAGTTCGTTTTGCAGATGCCGTCACCTTACTGGAATACGGATTTGCAAACTTTTATCTGTATGAAGATACTGACAGGCAAACGCTGCCGGATCTGCCTGTTACAAAAGGCGTATCCAAAACAGTCCGCCTGGAATACAAAGGTACTTTTAAAACTTTGCTGGAATCCAGTCAGCCGGAAAACTCAATCACGGTTACACCAGAACTGCCGGAATCTGTAAGCGCACCAATAAAAAAAGGCGATACAGCTGGATACCTGCATTACTATTGTAACGATACGGAACTGGGAAAAATCCCGATCGTATACGGAGAATCCGTAGAAAAGGCGCGCCTCCGTGATCATTTTCAGGCACTATTCCAAAAATATACGGGCGCATAAAGACATACGGACTCATCAAAATGTGCGGGCGCAAAAGGTACATCCTGAAACATATTATTTCATCATCTGCCGGACGTTCAGCTTGCCCCAGCAGCCTGGAAACAGATTGCTTTTTAATCTCTCATACAAACGGACTTTGACGTCTGCCGGTTCCAGATACGGATATTTTTCCAGAAGAAGTGAAATAGCTCCCGCCGCTACCGGCGTTGCCATAGAAGTACCGCTTTTATAAGAATATCCGTTGTTCCTGAACGCGCAGCTTACGATATTAGTTCCAGGCGCCAGCAATTCAGGCTTGACGATACACTGTCTGGTCGGGCCTGTACTGCTGTATCCGGCCTTTAACCGTCCTCCTCTTTTTTTTATTTCACGGTCATCACTGCTGCCTACAGTGATAACGGTCCGAAGCATTCCCGGCACGGTAATGGTTTGTTTATTCGGGCCGTTGTTTCCGGCAGCGGTCATGACAATAATGCCCTCCTCCCATAACTGTTCGACAGCCTGCAGCAATTTGATCTGCCCCAAATCCGAAGCGTCATAAATCATTCCCGCGGACAGATTTGCAATACGTATCCCGTACTTTTTCCTATATCGGATCATCCAGTCGATGGCCTGGATGAAACGTTCCGTCTTTCCGTTTCCAAAAGAATCCATGACTTTCAAAATGATAAGATCCGAAGCTGGAGCGATCCCCATATATCTGCCGTTCGACTTTTCACCGCTTCCTGCAATAATTCCGGCAATATGCGTACCATGTCCGTTGTCATCATATGCGGAGTTTCTTTGCTGCACAAAATCCTTAAAACAGATCACCTGATCACGCAGGTCATCATGCCGGGCAATTCCGGTATCTAAAACAGCGATTGTATTGTGCCTGCCAAAGTATCCTCTTTTGTAAGCATACTCAGCATCAATTTCTTTTCGTACTCTGTTCATAATATAATGTACGAATCACACAGACAAATGGTTCCTGTCTTTCAACGCACAATTATCCCAAAAAAATGTTTCCATTTCTTTGGGATAACCTGAAAATATTTCCATCTCTTTGGAATCTTCTGTTTCATTTTTCATTAAGCCTTCGCTTTGTTTTTGGGCACATCTTTCATACTGAAGCTGATCCGTCCCATTCTGTCTTTTCCCATGCACACAACGGTCACTTTATCACCCAGCGTGAGCACGTCTTCCACACGGTTGATTCTTTCTTTGGAAATGCGGGATATATGGACCATTCCCTCTTTCCCTGGAGCAAATTCGATAAATGCCCCAAACTCTTTGATGCTGACAACCGTACCGGTAAAGATCTGTCCGGCCTCAAAATCAGTGGTAATAATTTCAATCATGTGTACGGCTTCCTGCATTTTATCTTTCTCCGTACCGCAGATGGATACGCTGCCGTCGTCAGTAATATCAATCTTCACACCGGTACGCTCAATAATCTCATTGATCGTCTTTCCGCGCTGTCCGACCACATCGCCAATTTTTGCCGGATCAATCTGCATGGAAACGATCTTCGGCGCATATTCGCCAATTTCTTCCCGCGGAGCAGCGATTGCTTTCGACATTACTTCGTCCATAATATACAGCCTTGCCTCGCGCGTTCTTCGGATCGCTTCTTCCACGATCGGGCGCGTCAGGCCGTGAATCTTGATATCCATCTGAATCGCTGTGATTCCTTCATGCGTACCGGTCACTTTAAAGTCCATATCTCCAAAGAAATCTTCCAATCCCTGAATATCCGTCAGAACAACATAATCATCGTCGGTATCGCCGGTCACAAGTCCGCAGGAAATACCTGCAACCATCTTTTTGATTGGTACTCCGGCTGCCATCAAAGCCATACAGGAAGCGCACGTAGATGCCATGGAAGTAGAACCGTTCGATTCAAAAGTTTCAGATACGGCACGGATGGCATACGGAAATTCCTCTTCGGACGGAAGCACCGGCATAAGCGCACGTTCTGCCAGCGCACCGTGTCCGATCTCGCGGCGCCCCGGGCCTCTGGACGGTTTGGTTTCTCCGACAGAGTAAGACGGGAAATTGTAATGATGCATATATCGTTTTCCGGTAATATTTTCATCAATTCCGTCCACTTTCTGCATTTCGGACAGCGGAGCCAGCGTGACCACGTCACAGATCTGGGTTTGTCCGCGGGTAAACATCGCGGAGCCGTGTACACGCGGAATAATATCCACTTCCGCAGCCAGACGGCGGATCTGGTCGATCGCCCGGCCGTCCGGCCGTTTGTGGTCTTTTAAAATCATTTTGCGGACCGTCTTTTTCTGATACTGGTATACCGCTTCCTCCAGTAATTCCAGCCATTCTTCTTTTTCCGCAAAAGCTTCTTCCAGTTTCTCTTTTATCACGCGAATATTTTCTTCCCGTACCTGTTTCTCATCGGTAAATACGGCCTCTTCCATTTCCTCCGGGGAAACGATCTGTTTGATTTCGTCAAACATTTCCTGCGGAACCGCGCAGCTTGTATACTCGTGTTTTGGTTTACCGGTTTCCGCAACGATTTTATTGATAAATTCGATGATCGTCTGATTGATCTCATGTGCTTTATAAATCGCTTCGATCATTTTCTCTTCCGGAATCTCATTGGCTCCGGCCTCGATCATAATTACTTTCTGAGCCGTAGAAGCAACCGTAAGTTTCAGATCGCCTTTTCCCCACTCTTCCTGCGACGGATTCACAAGAAACTCTCCGTCGATCATTCCGATCTGGGTCATGGCGCACGGGCCGTCAAATGGAATATCCGAAACGCAGGTGGCGATTGCCGAACCGAGCATCGCTACGATCTCCGGACGGCACTGCGGGTCAACGCTCATCACCAGATTGTTTAATGTGACGTCGTTTCTGTAATCTTTCGGAAACAAAGGGCGCATTGGCCGGTCGATCACGCGGGCAGTCAATACGGCGTTTTCAGACGCTTTCCCCTCTCGCTTGTTAAATCCTCCCGGAATTTTGCCAACCGAATACATTTTTTCTTCAAATTCCACGCTTAACGGAAAAAAATCAATCCCGTCCCGTGGTTTTACAGAAGCCGTAGCCGTAGACAAAACCGTGGTATCGCCATATCTTATGAATGCGCTTCCGTTTGCCTGGGCAGCCACTCTTCCGATATCTACCGTAAAAGTCTTACCGCCAATTTCCATTGAATAACTTTTGTACATATTTTTCTCCTTTTCTTTCAAAAGAAAAACAGAGCGGATATCCTCCGCTCTATTTTATCATCTTCTTTCAGGCTTATTTTCTAATGCCAAGACGTTCGATCAAAGAACGATATCTTTCAATATCAATTTTCTTTAAATAAGCTAACAAACCACGTCTTTTACCAACCATTTTCAAAAGACCTCTTCTGGAATGATGATCTTTCTGGTGCTCTTTTAAATGTTCTGTCAGTTCTGCGATCCTGGCTGTCAGAATTGCGATCTGAACTTCCGGAGAACCGGTATCATTCGGGGTTCTTCCGTATTCTGCAATAATTGCGTTTTTCTTTTCCTTTGCTATCATTTTTGATAACCTCCTGCTATTCTTAACGCCCTGCTTTACACATGCATGAAACTCAGTATGAGGCCGGAGTGTCCAAATACCGAATATGGGCTTTGCTCATGCCATAATATAATACCACATATTTACCTGCCTGTAAACAGTAAAATTTCTTGTATCCTTAAAATGTATCCTTAAAATGTATCCTTAAAATGTATCCTTAAAAATAGTAACTGTTGTTACTTCCACATCCTGTAAAAAGTAACAACAGTTCAGCCCACGCCCCTTTAAACAAGCCACAGACCGCCTGTCCTGTAAAAAGTAACAACAGTTCAGCCCACGCCCCTTTAAACAAGCCACAGACCGCCTGTAAAACAGGCTATCCGCTGCTGTAAGCAGCTCCTGTCTGAGGCTTAAGGGGCGTTCCGCTCATCGCCTGCATTATGTGCTCATTCATGCAAGCATGATTCGCCCATAATTTCGGCGATGGCTGAACTGTTACTAAAAATAGCTAACTACGCAAATTGGCGTTCTGTAATACGCATTGGAAATCTTAATACCCGTTTTCGCGCTGCTTGCATGTACGATCTGGCCGCCTCCAATATAGATAGCCACATGATTAATACTGCCGCCGTTTCCATAGAAGAACAGATCTCCTGGCTGCGCGTTTGCCGGATCAATTTTTGTACCGCTGGCCGGCTGCGCCGCGGAAGAATGAGGCAGTGAAACCCCGTATTTTCCTAAAATCTGCATTGTAAACCCGGAACAGTCTACACCGTTCTCCAGGCTCGTGCCGCCCCAGACATAACGTCCTCCGACAAACTGCAGCGCATAAGACACAAGATCCACACGTACGTCGGATACGCCTTCTCCATAGTTCACTTCCGACATAGTAAGAGCGTCTTCCAATTCTACGGAAACCGATACAAATTCATTGGCTACATAGCCTTCCATATCGTCGACCGCTACTTTTGTCCAGCCGTCAATCTGCTCTACTACCTGAAGTTTCTCACTGTCGCCGACCTGTACAATAATCGGACTGTCTGTATTCGCTTCATTTCGTACATTTAATGTTTCTGTCTGTACGGTAGCCATCGTTGTGGCAACTTCGTCCGCTTTCAGTTTTGCGGCTTCTCCGGTCATTAAATACTCTGCTTTTACATATCCGCTTACTTCTCCGGATTCTATCTGGTACCAGCCGTTTTCTTCACCTAAAATCTCACATCCGGCGTTAACTGGCATTTTCCCAACCAGTTTGGCGTCTTCCGCCGCCGCTTCCCTGACATTCAAATAGTTTTCCACATTTGCAATACCAAGATTCGTATATCCGTAATATATTTCTGCCGCCGTTGTCTGTACCGATGGATTTTCAGCAACAGAAGCCGTATCATTCGTTGAAATAATCGTGCTGACAGCCGCAGAAACGCCTGCGTTCGCATTGTTTCCGTCTGTGGTATCCGCCTTTACACTTGTCGCTCCCATTGCAGTTACTGCTACAGCCGCCATTGCAATTACAAATTCTTTATACCGAAATTTCATTTGTTTCCTCCGTCTATTATCAATCTTTGTCATTTCTGTTTTTTAACAGCTATAGTATAACTGCAATATCTGACATTGTCAACATATTTTTGTAACATTTTTGTAATAATTGTTTCCAGGGCGTATCTGCCCAGCCATTTTTGCAGAACAGATTTTAAGTTTCCTGAGAGCTGATGCGATAAAAAATATTATCTGTACTTTTATGACATAGATTTCCGGCTATGCTGCCAGGGCCGGGAAATCAGTTCCAGAATTTATGACAAACAAAATGTTTGCCATAAATGGATGCGCACCAGAGGCGGGGCAATGTTCTTTTCTTCCATTGGAAGTCTTTTGTGCGTTTTCCTTATCAGCGGCAGGAAAAGCACGAATGGGTATGCCGGCGACTGTCTGAGGGACTGCCATTGCAAAGTAATTCCGGATTCTGTTACTTTGTATGGCAGTCCCGAGTTTCGTAGGGCATACCCTCATCGAACGTGCTTGACGCCGCTGTTAGGAAAACCAGAAAGGCTGTCCAGGAAGAAAAACATGTCCCGCCCAGGTGCGCCCCAAACCTTGAGGAAAACCTCAGACAGTGAACTCGGGGGAATCCATTTCGCCCGTTTTCCCGGGGATAAGGGATACTATAAAAATTCTTCCAATGTTTCCCTCTCTGGCAGCACAGCCTGGAAATCTGTTGGCAAACGTAACGTTTCGATAATATTTTTTATCCTATCAGCTTCTGGATACTTCAAAAAACCCGTTCCGTAAAAACGGCTGGACGGATATGTCCAGCCATACTGTACTGATATCGGTAATCTAATATTTGCTTTTTACATATTGTATATCATGCTCAATCTGTTTTTTTAATGCTTCCAGCGACTCAAATTTCTTTTCTCCGCGCAGAAATTCCAGAAATTCCACTGAAATCTGCTGTCCATATATCATTTCATGGAAATCAAAAATATGTGATTCCACTTTTGTAAATCCGGTATGTTCCACCGTCGGATTGTCACCGATATTGGTAATTCCCGAATAAGATTTCCCGTTCACGGTAATTCTGGAAGCATAGGCTCCATAAGGCGGAAGAAGTTTTTCCGAAGCCGGAAGCAGATTTACGGTTGGTATCCCGATCGTCCTGCCGATCTTCTTTCCACATTCGACGACTCCCTGCATAAAATACGGATACCCTAAAAGCAGGTTTGCCGTTTCCACCTGTCCTTCGGCGATAAATTTGCGGATCATCGTACTGCTGATATCCCGATGCCCATACTGCATTTTTTCAACAATATCCAGACGGTATCCCAGGCGTTTCGCCTGTTCCTTTAATAACTGCGCGTCCCCTTTTCGGTTATACCCAAACCGGAAATCCGTCCCCACAATAATATGCCTGACGTGCAGGTCCGCTACTATTTTCTCCAAAAAAACAATTGCTTCCATATTACGGATCTCATCTGTAAACGGATATTCGATCAGATAATCAATCCCCGTTTTGGAGAAAACAAAGATTTTTTCTTCGTTCGTCGTTAATACTTTTGCTTCCTGCCCGCCTGTCACAAGAGCCGGCGGAACATCAAAAGAAAACGCCACGGTCTGCAAGCCTTCTTTTTTTTGCGTTAACAGGCGTTCCACCAAAAGCTTATGCCCCATATGCAGACCGTCAAATTTTCCAAATGACACTGCTGTCGGCTGTTCCAATTGCAATTGTGTCGTTCCTTTTACTAATTCCATGTTACTCTTTTCTCCAGAATATTTTCACGGGTTTCAGGATGTCTCCTTTTTGACGGTAAATTCCGATAAAACCGCCCTGCCGGTCATATAATCTGACCTGATCTGCCTGCCCGTATTCTTCCGCCGGTTTTTTTTCCTCTAGCCAGTCCGTGTCTATTGGATTCCCGTTATATAAATAATGTTCATATTCTTCTTTTACCGTATACCGGGGATAATTTTGAAACACGCCGTCGACCGGCTTCAAAATTTCCTCTAACCGCCCTGTTTTTATATATTGTTCGATTTCTTCCAGCTTTTTCGCATCCGCCAGGACATAACCGGATGTTTCTGTCCGGACCAGGCTTTTCATGCAGCCGCCGCACCCAAGTTTTTCTCCAATATCATAACACAGCGTACGGATATAGGTTCCTTTGGAGCAGCGGACACGGAAACTCACTTCCGGCAGATTTATATTTTGAATATGTATCCCATAAATACTGACCTGACGGGATTTCCGCTCGATCTCAACTCCCTCCCGCGCGTATTCATAAAGCTTTTTCCCGTTGACTTTCAAAGCCGAATACATGGGCGGGATCTGTTCATAGCTGCCGACAAACGACCGGACTATGTCAATCACTTCTTCTTCCCTGACGGAAACCGCTTTTTCCTCCAGAATGTTACCGGAAATATCCTGCGTATCCGTTTTTATCCCAAGAAGCAGTACCGCTTCGTATTCTTTTCCGGAATCGGTTAGCATGTCCGCCGCTTTCGTCGCTTTTCCGAGGCAGACCGGAAGTACGCCGGTCGCATCCGGATCCAGCGTCCCGGTATGTCCGATTTTTTTCTGTTTCAGCATACCGCGCAGACGAGCTACCACATCATGGGAAGTATATCCTTTTTCTTTATAAACGTTTAAAATTCCATCTATCATACATTACCTGACTGCTCTTTTATCTTTTCCAGTAAACGTTCCAGTATTTTTTCTCTGCTTCCTTCCATTGTAGCTCCGGCAGCGCGGACATGGCCGCCCCCTCCAAACGCAACCGCAATGGCCGCCACATCTACCGTGCCGTTAGAACGCATACTGACTTTATATTCTTTTTCGCTGCTCTGATACAGAAAAACAGCCGTTTCTATGCCTTTCGTGACGCGGAGCTGACTGACGATTCCGTCCAGGTCTTTCGGCGATACGCCAAACTCCGCCATTTCTTCTTCCGTAACCACACCGGCGATCACTTTGCCGTTCAGATACAATTCACTGTTTAACAAAGCTTTTCCGAGGATTTTATTCTGTGCAAATGTTTTGCTGTAAAACGTATCGTCCACAATTTTGGAAAAGTCGATCCCGCTTTCCATAAGCCTGCCCGCAATACGCATTGTTTTTGCGGAAGTACAGGAATACTGAAATACGCCGGTATCATGCACCAGTCCGACATAAATACATTCCGCAATCTCTTTTGTAATCTTTTTTTCCTCCATCAGGCCGTAGATCAGTTCCGATGTAGAGCTCGCTTCCGGTTCAATATAATTGACGTCCGCAAAACTGGCATTGCTGATATGATGATCAATGCAAAGCGTTTTCTTCGCGGTTTCAAAATACTTCGCCGCATCTCCAAGGCGTTTCAGATCCCCGCAGTCAAGGGCAATGAACAGGTCGTATTTTCTCTGCCTGTCATAATCGGAATTGATTTTTTCCGAATTGGCCAAAAACCGAAAAACATTCTGAATCGGTTCTAAAAACAAATCCGCTTCAATCTGCGGGAAATACCGGCAAATATAATTGTACACCGCCAGACAGGAACCGGTACAGTCGCCGTCCGGCCTGACATGGCCGGATATAGCGACGCTTTCTATACCCGACAAATAAACGTCCAGCTTTTCCATTTACGCTTCACTCCCTTTGTTGACGTCATCAATCAGTTTTGACATACGGACGCCGTATTCGATCGACTGGTCAAGAATAAACGTAACTTCCGGGGTATTACGCAGGTTAATATTGGAAGCCAGTTTCCTGCGAATAAACCCTTCCGCACTTTTTAATCCCGCAATCGTATCCTGCTGCTGCTTTTCATCCCCCAGTACGCTAATATATGCTTTGGCGCTTTTCAAATCCGTGGCAACTTCCACCGTTACTACGGAAGTCATCGGATGTATTCTCGGGTCCTTGATTTCATTGCGGATAATCTGACTGAGTTCCCGCATGACTTCTTCGTTCACCCGAATATTCTTTATGCTGTTTTTTCTCATAAATCATGCTCCTATCACAGTACTTCTACTGTTCTTTTCACTTTAAGCAAATAATTTTTCTATCGTGGTACTTCTACCATCTTATAAGCTTCTACGATATCCAGTTCCGCAAAGTCATGGAATCCTTCAAAAACAAGGCCGCACTCGTATCCTGCTCTGACTTCTTTTACGTCGTCTTTAAACCGTTTTAAGGATGCAAGATCGCCGTCAAACAGCTGCTCGCCCTCACGGGAAATCCGTATTTTACATCCGCGTTCAAAAGTACCGTCCAGCACATAGGAACCGGCAATATTTCCGATACCGGATGCTTTGAATATCTGGCGGATTTCCGCATGGCCAATAACTTTTTCTTCGAAAACAGGATCCAACATTCCTTTCATTGCCGCTTCCACATCTTCGATTGCATTGTAAATGACCTTGTAAAGACGGACGTCTACGCCTTCCCGTTCTGCAGTCGCTTTTGCCGTAGGATCCGGCCTGACGTTAAATCCAATGACAATTGCGTTGGAAGCAGATGCCAGGATAATATCGGATTCATTAATGGCGCCTACGCCGCCATGGATGATCTTAACGACAACTTCGTCATTTGACAGCTTCACAAGGCTTTGTTTTACCGCTTCTACGGAACCCTGCACGTCTGCCTTGACGATAATATCGAGTTCTTTCAAGTTTCCGGCCTGAATCTGTGAGAACAGGTCGTCTAACGACATCTTTGATTTTGTTTCTTCCAGCAGTTTTTCCTTGCTTTGTGATACGAACGTATCCGCAAAACTGCGGGCTTCTTTTTCGCTGGAAGTGGATACAAAGATCTCTCCGGCGTTCGGTACGCTGCTCAGTCCGAGTATTTCTACCGGTGTGGACGGGCCTGCCTCTTTGACACGTTTTCCTTTATCGTCAATCATGGCGCGGACTTTCCCGTAACTGCTTCCGGCCGCAATCGGGTCGCCTACTTTTAAAGTGCCTTTCTGTACCAGAACCGTTGCCACCGTACCGCGTCCTTTATCCAGCTGCGCTTCAATGACCAGTCCTCTCGCCGAACGTTTCGGATTGGCTTTCAGTTCACAGATTTCCGCAGTTAACAGAATCATTTCCAGCAACTGATCAATCCCCTCATGCGTATGGGCGGAAACCGGAACAAAAATAGTACTGCCGCCCCAGTCTTCCGGAATCAGTTCATATTCGGAAAGTTCCTGTTTTACACGCTCAATATTTGCACTTGGCTTATCTATTTTGTTGATAGCTACGATAATTTCGATTCCAGCCGCTTTTGCATGATTGATCGCTTCGATTGTCTGCGGCATCACGCCATCGTCTGCGGCAACTACCAGTATGGCAATATCGGTAGAGTTTGCGCCGCGCATACGCATTGCGGTAAACGCTTCATGCCCCGGCGTATCCAGAAATGTAATCGTCTGGCCGTTAATCGACACTACGGACGCACCGATATGCTGCGTAATGCCGCCTGCTTCCCTGTCTGTTACCCTTGTTTCACGAATCGCATCCAAAAGCGAGGTTTTTCCGTGGTCAACATGCCCCATAACGCATACGACCGGCGGACGGGAAACCATCAGGCTTTCATCATCCTCTTCTTCCCGCAGCAGTTCTTCGATGACGTCTACTTTGACTTCATGTTCACAGATACAGTTATACTCCAGCGCAATTTCTTCCGCCGTATCAAAATCCACTTCCTGGTTTACGGTCACGATCTTCCCCTGCAAAAACAGTTTCTTGATCAGAACGGAAGGCTGTATTTTCATCAGATCCGCCAGATCTTTGATCGTAATACTGTCCGGAAGCGTAAGTGTTTTGATCGTATCTTCTTCTTTTTCCTGTGGTTTTGGCGGCTGAGGCTGTTTGTTTTTCTTTTTGCCGCCGTTCTTTTCCAGATTGATATAACGTTCCTGTTTCTTTCCGGATTCATAATTATTTCTGCGGTTCTTTTTATTATGCTCGCGCTCTCTGTCCCGCTCGCGGTTATCCCGGCTTTCCTTTCCGGACTTGGATTCCTCTGCGGAAGCTTTGACCGCATTCTGGTTAAAACGGGTAATCTCCTGCTCTAGTCTGCCTCTCCCCTCCGTTTTACGATTCTGACCGAATCTATGACCGCCCCTGTCAGTTTGAGAATTATTGGCAGAACCGCGATTGTTTTGGAAATTACGGTTACCCGTTTTTTCACGGCCGCTATTTTTACCGTTTCTTTCTGTTTTGTTCTCATTCTGTCTGGCCTCCGGCTTTTTGTTCATATTGCTGTAAATATTTCCCTGAATTTTTACAACAGGCCTTTTAATTGCGTTTTCCAATTTCAGGCTGTCGGTCGGCACGGCAGTCTTTTCCGGTGTTTTTACTTCCGCCGCTTTTAATTGTTGTGCATTCCGTGTCTTTGCGGCATCTGCCCGTGTATCCTGTGCTTTTGCTGCCGGCTGTGTATCAGGTGTATTTTGCATACTTTGGGTTTTCGGTGCGCTTTGTGTATGAAGTGTTTTTGTTCCCGCCGGTTTCGCATCCTGTGCCTTTCCCTGCGCCTGTTTCTGATTTTTCATACCGGCTGCGACACGTTCTTTTAACTGCATCGGGGAAGAAATTCTTTCAAACCCCGGCCTTAAGGAACCTTCCGCGCTTTCTGCCCTTCTGTGATGGCGGTCCTGCTGCACCCGTCCGCCGTTTTGTCCTTTTCGGTTCGGACGCTTATTTTTGCTCAATTTGGAATTCTGCGGATTAAACACTGCCGTAATATGGGATTTTTTCTTTGGTTTAGCTGTCTGTCCCAAAGTTCTTTCCTTTTCCGCATTTGCAGCATCTGCAGTTTTCACGGCATCTGCAGTTTTCACAACGTCTGCAGTTTTCACAGATTCCGCACTTTTCACAGATTCCGTACTTTTCACGGCATTTTCGGTTCTGACGGTAGTTTCGTTTTCGCTGTTCTTCTCCCGATCGGCGTTTCCACTCTTCTCTGCATTTTCAGTATTCCCAAATTTATTCATAATCAATCCTAATTCCTGGTCCGACAACCCGCTGGACGCTGTTTTTTCTTTTTCCTGCTTCATATTCTCCTTTAAATAATTTATTATTTCTTTTGATGACACATTCAATTCTTTCGCAATCTGATGTATTCTTTTTGCCATACTTAACTTTTACCTCCATTATTCAGTTTTTCCGATTCTAACCGTTTCATCAAGGCATTTGCCAGACCCGCATCCGAGATGCACACACACACACGGTACTCCTTGCCAATCCAATGGCCTAAGGCTTCTTTCGTCGCATACTCGTAAATCGGGGTATGATAATATTTACACATATTATAAAACTTCTTTTTCGTATTCTGCGAGGCGTCCATAGAAATGATCACAAGATATCCTTTCTTTCCCTTTACCATATTTTCTACCGAAAATTCGCCGCTTGCAATATTTCCTGATTTTGCGGCTATTGATAACAGGGATAACACTTTATCATTCATTTATATGATTCATCTCCTCTTCTAATCGAAGTTTTACTTCTTCCGGTATGGATGTCTTTAATGAACGTTCCAGGCCTTTTGTCTTTAAGGCCGTCTGTAAACATTGCGGATTTCTGCATATATATGCACCGCGTCCGTTTTGTCTTCCTGTTTCATCTAACATAATTCCGTCATCTGTTTTTAAGATCCGGATCAAAATTCTTTTTTCCTTTAACTCTTTACAGCCGACGCACTGCCGCATGGGAATCTTTTTTGCCATATGCTATTCCTCTGACTCTCTGGCAAATGCCGCCTGCGCTTCCTCCAGAGAAAGATCAAATTCCATACTCGCTGCCATAGCATCCGTTTCCGTCATTTCTTCCGACATTCCGATTTCGTCTTCTTCTAAACAGACCCTTTCTTCCAAACCGGCTTCTTCTCCGAAACCGCCCTCGTCTTCCAAACCGGCTTCTTCTCCAAAACCGCCCTCGTCTTCCAAACCGGCTTCTTCTCTAAAACCGCCCTCGTCTTCCAGGCCGTAATCATCATAATCTTCCTCATAGTCTTCGTAGTCTTCGTAATCCATAAAATCACCGGATTCCCTTGCCTGCGTTTCACTCTTGATATCAATCTTAAAACCGGTCAGGCGCGCCGCCAGCCTTGCGTTTTGCCCTTCCCTGCCAATCGCCAGGGACAACTGATAATCCGGCACGACTACTTTCGCTGTTTTTTCTTCATCATCTGCGATTACGGAAATCACCTTTGCCGGGCTCAATGCATTTTCGATCAGCATTGCCGGATTTTCATTCCAGTTAATAATATCTATTTTTTCTCCCCGCAGTTCATTCACGATCGCATTGACGCGCGCTCCGTTCATGCCTACGCACGCTCCGACCGGATCGACATCCGGATCGTTGGAATATACCGCAATCTTTGTCCGGCTTCCGGCTTCCCGGGAAATGCTTCTGATCTCAACGATGCCTTCTTTTACCTCCGTTACTTCCGATTCGAATAATCTCTTTACCAGTTCCGGATGTGTCCTTGATACCATGATCTTAGGACCTTTTGATGTATTCTTTACTTCTAATATATATACTTTAATTCGTTCCGTCGGCTGGAATACTTCGCCCTTTACCTGCTCTTTTTCATTCAGGATGGCGTCCGCTTTTCCCAGGTTAATACTGATGTTATTGCCGATGTAACGCTGTACGATACCGGTTACGACATCGCGCTCTTTTCCGTAATACTGGTTGTAAACGACTTTCCTTTCTTCTTCACGAATCTTCTGCAGGATCACGTTTTTGGCATTTTGAGTTGCAATTCTTCCAAATTCTTTGGACTGAATCTCCACGTTCACCACATCGCCGATTTCATAGATAGAGTCGATCAGCTTCGCATTGGCAAGGCTGATCTCCATGACCGGATCCTCCACTTCTTCCACTACGGTCTTTTCTGCCCACACATGAAAATCGCCTGTTTGTGCATTTACGATGACCTTAACATTATCGGATTTTCCAAAATGATTCTTGCAGGCTGTCACAAGTGAATTTTCTATCGCTTCCAATAAAGTTTCTTTACTGATATCTTTTTCCTTTTCAAGCACATCTAACGCTTCTAACAATTCATTATTCATTTTTTTCCTCCAGATTTGCTGTAATGATTAATTTCCGCCGTAATCAAAACACTTCGCTGAATGCGGCGGAGAAGTTAATTTTAAAAGTCAAATGCCAACCGAATGATTGCAATATCTGATTTTTCAAAACAAATGGCCTGTTCATTTTCACCCACAATAGTTACCGTTTTTTTATCAAACTCTGTCAATATCCCGGTAAACTCTTTCGTATGGTTTATTGTTTTATAAGTACGGATTTCTACTTTTTTTCCCATGCTGCGGATATAATCTTTTTCTTTTTTCAAAGGCCTTCCGAGTCCGGGGGAACTGACTTCAAAAATGTAAGAATCTTTTACATAGTCTTCCCTGTCTAAAATTTCATTCATACGGCGCGCTACCGCTTCACAGTCGTTGACCGTTATTCCGCTTTCTTTGTCAATGTATGCGCGTAAATACCAGTCGCTTCCTTCTTTTACATACTCCACGTCTACGAGTTCAAAATCCAGTTCTTTCAATATAGGAAGAATCAGCTGTTCCGTACGCTGTTCATACATTTCTTTTTGTGACATCCATCACACCTTCTCTCTTTATGAAATTGCATATATGGCCCGATTGCATAAATCTCCTGTGACATAAATTGAGAGTGGACACCGCGTCCACTCTCAAAAAATACCATCTGACTACTTCTTTATCATAACACTATGGGGGTTAAAATGCAAGAGAAAAATTTCTTATAATTCCTCATTCTGCTAACCCGTACTATGGTCCATTTATAAGTGTTATTTACCCTTTTGACAATCCCTAAAATCATTTTCCATATCTCAGGATCAAAGAAATAGGTACACTTTTTATTTTAGTTGCTCCCTGAGCTTCCATACTTGTGAACACGGCCTCATCCCGTCCGTCCCGTTATTCTCCGATAAAGAACACGCGGCGCATGCCGTCGCCAGTTCCATTGCTTCTTCCAGTTCCATTCCCTGATATGCACCGTAAAGGATTCCGCTGCAATAAGCGTCCCCGGCTCCGTTGGAACCTTTGATATAGCCATCCGGCAGGCAAAGACTCGGAACATATTTCAGGGTAGCCGCCTGGCAGTCATAACCGTAGCCGCCTTCCGGAGAATGGATAACGATCCATTTTCCAACGCCCATATTTTTCAGGGCATGCATGGCTTCCTGTACCCGTTCTTTGTCCCAGGAGCCGTTTTTGGCTACGGCAATCCCGGTAATGGCTTCCGCCTCCAGTTCGTTTACCGTACAAATATCGGTATACGCCAACGCCGCTGTTACGACGGTTCTGGCTCTGTCGCTCTGTTCGGAAACAATGTCCACGGACGTTAACATTCCCCTTTGTTTTGCATCATGCAGGATACGCGCGCCGTGCGTTCCGTATTCCGTATCCGGCGCATCCACCTTTTTCATCAGCAGAAGATATTCCAGATGAAAAATACGTGCATCGATCTTTTCCCAGTCGATATAGGTTTCATCGAATATGTCGCTTGCCGCCGGATGGAAAAAGAACGTCCGTTGTTTCGTATCTTTTGCATTCATCACATGCGTCACGGAACTGTTTCCTTCCCGCGTAATACTTTCCGTATCCACATTCGGATAATTTGCAAGAGTTTCCATTAACAAATCCCCGCTGCTGTCGTTTCCGACGATAGCGCATACTTTTACCGGAAGTCCATCGTCCAGTTTTGCCAAATCCAGAATCAGATTTCCGCTTCCGCCGATATTAAAACTCATATCGCGGATATTGGTCAATAACCCCTGTGCCGGATACGTATCGATTTCATAAAACACATCTGCGATCAGCGTTCCGGCAACGGCAATCCCGTCTTTTGCGTTTGTCACTTTGCCGCCAGGCCCCCTTTCTTCGTCAAATATTCATGTAAACATGGCTGTTTCTTTCAGCGCCCGTGAAAATAAAATTTCTTTCTTAAAGATTATACTTCCAGATTGAATATACGGATCACTCTTTTTAAATCCTCTTTTACCGCGTTCATACCGATGATCGAAAGATCGTGGAAAAAGACATTGTCCGTTTCGGTTTTTCCTTCCAGCGCTTTTCTGACCGCTTCTCCTCCTGTAAGAGAAGAATAAGTATAATAATTAATTTTGCGCACGCCGTTACGAATCGCAGTCTGATACTCTTCTTTACTTAAACCGGAACCGCCGTGCATGACAAAAGGAATATCAATACATTCTTTGATTTTCGTAATTCGGTCAAGATCCAGTTCCGGTTTGGTCACATATAATCCGTGAGCTGTACCGAAAGCGATGGCAAGCACGTCCACTCCCGTACGCGTGACAAAATCTTTCGCGGTTTCCGGATCCGTATAAATATCTTCCACACTCTCATATGATTCTTCAGTTTTGGCCGCTGTTTCTCCCAGGCCGATATCCGAAGAAAGGATATGTCCCAGTTCCGCTTCGACCGTTACCCCGACACTATGCGCCAGACGGCAGATCGTAGCCGTATCTTCTACGTTTTTCTCATACTCTTCTCCGGACGCATCCAGCATCACAGATGTAAACCCCAGCCGGATCGCTTTTATACAGGCTTCCAGTGATGATCCATGATCCAGATGGACGCAAATCGGAACGGATGCCCTTTTTGCATACCATAACATGAGCGGCGCAATCTCTTCCATAGAGATCAGGGGTTCGTGAACCTGCGCATATTGCAGCACAATTCCGTGCCCTGTTTCTTCCGCCGCCATAACTGCCGCTTTCACGGATTCCAGGTTTACAGCGTTAAAAGCGCCTACGCCATGTCCGTTTTTATTTGCTTCCTGCATAAGTTCTTTCAGTGATACAAGCATTTTATCAGATCCTCCTCTATCTTCCTGTAACTATACACAATTTATGTAACAAAGTAACTATACACAATTTATATAACACTGTAAATATCCGTAAATTATTTCATTTGCAGGATCTGGCCGTCCGGACCGAAATGCTTCAAAATAACCAACGGTTCATATTTGGATGTATTTTTAATCACAACGCCTTCCCGGGCGCGTTCTTTCCCTGCAAAAAATTCATCTGCCGTTGCCTGCCCGTAACGGATTAACGTAGGGGATTCGCAGTCGAAACAGCCGAATTTGCCTCTTCCCTGTATCACGACGCAGCCGTACGCACAGATATCCCGTACCGTTACTGTCTTTCCCGGTTCTATCGTCAGTTTCTTCCCGCCTACATAATCGTTTCCGTATACAATCCACTGCTGTTCATATCCGTCGCCGGACTGTTCCGGAACCGGCCTCCGGAAATACCGTTTCCGATAATCACTGCAGGTATTTTTTTCCCAATCAGCTACTTCAAATATTTTTTCAATATCGTTTTTGTCTTCTTCCGGGAGATAACCGGACAGATCGTCATAATGGAACACTTCCCCGTTTACCACGTTTTCCCAGATCGCCATGACGTCGCTGTTCCATTGCGGTTCATACGTGCACAAAGAACCTGGCGCATGCACGACTCCTGCCGGAGTATACCATCCGGTATCCAACTCTATCCGAAACGCCCTTGACAGTTCCGTAATCCTCGTATCTCGGACGGTGTAATCTTTCAGGCGGTTCATCACTTCTTCTTTCGTAACGGACGGGTCGAACCCGAAATAGCTGACCGGCATCTGTCCCAGATGCTGGTTATACTGCATCGGAAAATAGTAATGTTCATGCTTTGGTTTCACCCCGACCTTTTTACAGGCTTCTTCGCCATGATGGATATGATGGAACAGCGGCATGTCATAATCATAAAATTTGGAATACATCGGCCATGTGCCGTATTTTTCCATCAATTCACTGCCGATTAAATCCGCGCCCAGTTCCTCGATAAAGTCCCGGAACAATATTTTGTTTTCCTCCGTATCGTCTACATTAACAAAACTCATTCCTTCAAAAGGCCCGGCGCCTTCTGTTTCCACATGCGTAATAGAACTAAACCAGCGTTCTACGATCGCACCCCGGTCCATTCCCATTGCAAAATAATCGTCGGGATGCAGGCGCAGACGCCTCCCCGGGCGGTTAAAAGGGCGGGGAACCCATGTTGGCAGTAAGCGCAGGATGCCTTCCCCCTGCTCATATACCTCTCTTATTTTTGACATAAGCGATTCTCCTCTTTGCTTCTTTCCAATTCTTTCATCAAAGATCCTTTTATTTTTCCAATCCGATCAGGACAACGCCTTTGATTTTGTTCTCTTTGCTTTCTTTCATAAATTTGATGCCGTCCTCACATTCTTCCAGCGTAAAACGGTGCGTAATGATCGGATCCAGATCTACCTGCCCGGAAGCAATGGCATGAAATACGTTATCCCATACGCCCGGCGCCAGCCATGCACATTTGATCGTGCGGTCCATATTGATCGCTTCCAGCATCGGAATTTCCAGTTTGTCGGTTTCACCCGGAAGTCCGAAATAAACAACGGTAGATGCGGCTCCCGTTACCTTTAAAGCATTTTGCAGCGCTTCCATATTGCTGGTCGGCACAATACATCTCGGTGCCAGTTTCCCAAATTTTTCGATCGTTGCCGCAACCGGATCCGGATTGTAATACGGGGAATTTTTATCCGCAGTATTTATAATAAAGTCTGCGCCGACTTTTTTACCTGTTTCCAGCGGATAATCCCGTCTGCCGAACAGTAAAACGCGGCCGGCCCCGGAAGCTTTTGCAAGCTGCACCATCATCAGCCCGATCGGCCCCGGCCCGAAAATCACCACATCCTGCCCCAGTTGGATATCCAGTCTTTTAATCCCGTATGTCGCGCATGCCAGCGGCTCGGAAAGCGCGCCCTGTTCAAACGATATTTCATCCGGTATTTTATAAACATGCGTATATTTTACTTTTACATATTCTGCAAATCCGCCGTTGCAGGATACGCCGATGACTTCACTGTGTTCGCATACGTTAAATTCCCCGCGCATGCATGACTCGCAGGCATTGCACTGCTGTACCGGATTTACCGCCACCCGGTCACCCTCTGCAAAAAGACCTGCCGCTGCCGGAATCGTCCCTACTTCTGCTACCACGCCGCTGATTTCGTGTCCCAGATAAAGCGGTCCTTTCCCTGACGGCGTTCCTAACGGGCTGTGGCCGTAGTAATAAGAAACATCAGAACCGCAGATTGACGTTGCCATTACTTTAATCAGCACTTCATTGTCGGCAATTTCCGGAATATCATGCTCTTCATATTTCATCTCAAACGGTTCATAAAAATTCTGGACTTTCATTTTCCCTTTCATCTGTTTCCCCTCTCTTTATCCGCAAAATTTTTGATTAAATGCATCCACAAACTGTTTACATTTTTCTGTAACGCCCCATGCGTCCGGCCATTCGCAAAGATCGATCGCCCACCAGTCACCCTGGTATCCGCCGACTTCCATAAGCGCAGGGATGACCTGGTCAAAATCAATTTTCCCATCGCCAAACGGAACGTGTTCCGACGTGTTGTCATGATTTAACGTACCGTCCGCATCAATGACATGTACAAAACCGATCTGCCCTTTTGCCTTTTCAATAAATTCCATAATACCGCCCGATAATACTTCCGGTTCAATCCCGTTCAATCCCAACGCGCAGTTATACGCATGACAGGTATCAAAAAGCAGGGAAAAATTCTCTTCTTCTACGCCTTTTACGACTTCTATAATATTGGACGGTTCGTTAATAATAAATCCCGGCTCAAATTCCCATACTACCTTAAATCCATAAGAAGCGGCTTCTTTTGCCATTTCCTTAAAATTCTTTATATAAAATTTCTTAATACTCTGATAGTCCATTCCCGGTACCAGCTCCGGTTTGGCATCCGTATCTACGCGAATAATATCCGTCATATCAAAGGAAGCGGCAAATTCCAGGGCTTCTCTGTAGGCGGCACGCCATTGTTCCGTCTGTTTCAGCGCGTCAAATGCCCACAAATCAATTGCATAATCCGCCACGCCAAGTCCGTTGTGTGCAAACGCCTTCTTGTATGCTTCTACTTCTTCTTTTGTCTTCAGAAGTTGGGCATTTGCGCCATAAGGGGCAAATCCGCCAAGGCTGATACCGTCAAACCCCAGTTTTTTTGCTCCACGGCACAATTCATGAATGTCCTGCGGGATTGCCCAGGAACCGATTGATACTTTTTTCATCTTATCTCCTCCTTATTTTTTACTATAGAAAAATCATAATAAGCGGCACCATAGAAAAAACACAAATAATATATTATTTTTCATAAATCTTTCCGTATTTTAAAACTGCCCGGGAAGCATGCTTCCCG
>JAAWJJ010000057.1 GCA_022796875.1 Eubacterium sp. | reverse complement strand
ATCTGGAAAAGATCCACAAATCAAGGGATTCTTTCCAGATTTTTCTATATATAGAGCAAGAGTATCGCTCAACCATCTCATTTGATGATTTTGCGACACTCTCCATTTCGTATTTCTCTATCAATTTCAAAATTTTTATAAATAACCCTGCAGGCTGCTTACCGTCCTTCCAACTCTTTCGTAAACGCTTCCGCCTGCTGTTCCGTCATGAAATCTCGGTTATATTCATGTTCTTTAATGAACAGAACGATAATTACCACTACGATAGACGCGATTGCCGCGATCACATAGGACATCCGCAGACTGCCGGTCGCATTCAATACGTTGCCGTTTACCATAAACCCGAAAGAAGACACCAATGCCTGAATCGGGAACAGTACGCTGTTTACTTTTTTAAATCCGTGCCGTCCAAATACCGCCGCCGGAAGCGAAGTCGTAAAGTTTGCAGACCCGCCGAGCGCCAGCGCAAACATCACCAGGAATACGATAACCAGAATATGTATTTCCGTTACTTCCAGCAAAAGCGCTACCGCATACCAGATACCGAAGAATATCATCGTTTTCTTTGTTCCGATCTTCTGATCCAGCGCGCCGATAATCCAGGAACCTGCGATACCTGCAAACGCCAGAATCGTCATGATTCCTACCGCCTGCGCCTGTGTAAACCCGACTTCCTGATTGCGGACTACCAACTGCGTAATAATAATCGTAGATACAAACTGATATCCGCCGGATGCCACGGCTACAAGCCAGAATGTTTTCCTGGAGAACAGCTTTTTCAAAGTCCAGCCGCCGTCCTCGTCAATTTCATCGTTAAAATACTCGGATTTGTACACTTCATCCGAAACATTATCCGGATTGATGCCTCTTTCCTGCGGAGTATTGCGCATCAGGAACACGCCCACAACTGCCAGAACGATGACCAGTACGGTCGGAATGACTACCGCATTCGCTACGCCAAACCTGGCAACGAGCACCGTAATCAACGGTACGAAAAATCCGGTCGCCATATTATGGCCCATCGTCGTATATCCCATGACAATTCCCTTTTTCTTCGGAAACCACTGCGCTACGAGCGCACCGCCTGCTATGTACCCTGCGCTCATGGCGCCGATCGTACAAATACATAAAGAAACGCCGTACTGAGCAAGGCTGCCCGCATGTCCCATGCCGAAATATCCGATTCCCGCCAGAATCAGACAGATAAAAGAAGTGACACGCGGACCGATCTTACGGTTCACCGCGCCGAAAATAAAGAAGAAAATAACGCCTACCATGGCCGCTACCGTCCCCATATTCAATACGTTGCCTGCCGGAATGCCGAGCTTTTCCGCAATTGCCGGCGCAACGATATTGGAACTGTCGTTGACCATGCCGGCATAAAACCAGAACATCAGCAGACAATAGATAATCGTTCCCCAGCCTTTTCCAAAGCCAAATAATTCATTTTTCTTGCCCATTCCATAAATACCTCGCCTTCTATTAAAATTTTATAAAACAATTATAAAAGATTTGGTATCATATGAAAAATTGTTAATTTTCCTCAGGGTATGCCATTTTTGAATACTATTCCGGAAATTCCATCCCTGAAATGCCGTTTCTCAGCGCTATTCCGGAAACAGCTCCAGCACTTCCTGACGAAAATCTTTCAGATAAGCTTTCCGGTTATCTTTCCGCCATGCCATAACAAAACCGCTTTCCGTATCGCGAATCGGAATCAGGCAGTGCTCTTCCTCGTTCATATCCGCATAATACTTATCACAGATAAACACATCCCTGTCGCTTTGGATATTTAACGTCAGTGAATTAGCGGAAGAAACGTAATTTGTAATATTCGGCGCGAAACCGTAAGCCGCGCAAAGGTTTTGTATCATTTGCACATATTCCGGCAAATACTGCGGCGAAATACAGATAAACTCGGACTGCTGCAAATCGGATACCGATAATTCTTTTTTCCCGGCCAGCGGATTGCTTTTCCTCATGCAGGCGCAATGCGGCGTTCCTCCTACCAGCTCCCAGTCGATCTGCTCCAGCTCTTTTTCCTCAAAATCATAGTAAATGGAAAAAATAATGTCCGCCTCATCATGGATCAGCATCCGCCGGATATCCTGC
Organism: Eubacterium sp.; assembly: GCA_022796875.1. Taxonomy (GTDB): domain Bacteria; phylum Bacillota; class Clostridia; order Lachnospirales; family Lachnospiraceae; genus JAAWJJ01. The sequence goes on along the minus strand of JAAWJJ010000057.1, from coordinate 22,402 downwards.
GCCGCATCCGATTCAATGCGAATATGGACATCCGGATATTTTTGCGAAAAATTTCTCGTTGCAGGCAGCAAAAATGCATTCGGCCGAAACGAATCCAGGCAGGCGGCAACGATGCTTTTCGTACGCCCGGCCTGCAAAATATGCGCATACTGTATCTCCTGTTCCAGGGACGTCACTTTATCTTTCCACATTTCATACAGATATTTCCCCGCCGGCGTCAGCATAAATCCTTTCCGGGAGCGAAAAAACAACTGCAGGTCCAACTGGCTCTCCAGGCTTTTTAATTTCTTACTCAGCGTAGGCTGGCTCAAATTAAAATATTCCGCCACTTTGGTAATATTTTTATACTCCGCGACTTTTACAAAATACTGCATCTGACCCAGGCTTACATTTCGGATATCTACGTTGTGCATATTTTCTCCTCCTATCACAGGGTGAAAGAAAAGCCTGTCCTGCACTTATCATCACGCACAGAACAGGCTTCTTTTCCTTGCTGCCGAACCGGTTTATTTTTTATAAAAATCTTTTCCGTATACCGCCACTTCATCAATGACAATCGGAATAACGTCGCGGTTAATGATCGGAATCAATGCGCAATAGCCTCCGTTTACCGCCAGAGAATCCAGGGTTCTTCTCACTTCGGAACGAATCTCTTCTTCCGCTGCGCCCGGACGCTCTATCACACCCTGCGTATCAAATCCGCCGCTTAAAAGAATCTGATCTCCAAACTCTTTTTTGATTTCATCTACCTGATTGCAAAACTGAAGCGGCTGGATAGAATCAATCCCCATCTCCACCAGTTCTGGAATTGTCGGTTTGATATATCCGCAGGAATGCATTTCAAAGATCATACCCAGTTCATGCGTACAATCAATAACCTTTTGGATACATGGTTTGATAAATTCACGCCACATATCCATGGAAAAAAACATATTTTTGTTATCTCCCCAGTCGTCATGAAATGCAATAATATCAAAATTGTAGTATTTTTTTAATATTTTTAAATATTTGCATTTATGCTCCGTAACCGCTTCCATAAACTCATGGACTTCGTCCGGCGTTTCATAAAACGCGCATGCGGCATTTTCAAATCCCATCAGGCTCATCATCCGTTCAAACGGACCGTTTAAGAGCATACATAACGATACTTTGTTTTCCCTGTCCCAGTTTTTCGTTGCCTCAGAAGCAATTGCCTCCCAGTCATAGCTGTTGAGATCTGGAAACGTTATCTTATCCTGCCAGCCCTCCAGATCCTCAATCTGCTCCTGTCCCGGCGTTTCCGTCTGGGAATGAAGCTCCGGCGTATACGTCCAGCTCACCCCGAACCAGTCGTCCCCGGTTCCTTCCCCAAAATATCTTTCTCCAAAAGAATCGCAAATATCAATGTCAGTAAATCCGTTCGGCACCCATTCCGGCCGTTCATGCCGGTAGGCTTTCAGAATATTTTCTCTCGGCGTCATAAACCTTCCCCTCCCTTTTCTTTCTTAAGCCAATTATATAAAATCAGCATTTACAGGGGAAATAGTTTATTTTCATCCTGGTATGCCAAAATGGCATTTTATATAAATGATTACCACTCTTTCGTAAGCTGCAGATTCCAGTCTACGTCATAAATGCCTTCGCCTTTTAACTTATCGTACAACTGACGTCTTTCTGCTGCCTGCGAAGATGTATCCTCCGGGTTTTCACCGCTCCAGTAGGAATATCCGTAGAAATAACTGTTGATGAAATCATCCCAGGAGCCGAACGTTGTCTGGATGGTCTGTGCCGTTTCCAGGGATTTATCCATCGCTTCTTCATAAGTATAGAAATTTGCCAGATAACCCCAGCCGATTAAAGACATGGCCCTGCTCAAATCCCATCCGGCAATCGCCTTATCACCGTAAGCCGCTTTTGCGTCAATCGCTGACTGCAATATAGTCTTCTGTTCTTCGGTAAACCCGCTTTCTTCCATAGCGGATGCCAGTTCTTCGGCGCTCATTCCATCTGCTCCAACTTCCGTAATATAATCAAGCGCGTCTTTATTGTGTCCTTCCGTTAAAAGCCAGGTAATGCTTTCCTCCAGTGAAGCCCTGTCCGTCACTTCCCAATCCCTTTCGAGCATTTCCTGAATCATGCTTTCCATCATCTCGCCCGGTTCATAGCCGGCTACCAGATTCAGATCTCCGCCGTTTAAGGATGTGATCAGCGCATACGTTGCGTTAAACCAGCGCAGCGTATCGGAAAGCGTTGCCGTTTCTGCCGCTTCCAGTTCTGCGAATCCCATTTTCTCTTTGATCGTCGGAACAATATCATCGTATTTTTTTGTAGCCGACAGCACGATCGTATAATATGCCGCTTCCGTTTCCGCGCACTGTACAAATACTTTGCCGCTTGCGCCGTTTGACTGTGTCATCGTACCCTCTTTTGCCAGCGATTTTGTAAATACGTCCAGTTCTACCGCTTCCGCATCGGATAACTCCGATGTAGCTGCCTCGCCGTTTAAAAGCATGCTGTCCACATAGTTGTAAAAATCTTCCAGGCTTTCTACGTCAGCCCCCGCAGTTCCCATAAGCTGGCTTTTTTCCATACCCAGCACAATCATAGACGCTCCGTCTTCCCTGGACAGGGCAAGCATTCCTGCAACGCCGGAATTATCCTCTTCCGTCCATTCTCCCGGCAGGGATATTTCGTACAGGCCACTTTGTGCAGCGTATTTGTTAATAGTTTCTTCCTGTACTTCCTTTCCTCCTGACTGGCTGCAGCCGGACAAAAGAGCCGCAGCCGCTAACGCAGCCGTCAGCATAAATGTAGCAATTTTTTTCATATTTGCCTCCTGTATTCTAAAATTTATCGCTATTTATTATAGTAAATCTGATTCGTTTTTTCAATATGCTATGCGAGAAAACCGGGGCGATCGTTTAAAAATCAGTTGATTTTTACAGACATGTTGTCCTGCACAAGGACAGTCCATCCTGTTTTGTGCCGTCTGCCTGAAAACATCAACGGCAGAATGTTCCGGCAACATTTTTGTAAGCGGAAGAAAATCCATTTGATGAAGCCGGCAATTGGTTATTATTTTGTATGGGACTGACAGCGTACCTGTGAAATCAGGTTTTTTAATGCTGCCAACGATTTTCCCACACCGTGAAAATCAACTGATCTTTAAGCGATCGCCCTGCGAGAAACACGGCCATTTATTGTTTTTTTTATTTAGATATGGTTAAATAAAAACAATGGAGGAAACCGCATGAAAATATTGATTATAGAAGACGACGAAATCATTGCGCAAGCTATGTGCGAACATATCAAAAGCTGGGACTATGAATGTAAGATTGCCGAAGATTTTAAAAACATTATAAAAGAATTTACACAGTATTCCCCGCATCTCGTATTGCTGGATGTCAATCTGCCCTTTTATAATGGGTATTACTGGTGTACGGAAATCCGCCGCATCTCCCAGGTGCCGATTATTTTTATTTCCTCAGCATCGGATAACATGAATATCATTATGGCGATGAATATGGGCGGCGACGATTTTTTAGTAAAACCGTTTGACCTGCAGGTACTATCGGCTAAAATACAGGCCATGCTGCGCAGAAGTTATGACTTTGCCAACCAGATCCGGATATTGGAACACAACGGGGTCTGCCTGAACCTCGATAACGCCACTTTTTTATTTCAGGGAAACAGCTACGATCTGACAAAAAACGAATTTCAGATCATGCAGATTTTGATGGAGCGGCGCGGAAAAGTTGTTTCCAGAAATGTTTTAATGGAAAAATTATGGGAATCGGACAGTTTTATAGATGAAAATACGTTAAATGTTAACGTAAACAGATTGCGCAAAAAACTGGAATCGGCCGGACTGCAGAATTTTATAAAAACAAAAAAAGGAATCGGATATGAAATATAATTGTATGAGGGCATGAATTATGAGCAAGTATTTTAAAAACAGAATTTTAGATTACTGTTTTTGGGGCATCACAGGAATCATTGTACTGGTAATTTTCTTTTTATACAATCTGCCGATGGAAACGGCAGGTTATCTGCTGGCCTTTTTCGCCTGCGTTTTAAGCGTCAGGGAATGTGTCAAAGCGCTTCGGTACAGCCGGCGTCTGCAGGCGGTAGAGGAAGTGGCTTTTGAAAAGGAAGTTTCCTGCGAAGGTTTCCCCGAAGCAGCGGGCGCCATAGAAAAACTGTATCAGGAAATGTATTGTACGGTTTTTTATGAACGGATGGAACTTGCCTCAAAACAGGACAGCCAGATCAGCAGCATGATCGATTATTATACAATATGGATGCATCAGATCAAAACGCCGATCGCCGCCATGCATCTGCTGCTGCAAAATGAGGAAACTGCCAATGCAAAAGAACTGGAGCAGGAATTGTTCCGGATTGAATCGTATGTGGAAATGGTTTTACAGTATTTACGTATGAATTCAGAAACCACGGATTACCATTTCGCCAGTTATTCTCTCGGAGATATTGTAAAAACCGCGGTCAAAAAATACGCTGGTTCTTTTATCCGTAAGAAAATTCATATGGACTACAAAGAAATTCGGCAAAATGTGCTGACGGATGAAAAATGGCTGGCTTTCGTAATCGAACAGTTGATTTCCAACAGCCTCAAATATACCAAAAACGGTACTGTCAGCATCTGGGCCGAACAGGAAAACGATCTGCTCTATTTGAATATCCGGGATACCGGAACCGGCATTATTCCTGAAGATTTGCCGCGTATCTTTGAAAAAGGATACACCGGCTACAATGGGCGAAAAGACCAGAAGTCTACGGGAATCGGTCTGTTTTTGTGCAAGCAGATTTTAAACCAGCTCTCTCATACGATCTCCATTCGTTCCGAAATCGACAAGGGAACGACCGTAACGCTGGGGTTCACGCTGAAAAACAGGCTGATGGAATAGTTTTTAAATACGCTTTTCCCGTCAGCCTGTTTCTGCAATAATAACCGCTACTTATTAATATCATCTGTTTGTTAGCTATTTATTTGCCGTTTTAAAAATCTGATATACGTCTTCCGCTTTCAGTTTCCTTATGAAAGAAAGCGCGACTGTATCTTCTTTTGTCGCGTCCATAGCCAGTTCTTTCAAAACCGCATCCTCCTGAACGCCAATTCCCAGTTCTGTCAGGTTGGTCGGCATACCGATTTCCCTGAAATAATCTACGGTATGGCGAATCGCCTGCCTTGCCGTCTGTTCCTTATCCTCCGTACACAGTCCCCAGACTTTTTCTCCGTAATGGTAAAACCGGTCGATATCGTTTTGATAAACATATTCTGCCCACGCTCCCCAGACAGCCGCCAAAGACGCCCCATGTGCGCAGTCAAATCTGGCTCCAAGGGCATGACCCAGTTTGTGGACGGAAAAATCTTTTTTACGTCCCAACCCGGTCAGGTCATTGTGCGATAAACTGCCGCACCACATAATTTCGCTCATCGCGTCATAATCCCGGGGATTTTTTACTGCTGTCCTGCCGTTTGCAATGACCGTCCGCAGCAGCCCCTCGGCAATTTCATCCGTCATCTGATTTTTCTGGTCCGGAATAAAATAACGTTCCAACGTATGCATCATAATATCCGCAATTCCGCAGGCAATCTGGTATTTCGGCAGCGTATACGTCAGTTCCGGATTCATAATCGCAAACACCGGCCTGTTAAACGAAGTGCTAAGCCCTGCTTTTTTCCCGATTTCTGTATTTGTCAGAACAGCAGAATCACTGGTTTCGCTGCCTGCTGCGGCAATCGTAAGAACGGCTCCTACCGGAAGCGATTTCTCCAACCGTGCTTTTCCTGTCCAGATATCCCATAGTTTCGTCCCGGCATTCGCTGCCCCATGCGAAATGGCTTTTGCCGTATCGATCACGCTTCCGCCTCCTACCGCAAGCACAAAATCCACATTTTCCCGAATGGCCAATTCCGTTCCGGCCTCGGCATGGGAAAGACGCGGGTTAGGCTTTACGCCGCCCCATTCTGCGTAAAGAATCTTTTCTTCCTCCAACGATTTTTTTATTCTGTCAAGCAAGCCGCTCTCCTGCGCGCTTTTTCCACCATAGACGATCAGTACTTTTTTTGCTCCGGATTTTCTGAGCTCAGTACCCGTCCAAAACTCCGTATCTTTTCCAAATATAATTTTTGTCGGAACATAATAATTAAATTTTTCCATATGGTATCATTCCTCCCTGCATATTCAGTATTTTTATTTATGCCGTGTTTCTTTCGTGTGGTTAAACAGAAGCCTGTCCTTTTTTCCGCTTATACTCCTCCTGCAGCCGACCGCGCGGCTTAACTTTCTTTTTCAGGCCATATTCATACGCTACGCATAAATCATCTTCTTCCATTCGATGGAACGAAAAGGATCGTCCGCAGAAAACAGATAATAATTTCAGGCTTCACAGATCAAAGCATAGAGATCTGTCAACAGTTTTACGGCTTTTACAAAATTTTCACTCTCAGGAAAATTTTTTTCCAGTCCTTTTACATGAATTTTACCAGAAAACGCCATTTAGGGCGCTCGCTTTTCGACATCATATGTTTCGGTACAAAATAATTCTGCGCGTATGTATTTTCTATAAATACCGGTATTTCCTGCTCTAACTCGTTAAATCGACTGCGCTTTGCCTTTTTGGCTTTTCTATCGTTTTCCCTCCAGTATAGCCGTGATTACAGAGTCAATTTCCTCTTTCTGTCCTTTGCGGAGCTGCTTATAACTTTCCACAAAAGCTTTTTCCAGATGCTCCCTGTCGGATGCGCTCAATAACTGGCGTAAATACTGAACTTTTATATACTCTCCTTTTTATAATCCATTCCAAATGCAACAGTACTAACCACATTTTAATATATCTGCTGTTTAATAGCAATATTCTGATCACCTCCGTATTTACCTGTGTCTGAAAAAAGGGTATAATAAACGTTAAATACCGACTTGGAAAATGGGAGGTTTTACCATGCGAATTGCAATAATCACCGGCGCGTCCAGCGGCCTTGGCCGGGAATTTGCCCTGCAGATTGCAGAAAAATATAATCATGAGATAGATGAAATGTGGCTGATTGCCCGCAGGCCTGAACCTTTGGAACAACTGGCAGAACAGATTAACACTCAAATGAATTTTAAAAACGCCGGCTCTTTTCACGCGCTTGCGCTCCCGCTGGATATCACAGACGATACAGACACAGAAACATTAAAATCAAAACTGGAACACCCGGATACCGTCGTTACCTACCTCGTAAACGCGGCTGGTATGGCAAAAATCGGCGGACCTTATTCCATAGACCGGCCGGATCTGCTGAAAATGGTGGATCTAAACTGTAAAGCAGCACTCAATATCACCGCTCTCTGCCTCCCGTATGTAAAAGCGCGCTCCCATATTATGCAAATTTGCTCTACCGCCGCATTTCAGCCGATGCAGGGATTGAACGTTTATGCTGCGTCCAAAGCATTTCTGCTGCGTTACAGCATTGCTTTGAGCTGGGAACTGCTCGGGAAACACATCCATGTTACTGCCGTCTGCCCTTATTGGGTCAAAGGAACGGAATTTATTGACGTCGCAAAAGATACCGGAAATGAAAAAGGCTCCAAAGCCGTCCGGCATTTCCCGCTTGCATTCCATCCTCCGATTATTGTCAAATGGGCGCTTGTGGATAACCGGATCGGCTGGTGGGTATCCACTCCAGGGCCGGTCTGTATTGCACACCAGATCTTCTGCAAATTTTTCCCGACGGCTGCAGCTATGGGATGGTGGGAGGTAATCCGGCGGCTTTAAAATACGGCGGCTTTTTTATCGCAACAATATAAAAGCAAAAATATAATCTGTGAAATTTTCATAAAAAGTTGTAAAATCGGAAAATAACGCTATGATCCTTCAGAAGTTTATGTTAGACTCTCAATATGAAACAAATTGCAGATGCATATATATACAAAATCGGTTGCCTGGATATGTCTGTTTACAAATGTATAAATACCGAATACAGCACGAACGAAGTTGTCATAACAGGGAAACAATTGATTCATATCAAAGATCGCCATCCGGAAGCATATGACAATACAATCAACTATATTGAAAAAATATTAAAAGCCCCGGATTATATTATCAAAGACAAACGGCCGAATACCGGATTGGTGATCGGGCAGTTTACTTCCTGTGACAAACACATTCTACTCGTTCTTCGCATCTGTACATCCAATAATAAGAAATACAAAAATTCCGTTATTACAAGTTGGGAAATCAGCAAATCGCGTTTAAGAAATTATTTGAAAAACAAACAAATTCTTTACTAAAGAGAATAAATTTGCTATACTTTGTATACATTAAAAAGAGGTTATTTGAGGTGGTAAATTTCGTTGCAACCACGCACCCTATGGGTTAAAAGAGATGCAGGAGCCGCGACACCTGCCAAATAACCTCTTGATTTTACAAAGCGGCTTGCAGGCTGCTTTTTTTATTAAATTTTTATATATAACCCTCGTTCAATTTCAGAAAATAACGGATTTTTTTCATCTCTTATGCAGTATTTCCACCCGGAACAGTATATCCACAAACGTAAGGAGAACCCATGAACACATTACAGATAAAATATTTTCTAACGGCGGCACGATGCCTTAACTTTACGGAAGCAGCAAAACAACTCTATATTTCCCAGCCTGCATTATCCCAGCAAATTCTGGCTTTGGAAAAAGAACTGAATATGCAGTTGTTTATAAGGGCAAAAAAAAGAGTCTACCTGACTCCCGCCGCAGTCGTGCTGCTGCATGAACTGCCAAAATATGAAAAATTATATGTCGATATTATAGAACGTGCAAAGATTGCCAACGAGGGGAACTCCGGGCTTCTAAAAATCGGGTTTATGGAAGGCCAGTGTATGCCGGAAAATATTTTAAAAAAATTCGTGGATTTTAGAAAAGACCATCCTAATATCGCCATTGATATCTTCTGCCATTCTTTTGGCGATTTAAGGCGTCAACTGGCGGAGGATAACCTGGATTTGATCTATGCATCAGATTTTCTTTTGGAGAATAACCCGTCTTATTGCTACGAAAGCGTTGCAGACAATTACGCCGTTGCGCTTATTTCAAAATATCATCCGCTTGCCAACCGTATGATTACGGAGTTCAGCCAGTTAAAAAATGAAACGTTGATTTTTTTACATAAACAGGAGAGTGAAGAACTACATGAGCTGATACGTAAAGACTGTCAGCGCGCGGGGTTCATTCCAAATATCAAATATGCATCTTCACTGAATGAAAATATTATGTGCATTGAACTGGGTATCGGTGTCGGTATCATAAATCAGGACAGTTACGGATGCTATAATCCTAACATTATTGTACTGAAAGATCTGAAAATTGCGAAACGGAAATTTGTGTTCGGGTGGAAAAAAGACAATATCAACCCTTCGATCGCCCTGTTCGTAAACTACATTTTAAACCGTTAAGCAAACCGAAGCATCTATAAGGAAAAGCTTATAAAATAATAAAAACTACTTTTTTTACAGGAATAACCCTTTTTGTTATGATAACTTTAACAGCAAAACGCGTTTTGATTATCATGACAAGGAGGTATTTTTTTTGGAAAAAGAACTATTTGCACAACGGACGGAACGGGTAAAAAAAGCAATCGCGCTGGAAACTCCGGACAGAGTGCCGTTTGTGCCCACTTTGGGCAACGTAATCGCCCTGGAATACGGCGTGTCAATCAAAGATGCGATGACCGACGCCAGAACCCTGATTCCGGCGCTGGATAAAATGCTGGAAACTTTTCAGCCGGATTATTTCTATTCTCCAGATTTTTTCCCAAAAACGGGAATGGACATTCTACAGCCGGTCAATATCAATTATCCCGGCAAAACTCCGGAATTTAGCGATAATTTTACCTATCAGACCATAGACCATGAGTTCATGGGGGATGACGAATACGAAGAATTTTTAAAAGATCCCTCGGCTTACCTGATACACAAAGTAATGTCGGAAAAATTCAGGGCATTGACAGGACTTAAATTTTTCAATCCCTACAGCCTTTGCGGGAGCACTGTTATGGGATTTGCAGCCCTGGCAGCACCGCCGATGCAGCAGGCCCTGCTGGCGCTTATAGATGCCGGCAATGCGGTTTCCTCATATAACGTTACTCTGGCGGAAACCAATATGCACCTGGCTAAAAAAGGATTTCCGGTATGGGAAAGCGCGGTAGCCAGCCATCCGTTTGACGATTTTGCGGATAATATCCGCGGACTGCTCAATACCGTTATGGACTTAAAAACAGATCCGGAACTTCTGGCTGAAGCCGTCGACCGGTATACGGACGTTTCTATTGAATCTGCCATCGGACTCTGTAAAATGCTTCATACGGACAATATTTTTATTCCGCTGCACATTGGCGTGGATGAATTTATGTCGCCGGAAGATTACAATCAGTATTACTGGCCGCCATTGAAAAAAATGATTTGCGCTCTGATTCAGGCAGAGATCACGCCTTTTGTCTTCTGCGAGGGAAATTACCATACCCGCCTGGAAACGATCCGGAATGTACCAAAAGGGAAAGTCGTATATTTCTTTGAAAAGCAGGATATGGCAAATGCCAAAAAGTGCTTGGCGATACCGCTTGAACGGGAAAAATATTAAAATGCTGTCCGTCGTTTTTATGTCGTTAAGCGTCGTCTTTGGGTTTGGCATGGCGACGGTTTTTGTGAATGAAATCTTATGGCTGTTGATCTTTTCTTTGGCCGTCTTTTTCTCAAATGTAGGCTCGACGCTGATCATCGGCGTACTAATCGGGCAATGGTTCCCGAAAAGGAAAGGAACCGTTATGGGAATTGCAACGCTAGCATTCCCGATTGCAGGCGGCTCGCTGCTGTCTGTTTTTGCAATGAGATACTTTTCCAACGGAGCGCTGGCAGCGTATACGCCGTTTTTAATTATCGGTATTGTTGGAATCATAATCGCGCTTATTTTTATCAAAGACTATCCGGAACAGTGTGGAGCATACCGCGATAACGATAAAAATATGACGATGGAAAAAGACCGGGAAATCATGGAGATGGAAATTATCGCCAAAAAGAATTCCGTGTGGACATTGAAAAATACGTTTATGTGCCGGGATTTCTGGTTTATGATTATTCCGCTTGGTATTCTTCTTGCAACCAGCGTCGGTGCCATGACGCAGATTATCAATATTCTGAATATTTATCCTGATTTTTACGCAAAATACGGTACGCTGGCGACCGCGATGATTACGGTGATCGCCTGCGCGGGAAGTTGTTTTATCGGCCTGATTGACACCCGCCTGGGGACAAAAAAAGCGGTTATCATATCCTGCATATTCGCTATCGTAAGCGGTGTTCTGGGATTTATCCAGACACAGCCTACGTTAATAACCGGCTTTATGCTCCTGTGCGTATTTGAAGGCGCCGCCAGCAATTTTGCGGTATCCATTTCCGCACAGTATTGGAAACTCCGCACAGTATTGGAAACGCGAAGATTTTCCTTCTGTATACGGAGTTGCAAATCCTGTCGCAAACGTCATTCAGGCTTTCGGCCCTATGATGGTGGCAATGGTCGGATTCGGCATGGGATTTCATGTGGTGTTTGGTATCGTCGCTGTGCTTGGCGTTATCGCCCTGATTCTGATCTGCCTCTTTAATCCGAAACATATCATAGAAATTGATAATAAATACAAGGCGGCAGCCAGGGAAACCATAGAAAACTGATATATCATCCCCCGCAGGCATGGCGTTTTCCTCATTGCCCGCAAGAAAAAGAGCGTCCTTTTTATGGTCATCAAATACCATCATTTCAGGACACTCTTTTTTCATTTCTTACTATTTCATTTCTTATTATTTCTTCTCTTACTTTGCTTATGATCCGCTTTTATCCCCGCGCCGTTTCGATCTCTACTTCATATCCATGCGTATTTTCTTCGAAATTGTGCGCCGCCTTTAACATCATATCTTTGACTTTCATCAGACGGATCTGCGTACTTCTCTCGTTTTCGTCCAACTTCATCGTAATATATTTGATGCTTTCCTGCGTTTCCGGGATAATGACATGCTCCAACGCATTTACGCGCCGCCTCGTCTTTTCGATCTCGGCAGCCATAAGCTGGCACGCTTTCTCTTTTTCCGCCAGTTCCAGCATATCCGGCAAAACGTCCGCCAAAGATTTTACCGCTCCGTCCAAATCACTGGAAGTATATGCAAAACCGTAAGAATAAATGTCGTTTTCGTCCGCCGTACGCGTTTTAAACGTAAACTGCGGGATATCTACGCTCATGACATTTTTCTTTTCCGTTTCCAGGTAAACTTCCTGCTTCGGCACCATAAGCGCCGTATGCATCCCCTCATCGGACATGGAGGCTTTGGCAATGACAAAATTAGTGTTTGCGTCATGGATTCCTTTTTCCACTTTCAGACGCAGCTCCATATTTTCACGGATTAAGTCCAGAAACTGCCGCATCAGCTCATCCCGTTTGTCCTTTAACAGCTTGTGTCCGCGCACGGCGGTCACCAGCTTTTTCTTCAACCGGGTAAGCTCCATACGGGTAGGGTTTACCTGTGCGGTCGCCATAATCCTCACCTCTCTTTTTCAGGTTTTTTGATATCGCCTGCCCGCCGCAAACCGTGGCCTGCACATACAGGCATGTTTCGCGGCTTGCACCCGGGACTTTTATTTCTTCTCGTAATACATATCCAGGAACTTGTCGTCGATACGTTTCAATTCGCTACGAGGCAGGATTCTTAACAGTTCCCAGCCGATTTCCAGCGTTTCTTCAATATCACGATCCGCCTGATATCCCTGAGAAACATATTCTTTTTCAAAGGCATCCGCAAACTTCGCATAAATCAGGTCGGTTTCCGACAATGCCGCTTCTCCAAGGATCACCATCAGCTCTTTTGCGTCTTTGCCTCGGGCATATGCCGCAAACAACTGGTTCATCGTATTGGAGTGGTCGGCTCTGGTCTTTCCGTCGCCGATACCTTTATCTTTCAGACGCGACAGGGAAGGCAGTACGTCGATTGGCGGCGCAATACCTTTCCGGTAAAGCTCACGGCTTAAGATAATCTGGCCTTCGGTAATATATCCGGTAAGGTCAGGGATCGGGTGCGTTTTATCGTCTTCCGGCATCGTTAAGATCGGGATCATCGTGATGGAACCCTCTTTGCCGTACTGTCTGCCGGCGCGTTCATATAACGTAGCCAGGTCAGTGTACATGTAACCAGGATAACCACGGCGTCCCGGAACTTCTTTCCGGGCAGCGGATACTTCACGCAGCGCGTCCGCATAGTTTGTAATATCGGTAAGGATTACCAGTACATGCATGTTTTTCTCGAAAGCAAGATATTCCGCAGCGGTCAAAGCCATACGCGGTGTGGAAATACGTTCTACCGCCGGGTCGTTTGCCAGGTTGATAAACAATACGGTTCTGTCGATCGCACCTGTTTCCTTAAAGCTTTCGATGAAGAAATTTGATTCTTCAAATGTAATACCCATAGCGGCAAATACAACCGCGAATTTCTCGTCTTTCCCGCGTACTCTCGCCTGTTTTGCGATCTGTGCCGCCAACTGTGAATGCGGCAGGCCGGACGCAGAGAAAATCGGCAGTTTCTGGCCACGAACCAGCGTATTCAATCCGTCGATCGCGGAAATTCCGGTCTGGATAAACTCGGACGGATAATTTCTGGCCGCCGGGTTCATCGGCAGGCCGTTAATGTCCATTCTCTGGTCCGGCAGGATTTCCGGACCACCGTCGATCGGATTTCCCATTCCGTCAAAGACGCGGCCCAACATGTCTTCGGATACGCCGAGCTGTAAGCTTCTGCCGAGAAAACGTACTTTGGAACTTTCCAGGTTGATACCGGTGGAACTTTCAAATAACTGCACCAGGGCGTCGGAACCGTTTACTTCCAATACTTTACATCTTCTCTTTTCTCCGTTTGATAATTCTATTTCACCAAGTTCATCATAGGTTACGTCCGATACTCCTTTGACTAACATCAGAGGGCCCGCAACTTCCTGTATGGTTCTGTATTCTTTTGGCATTTAGACGTCCCCCTTTCCTTTTGCATCCGCAACCTGACGGGTAAGCTCCGTACTGATTTTTTCATATTCGGACTGAATATCTTTTTCCTCCGTATATTTGTAACGGCCAATCTGCTCCCTGACCGGTAAATTAATCAGTTCCTGAATCGGCGCGCCTTCTTTCAGCGCCACTTCGGACTTCTCGTAATATTCCATAACCAGCTTCATCATCAGAAGCTGTTTCGTAAGCGACGTATACGTGTCGATATCATGGAAAGAGTTCTGATGCAGGAAGTCCTCACGGATAGAGCGCGCCGCTTCCATTTTCAGACGGTCTGTCGCAGATAGTGCGTCCATACCTACCATCTTTACGATTTCTTCGAGACTCGCTTCTTCCTGTAACAGGTTCATCATTGCCTGACGTTTTTCCATCCAGTCCGGCGACACTTCGCGGTCGAACCACGGCCCCAGGCTGTCTAAATACAGGGAATAACTGTTCAGCCAGTTAATCGCCGGGAAATGACGCTTGTAAGCCAGCGCGGAATCCAGTCCCCAGAACACTTTTACGATACGCAGTGTAGCCTGCGATACCGGCTCGGAAATATCACCGCCTGGAGGCGATACGGCTCCGATAACGGACAATGCGCCCTCACGGCCTTCTTTTCCGAGGGAAACTACGTGTCCGGCACGCTCATAGAACTGCGCCAGACGGCTGCCGAGGTAAGCCGGATAACCTTCTTCACCCGGCATTTCTTCCAGACGTCCTGACATTTCACGGAGCGCCTCCGCCCAACGTGACGTGGAGTCCGCCATCAAAGCTACGGAATATCCCATGTCGCGGAAATATTCCGCAATCGTAATACCGGTATAAATAGACGCTTCACGGGCCGCAACCGGCATATCCGACGTATTGGCGATCAGCACGGTTCTCTCCATCAAAGACTGGCCCGTCTTCGGGTCTTTCAGTTCCGGGAACTCGTTCAAAACGTCGGTCATCTCGTTTCCACGTTCCCCGCATCCGATATATACTACGATATCGGCTTCGGCCCATTTAGCCAACTGATGCTGGATAACCGTTTTGCCGCTTCCGAAAGGTCCCGGTACGGCCGCCACGCCGCCTTTGGAAATCGGGAAAAACGCGTCTACGACACGCTGTCCGGTAATCAGCGGCATTTCCGGCGTCAGTTTTTCTTTATACGGCCTGCCGCGCCGAACCGGCCATTCCTGCATTAACGTCAGCGGTTTGTCGCCTGCTTCCGTTTCCACTACGGCTACGGTTTCCTCTACCGTAAATTCACCGGATTTGATCTCTTTGATCTTTCCGCTGATCCCGTAAGGCACCATAATCTTCTGTTCCACAATAATGGTTTCCTGCACGGTACCGATAATATCGCCGGCCTCAACTTCGTCGCCGACCGCTTTCGTCGGAACAAAATTCCATTTTTTATCTCTTTTTAATGAAGCTACTTCAACGCCTCTCTTTAAGTTATTGCCGGAAACTTTCATAATATCGTCCAACGGCCTCTGGATACCGTCGTAGATACTGCTGATCAGTCCCGGTCCCAATTCAACGGACAATGGCACTTCCATGGATTCCACCGGTTCGCCCGGCCCCAGGCCGGAAGTTTCCTCGTAAACCTGGATAGAAGCCTCATCGCCATGAATTTCAATAATTTCGCCAATCAGCCTCTGGCTGCTTACACGGACTACGTCAAACATATTTGCATCACGCATACCGGAAGCGATAACCAGCGGTCCTGCAACTTTTTTTATCGTTCCTTTACTCATGTGACTTTTTACCGCCTCTCTACTATATTTTCTTCTCGATTACAACCGATAACTATTGAGGCTGCACCTCAAATCCGCCCGGCCTCAAACCGGTTTACGGACCTCAGGGATAGTTATCCGAATATAATATCTGAACCAACTGCCTGCTCTACGCACTTTTTCACCTGCTCGACACCCTGCCCGGTATTTCCGGAAATGCCGGGAATCAGTATGACTGCCGGAAGAATACGCTCTCTTAAACGGGCAATTTCCCCCGAAAGTTCAGCGGCAAGCCTTTCTGTAATATAGATAACAGCAAACTCACCGTCTGCCAATCTCCGTAATGTTTCAGCTCCCTGCTTTGCGTCTTCGACCGGATAGGTTTCCAGTCCCAGCGTCGCAAACCCGTAAATGCTGTCATACGGCCCTAACACTGCAATCTTATACATACATTTCACGGATCCTTTCCCTGATATATTCATCAGAAAGCGCATTTCTCTTCCCTGACAGAATAATACCGACTGTTTTTATTTCATTTTCCCTTGCGATAATATAAGCAACCAATGGCCCGACGCTGAACGCTTCGTATTTCTGAGGCTGCAACATTTCAATCATATAATTATCGCACCAGCACTCAAACGCGGACGGCGATACTTTCACGGCTTCCGCGGCTTCCGCATATCCGGATATCGCAAAATAATCGCACAATGCGTCCATGCCGGTCGTCGCAGCCCTGGCCAGTGCTTCCGTCTGCATGCCTTTACACGGAGCCAGCGCCCTCAAAATAAAATCATACGGTTTCTTTGTCTTCTGACAGCGGACGGCGATCTTAATATCGGCAACCGCAACCGTAATTTCCGCATAAGTCCGGATCACGTCGTCTGCGGCTGCTTCGCCCGCCGCGCGGATCGCCTCTAAGCAGGCGCGGTCAATGATCACGTCGCATAACTGCCCGTCCCTTGTATGAAGCAGCGTTTCAAACGCATCCTGCGCTGCGCTTTCCATGCTCTTCGGCAGCCTCTGATAATCTTTATTTTTAATGATTTCTCTCAGGTCTTCTTTTGACGGAGTCGTATTTTCATAAAAAAACGCGTCGTACTGTTCGCCCAGATATGCTTCCTTGATCGCCGTCTTTAAATTATGAAACGCATTCGGATAAGAAAGCACGTCGAACGTATCCATCGGCACCTGCAAGTCCTCTACGGTCTGCCAGATTTTTGCCCTCTCTTCCGACAGCATGGCGTCTGTATTCTGTACCGGGTTTCCGTCGCCCCATCCTTTTTCTCCTAAAAACCGCAATGCTTCTTCATAAGTTTTGCATGACATTAACTGGTCAATTACCGCCCCGGAAAACAAAGCGGATTCCATAGCACGGATTCTTGCTACCGCAAAGGTATATCCCGTATTAGACATAAACTGACCTCCTATCCATACAATATTTTCTGAATGATATCTGTCAGCTCATCCTTCTTTGTATCGAACATTGCCCGGATCGTACAGTTTTCTTCAATTCCGCCATAGACCAGTATAAAGCCGTTCTCTATGTCTGCGCCATTTTCCCGCACGGTAAGCGTCCCGCCTGCTTTCGCGGCCGCCGCTCCGATCCGTGCTGTAAAATCCTGCGGCAATCGGTTTCTGTCTTTACTGGAGAAAACGATTTCTCCGTTTCCCGGCTGAGCATACTGACCTATCATTGTTTCGATTCTGTTAAAATATGCTTCGTCATCTTCCTTGCATATGGCGTTGTAAGCTTTTTCCAGCATATCCTGGATCATTTCCTGTTTCGCCCGCAAAACTG
This sequence comes from Eubacterium sp., assembly GCA_022796875.1. Classification (GTDB taxonomy): domain Bacteria; phylum Bacillota; class Clostridia; order Lachnospirales; family Lachnospiraceae; genus JAAWJJ01. Next base: position 4,834 of record JAAWJJ010000057.1, on the reverse strand, counting down.
CCGTCCGTTTCTGCATGTCGGCAGCCGATTCGGCGCGGCTTCTGTAATTTTCAATGGCACGCCTGGATTTCACGGCAGCATCTTCTTTCATCTGTTCTACTTCCTTAGAAGCCGCTGCCAGTATGTCATCCGCCTCTTTTCTCGCCTCGGCGGTAATCTCTTCCGCCTGAGCGTTCGCCTGTTCCATAATCCGGCTGATGATCTTTTCTAATCCACTCATTTATGCTCTCCTTCCTTTACTTATTTTCGCATATCCTCTCCGCTGCAGAAATTTCATTCCTGCTTTTTGCACGTCTTCTCTGCTTCAAAGATTCCATGCCTGTTTCTTTACAGCCTCCCGCTCTTATACCTGAATAGCCGTAACTGCAAGAATAGAAATAAGTAATGCCAGGATCGCATAGGTTTCTACCATTGCCGGGAACAGCATCGCTTTACCGAACTGCTCCGGTTTTTTCGCAATAATTCCGATCGCTGCCGCGGAAGTTTTTCCCTGATGCATACCGGAAATCAAACCAACGACTCCGATCGGCAGGCAAGCTGCAAGAATCATCAATCCGGTCACCGGACTGATATCTGCCAAGCCGCCGCCTAACAAACCGATCTGTGATAACGTAATGAAACCTACTAACAGTCCGTAAATACCCTGCGTACCAGGAAGAAGTTCCATAATCAGAACTTTTGCAAACTTATCCGGATCCTGTGATACTACTCCTGACGCTGCCTGACCTGCAATACCTACGCCGATTGACGAACCTGCTCCTGCTAAAAGAACTGCTGCTGCTGCTCCAGCTAATGCAAAAAATACTCCCATACTCATATTAGTGAACCTCCTCAATATCTACATATTTTGTTTCTGATTTAAACGGCGCAAACGGTTTTCCGCCGCCGTCGTAGAATTTTCCAAAAAATTCTACATACTGTAATCTGTTTGTGTGCACATAAGCGCCCAAAATGTTGATCGCCATATTCAGAATATGGCCTACGATGAATACTACGATAAAGAAAATAATACCTAATACACCGTTTCCCAGCATAGAACCCATCTGATTGATAACCTGCGCGATAACGCCGGTCGCAAGACCGAGCGCCAGCAAACGCGAATAGGACAAAATATCAGACAGCCAGCTTGTAATCCCATACAGGTCGTAAAGACCGAGCGCCAGACGAATAGGAATTTTCATTTTCTTTCTTCTGCCCGCCATTACCAGTATAATGACTGCGCCCGCTACCGTCAGCACTTTTGCCAGCATATTAACGGATGCCGGAAAATCAAATTTCATCTGCGACATGGAATAGAAAATTTCTGTCGGAAGCAGCATCAGGATCAGTCCGATCAGGAACATAAACCATGCTACGACGTCACAGATAAACCCTACCACGTCTTTCTTCTTTAACAGCATATATCCTTTTAATCCGAACCCGACAAATAAATGGATCAGCCCGAATACAAAAGAGTAAATCAACATCCGCATCGGCTCATTCAAAGGAACGAACCAAAGCGCCGGAATCTCTACCGTCTTACCAAGGAATACCCGGGCAATCACCGTAACTGCGTCGCCGAAATAACCGCCGAACATAATTCCCCAGAACAGTGTAGAAATACCACACCAGAAAAACATCTGGATGGATTTCCGCAATCCTTGATCCATCCTCGGGAATTTTAAAATAATAATTCCGCAGGCAATGGAAATCAGCGCGCCGTACGCGGCGTCGGACAGCATCAGTCCGAATAAAATGAAGTAAAAAACTGACATAATCATCGTCGGGTCAAATTCGCCTTTTTTTGGCAGGCCAAACGATTGAACAACGCTTTCAAAAGAAGCGGAAAACTTATTGTTCCGCAGCAGAACCGGCTGCTTTTCTCTTGCTCCCAGTTCCTCTACTTCCACGTCTGCCGTAAATCTTTCTTCCAGCTCTTTTTTTAGTTTTTCCGAATCCGAAGCCGGGATATATCCGCTGACTGCAAACGTATTTTTCGTCTGCGGCAGTTTCCCCAATGCTTCATAACGTCCGGCTCTTAACCGGTAATAATCCGAGATCAGGCAGATATCCTGACGGCTTGTCGCCAAATCGGTGATTTCCTGCGTCAGGTATTCTATTTTCTGCTTACAGGACTCTATTTCGGCTCTTGCCTCCTCCTGTTTCTCTGTCGGAGTTTTTGCCGGGCATACAGACGGTTTTGCAAATCCTTTTTCCCTCAAAACGTCTTCCGTCCGCTCCGCCTCTTCTTTCAGACAGATAATTGCCGCATAAAGCGCATCTTTATCCGTAGAAACCGTTTCAAAATCTACGGCTTCCAGCGATGGTTTTTGCGTTTTTAACGCTGTAAGTACTTCTTCCGCCGTCACTTTTCCCGGAAACGTCCCGACAAATACTTTCGTACTGTCCGTACCGGCCGTATCCATCGGCATATCCAACGCTTCCCACGGCACCAGGCTTTCAATCTGATTCTCCAACTGCGCAATCCGCGAACGGTTCTCCGTAATTTCTTTGTCCAGTCTGATAATCCGTGCAACGCTGCCGCGAAATTCATCCTGTTTTGCAACCGCTTCTTTAAACACGGAGTCTTTTATCAGATCTTTTCCCGCCAGGGAATCCAGCAGGGATTTTTTCGCCGGTGCATATTTATCCAGGATTGCAATCGCATTTTCTGCCGATGCAGCTTCCTTTTCAAATTTTGCCTTTTCTGACTGGGTATCCATTTTCTTTAAGCCTTTTTCGTCTTTTTTCCGAAAATTGATCTCCATCATTCCGTAAGCCTGCAGCTTTTCCAAAATCTCTTTGCGCTCGCTGTTTAATCCGCAAAGGTTCAAACGCTGCATTTTTACTACTGCCATATCTCTCCCTCCTTTCTGCTACTTAAATTCCCTCTGTCAGGGTTTTCTTTCCCCACGTGCCATCCTGCGCCAAAACGCAGCCGCCATAAGGTTTTTCCCAAATACCGCCGCTAGAGCGCGGCCGCCAGGGCTTTCATAACTTCTGCTTCTTTTTCTTTCGCCTGTTGCTTCTGCAAGGCAATTTCACTTTCCAGCGAAGCAGCATAGGAATCGTTTTTTGCTTCCTCTTCCTGTTTTACCGCAGACAATTCCTGCTCTGACTGTTTCTGGATTTCCGCTTTGGCATCTTCTTTCATTGATGCCGCTTTTGCTTTGGCATCCTCCACAATAGAAGCTGCTTTCTCTTTAGCGGCTTCCACTACTTTCAAAGCGTCTGCTTCTGCTTTTTTGACTGTTTTCATTGTCTTCTGCAACATATCTCCCTCACCACCTTCTTGCACATTCTATCCTGCAGAACAATTGTTTCTACGAGATTTTGCTCGTATTGTTCCCGATTTGTAAGCTTTTCGGCTCAATTGTATATTTTGCAATACATTTCTATTATATTAAAATGAAGCCGATAATTCAATACCACTTATTAATATAAATTATTTTTTTGTCATTGTCTACCAATTATAACATTTGTCTGATATGTATTTAATTTTATACACAATTAACTTTTTTATCAGGTTTTTTTATCACAAGTGTTAAAAAAAACCTGACCACTATATACAAAATGGCGAAAAGGTAACACCGAAACAGTAGAAAGCCGGGATACAGTCTTTGCAATCTGATTATAACAGTATTGGAAAAGAGCAGACCAGGACCGCCGCAGAATCAGCCTATGCCAAGGTAATTAATTACAATAAAAAGAACCTAAAAGGGAACTTCAGAACGAGAGCCGACAGCATAACAGGGTTAAGCGAAACAGGGAAGTAGATATTTAATGAAAATGCGATAGAAATATAAGCATGATCATGGTATGCTATTGATGATATAAATTGGGATTTTTAGAAACGAATAATTTATTTTTGGAGAAAATTTAATGAATAATCAATTCATACAGGAAGTAATGTTTGATTGGAAAAAAATAAATAATGATAGTTACTTGAAGCAAATAGATGCATTTAAAGGGATTGAAAGACTTAATTTTAATAATCCAATAACTTTTTTTGTCGGAGAAAATGGAAGCGGTAAATCAACATTACTGGAGGCGATTGCAGTGGCTCATGGATTTAATCCAGAAGGGGGAACAAAGAATTATGTTTTTTCCACCCATGATACCCATTCAGAATTATGTGATGCAATAAGGATCATAAAGGGATACAGGCGAGAAAAATGGGGGTATTTCCTTAGAGCTGAAAGCTTTTATAATGTTGCAACCCAAGAGGAAGAATATGCAGATATTAAACATCCTTCGGCTAAATATCATGAAAAATCACATGGAGAGAGTTTCTTGGCATTAGCCCAAAATAATCTGCGAGCAAACGGATTATATCTTTTTGATGAACCGGAAGCAGCATTATCACCACAAAGACAGCTTACACTGTTAATGGAAATATATAGGTGTGCAAAAAAAGGGGCGCAGTTTTTTATAGTTACACATTCACCCATTTTGCTGGGAATCCCAAACGCAGATATATACTGTTTTGATAATGGAAATATACATTTATGCGAGTATGAGGAAACAGAAAGCTATCAGGTTACAGAAATGTTTATAAATAACAGGAATACGTTGCTAAACAGGCTTTTGGTTGAGTAAAAGGAATTGACAACTTGCAATTATCTAAACAACCATTACCACAATCAAAACTAAATAAGTAACATAGCGTCAAAGCATATAGAAAGTCGAGAATATTTTATGAGAAATTCAGTTTTCAAAAGTAATTGTCCGATGTATAATAAAAACAGTGGGAGAATGGAGAGTATGAAAGTTTTTCTGTAAATAGTGTTTTTAAAGGTCTTCTATGATAAAATAAATTATCATAAGGAGGCCTTTTACTATGGCAAGAGAAAAG
>JAAWJJ010000056.1 GCA_022796875.1 Eubacterium sp. | reverse complement strand
TGTTTTTCTTCCTTTGGAAGACTTTTGTGCGTTTTCCTTATCAGCGGCAGGAAAAGCACGAATGGGTATGCCGGTCGACTGTCTGAGGGACTGCCATTGCAATGTAATTCCGGATTCTGGTATTTTTTATGGCAGTCCCGAGTTTCGCAAGGCATACCCTCATCGAGCGTGCTTGACGCCGCTGTTAGGAAAACCTGAAAGGCTGTCCAGGAAGAAAAACATGTCCCGCCAGGGTGCGCCCTAAACCTTGAGGAAAACCTCAAACAGTGAACTCGGGGGAATCCATTTCGCCCATTTTCCCGGAGATAAGGGCTACTATAAAAATTCTTCCAATATTTCCCTCTTTGACAGCACAGCCTGGAAATCTGTCGGCAAACGGTAAGTTCCGATAATATTTTTTATATCAGCATATTCCAGGTTATACAAACCTGCCTTGCTAAAAATATCCGAACTGCCTGCGCATTTCCCCCGCTGACAATAAAAGTACTGAACTGTTCCTACACACCAAAGCGATTCCGAAACTCTTCCTCAGAAATGATTTCAATTCCCAGTTCTTTTGCTTTTTTATTCTTCCCTGATTCCGATAAAATATCATTATTGATCAGAAACGACGTTTTCTTCGTTACGCTTCCCGTGCATTTGCCTCCCTGGGATTCGATCCATTCTTTTAACTCGGTCCGGTTTTTATAGGTGTGCAGATCTCCGGTGATTACAAATGTGAAGCCGGCAAGCGGCGCCTGTCTAACCGTAGAAATCTCCCCGTCCGTCACCTGCACTTCCCTTAACAGAGCCGACAGGGACGTCTTGTTTTTTTCCGTCTGATACCAGCTCAGGATGGAATTTGACTTTTCCGCGCCGATCCCGCCTACGTCTTCAAAACCGGTTCCGCTTTCCATCCTGTCCAAAAATCCGTCAAATCCGGTTTGCGCAATGATTTTTTTTGCGGCGTCCAAACCGATTAACGGGATATTCAATGCAAAAATCAGATTAACGGCTTTCACCTGACGACTCTTTTCAATGGCAGTGCCTAAATTTTTGCAGGATTTTTCCCCGAACCCGTCCAACTCTGCAATTTGTTCAAAATGCGTATTCAAATGATAAAAATCCTCATATTGCGTAAGGAATCCGAGATTCATAAATTTCAAAATCGTCTGGACGGAAAGTCCGTCGATATCCATCCCGCCTTTACTGACAAACCGCGTAAATTTTTTCACATGCTTTGCAATACATTCCGGATTGGTGCAGTGAAGCGTTTTCGTACCGCTTGTTTTACTGATCCGGATCTGCGTTTTGGCGTGACATACCGGACATTCCTCCGGTATTTCCATCTCACCCGAAGACTGCGTGACCTCTACGCATTTCGGAATAATCTTATTCGCCTTGATTACTTTAAGCGTCGCTTCTTTTCCGATTCCCAGCCGTTCCATTTCACTGATATTGCACAACGACGCCCGGGATACGGTCGTCCCTTCCAACTGTACTGGTTCAAATACCGCTACCGGGGAAATCGTAGAAGCCGCGCAGGACCATTCCACATATTTTAACGTCGTTTCCGCAGAAACGTCTTCCCACTTAAATGCCAGTCCCGCACGGGCGGCATGATGGCCGGTCACGCTTCCGCCTGCGGCGTACTCCGTATCCTCATAACAAATGACAAGGCCGTCCACCGGCAGATCCATCTCCCCGCTTTCCACTTTCTTCGTCCAGCGGGCCACGGCTTCCTCCAGCTCGTCTGCATATAATTTTTCATGTTCGACAACGCCAAATTTTTCCTTTTGCAAAAACTCCATTTGACCGCCCCAGGAATTTATCCTATCATCTATTGCTACAAGCGTAAATGCATGGAAACCTACGCGGCGCTCTTTTACTTTTTCCGCATCGTCAAGGCTCAGCGTTCCGGAAGCCAAATTTCTAGGATTCGCATATTTTTCATCATCGTCTTCAATCATATCGTTTAACAGGTGAAAGTCCGTATAAGAAATCGTCGCCTCTCCCCGTACAACCAAATGCCCTCGGTAATTTATCGTGACAGGAATCCCCTGAATCGAGTTTTTTAAAAACGTAATATTTGTTCCTGTGACGCCGTTCCCGCGTGTCAGGATCTTGCTTAACGCACCGTTATCATATGTCAGTACCAACGTCAGGCCATCCAGTTTCCAGGTGAGCCAAACCTCTTTTTCCTGAGCCCATTTTTGCAATTCCTCAATTTTTTTTGTTTTTGCAAGCGACAGCGCCGGATACTCATGCGCTTCCCGCTCCCCGCTTCCGCTTTCCTCATATCCGGTATTTTGGGTAGGGCTTTCCGCCAGAACATATCCGGTTTCTTTTTCCAGCCCGGACAGTTCGTCAAACATGGCGTCCCACTCAAAATTGGACATTTTCTCGTCCTGTCCGCCATAATAAGCTTTTGACGCCCGGTTCAATTCGTCTACCAGCTGCCTGATCCGCTGTTTTTTTATTTCTGTTTCCATAAATATCATGTCCCCTTATATCAATTGCTTTTTTTGCAAATCTTTATACCGATTACTTTTTCGCACACCCTTTTCCCGGCGCGCTGCGGGAATCCTCCAGCAGGCTCATCAATTCTTTCCACTCCTCCTTTGTAATCTCCCGATACGCGCCGCTTTCCAGGCTGCCCAGTTTTATATTCATAATTCTGGTTCTTTTCAGATCCGTAACCTGATAGTCAAAATATTCGCACATCCGGCGGATCTGGCGATTCAGCCCCTGTGTTAATATGATCTTAAACCGGCGTTTTCCGGTTTTTTCCACCCAGCATTTACGTGTGACAGTATCCAGAATCGGCACTCCCTGCGACATTCCTTTCACAAACCCCGGTGTGACCTCCCGATCCACAGTCACTTGATATTCTTTTTCATGCCTGTTGGCGGCGCGCATAATTTTATTGACAATATCGCCGTTATTCGTCATTAAAAGCAAGCCGTGCGAATCTTTATCCAGCCTTCCGACCGGATAAATCCGCAGCGGATACTGCAAAAAATCTATAATATTATTCTTTTCCTTTTTTTGGGCAGTACATACAATACCTGTCGGTTTATTTACTAAAAGTATTACCTTTTTTTCCTCCGGCAAAACTTCCTTTCCGCAAAAAAACACCCGGTCTTTGGAAAATACTTTCTGTCCCGGATTCGCAGGTTCCCCGTTTACCAGCACATTGCCTGCCTGCGCCTGGCGGTCTGCTTCCCGCCTGGAACATACTCCCGCATCGCTTAAAAACTTATTCAAACGCATGCCCTGTCCGTCCATAATTCCTCCCGTTTCCTTTTCCGTAGAAGAAAAAGGACCGTTTCCAGACACCTCCTGTCCGGAGTAACCTGCGTGTCTGACAACAGTCCTTTCTTCATAAATTTTTTATTCTCAGGCTTTCCTTTCAGCATTTCTTTACTGATTTGCTAAAACCTCTGTTTTTACATAACCGATCTGATCATTCCAGTTAACTTTTGTCCACCCTTCCGCATAACTCATAACAACCGTAACAGTATCTCCTGCAAACGCAACGCCGACTTTATCCGCTGTTTCGCTCATTGATACCCTGATATTCGTTGCCGAAGTTAAATGAATCACTGTTCCCTCGTCAAAATAAGATGGCGTTGAGGACGTATCCTCTTCCGGCTCTTGTGTTTCTCCCTGGGCCTCTGCATCGGCTTCCGCCTGTGCTGCTGCATCCGCTTCCGCTTTCGCCTGCGCTTCTGCCGCTGCCTGCGCTTCCGCTGCGGCCTGTGCCTCTGCCGCCGCCTGCGCTTCCGCTGCGGCCTGTGCCTCTGCCGCCGCTTTCGCCTCTGCTTCCGCCTTAGCCTGTGCCTCTGCCGCCGCTTTCGCCTGTGCAGAATTAAAATCTCTTGCCCATACGGTAACAGCCATTGGAAGCGTTTCTTCCATCATCTTCTTTAAGGCTTCATCCGCCGCCAACGCCGCTTCATACTTCGCCTGGATATCTTTGCGCAGGGCAATCACGTCTTCCGCTTTTTCAAACTCCGTGATCAACGCGGAAACATTCGCATCAATATCATACTCTTTACTCGATATATTAAAATTACTGTAAATATTATCAATGTAAACTTTTCCGTCATCCGACGTCCTGACGTAGAAGAAATCCATTCCCGGATCCAGCGTTTCCACATCCTTAAATTTCAGGTTATATACGACTGATATAAAATAGGAATCTTCTTCATATCCGCCTTTTAAGTACACTTCGATATCCTGATAATTTTCCGCGTACTGGGAAAATACTCCGATATAACCCTTTTCCCTTTCAGAAAGCGGGGTGGCGCATGCTTCTACCGCTGCAACATCCCCGGAAGCATAAGCCGTATAATATGTGGTGACAAGCTGCTTGATCGCATCCTCTTCTTCCACTTTGGAATACTCCGTTACCACATCGCCGGTTCTGTTATCCGACGCATTTCCTTCTGTATTGGACTGTGCCGTTTCTTTTTCGGAAACGGAACTGTAACCGCCCTCCGTGAGATTGTCTTTTTTATGATTCAAAGCAGCCGCAACGGCCACAATTACAATAATAGCCACAATTACGATTACAACACCGATCGTCTGCTTTCTGTGGTTATTAATCCATTCTTTGATTTTATCTAATGAAATATCTACTGAGTACTGTTCTGAATCTTTCTTCATCTTTTCTCTCCACCTGAATTATAAAAAGTAATTATCGTATCGAAACAATAGAAAGCACGCTCTGCGAACTTTCTATTGTCATGAATAAAAAAAATGCATCCAGCGGGAATCGAACCCACACCATCAGAGTCGGAGTCTGACATTCTATCCGTTAGACTATGGATGCATTTTCAGCAAAAATGCGGTTATAATTATAGGAAAACTATCCCCGTCATTTACTGTCGCTCATTATAATACCATATCATATAAAAAAAAGCAAAAGGAATTTTTTAGGATTCTTTCATTTTATAAAAATTTTAAAATTTCTTTCGCAAGTTCCCTGACACTCTTCGTATCCGTTTCTAAAACAATCGCTTTGGCCCTGTCATAAAACGGCTGACGTTCATCCATCATCGCGGAAATATACTCAAGATTCATGTGCCCGTTTAGCTTTGGACGGCCGGTACTGTAGCGCACCCGTTCCAAAATCGTTGCCGGCGCCGCTTTCAAACAAATAAGGAAACCGCTTTCTTTCATAATCCTGATATTTTCTTCTTTTAAAACAATCCCTCCGCCGCAGGATACAATCCCTTTTTTCTTTTCGGATAACTGTTTTAAAACCTGCGTTTCCAACTCCCGAAAATGCGCTTCCCCTTTCTCCTGAAAAATATCCGCAACCGTTTTTTCCTGTTCTTTTTCAATGATCCTGTCGGTATCCAAAAACGGGACGCCTCCCATTTTAGCCGCAAGGCTGCCAACCGTACTTTTACCGGAACCCATAAAACCGATTAAGTAAACCATATTTTAAACCTCTTCTACGCTTCCTGATTTTTGTGAAGCAGTTCCAGTATCGTTTCCAGTTCTTTATAATTTATCTGCCCGGGTGCAGACGTTCTGCCTGCCGCGCCGAACGTAATACAGGATCCAAACGTTTCCCCGCAGATCCGGCTGATTACTCCGACGTTTCCCATCGCCATGGTAACGACCGGCAGGCCCGGATAAGATTTTTTCATATCCGCGGTCACGGCAAGCAGGCGCAGAACATCTTCCGTATTTTGCGGCATGACGGCCAGCTTTACGATATCGGCATTTCCTTCTTTCATTTTTGTCAGAAGCATCCGCATAATACTTTCCGCCGGCGTTCCGTCAAAATCATGATGTGAAGCAATGATTTTGACTCCCATTTTCTGAAACCGGCGTATTTCTTTCAACGGAAACGTAGCCTCAAAAAATTCCAGGTCAATGATATCTACCGCCTGCGATTTTGCCGCAATCTCGTTTAACCTTAAAATCTTTTTCTCCGCGAGCCCGGAATTTCCTCCCTGCTTCCTGCTGCGGAAAGTAAATAAAAATACCGTATTCTCCACCAGGGGGCGGATCTCCTCCAACAATGCCCGTACGGCATCTTCATTCTCCACATATCGGAACCAGTCCGCCCGCCACTCTATCATCTGCACATTTTCTTTTACAAGTTCCGTAATCTTTTGGAATATTTCCTCCCGGTCCTGTTCCATGACCGGAACGCATACGGCAGGTTTTCCCACCCCAAAAGCCACGTTTTTTATGATAAAAGGCTGTTGCATAATTGTTGTATCCTTTCCTCTGCGAACCAAACGTCAAAATCCTGCAAACGTTTTTCCGAAATACCGGTGATACGGAACGCTAATTTCCCTGCCCGTTAAAATATTCATCTACATTTTTCTTAATCTCTTCCGGCGCCAGATTTTTTGACAGATACCCCGCCGGCTTTAACGCCAGCACATTGCGTACGCTTTCTTTATCTACCCGGCCCGTCAGGAATATCACTGCAATATCCGCAATCTCCGTTTCCGAACGGATCATTTCCAACACCTGTTTTCCGTCGCATACCGGCATCTCGTAATCCAAAAGGATCAGATCCGGCCTGTTTAACGTAAGGCTTCTGATTGCCGCCATTCCGGACTGCACAAGAGAAACTTCATAATCCTGGCCCAGCAAATCCCCCAAAACTTTTAACATAAAGTTAGAGTCGTCCACAACCAATATTTTCTTTCTCCGGCTGATCTCTTCTTGTTCCTCTTCATTTCTCTCCAGGTATTTCCCGACTTCATCCATCACTTTTTCCGTCGGGATCATCCCCCCGATCCTGCCCTCGTTCAAGTGAGGCGCGACGGTACAATATGCAAAATAGCCTTCTTCGGTATTAAATAACAGGCTGGACTGCAGTTTCTCTTTTTCAAATACTTTCTGAAACTGTTCAAACGACAGCAGATTTTCGGACTTTAACGCGTACTGCTCCGAAGACGGAAAATGCCTCATAATCCGCTCCACAAACTGCCGCGCCATATATCTGACAGCATTTACCAGCGTAACGTTTACTTTTTTAATCTTAAGCCCCATCATTTTTCCGACCGTATTGATTAACAGCTTCTCTTCAAATACCAGAAAAGTTTCCCATTTTTTATTTTCTCCGTTCAAATAGGTCAGGCGGTAATATATCCCGTTGCCGAACTTTTCTCCGCCATAACTTTCGCTGATCACATTTGCATCCATTTGAAATATATCATAAAAAGACCGCTGAAGCGCTTCGATCATAGCTTTATGTATTTCTTCCGGCAAAAGGTTAGCCCATTTGCTGCTCTTTGCTCCAATGATCGCATGGTCTTCCGTCAGGGTATGCCCGATCAGCCATCCGGTGCAAACGCTTAAGAAATGGCTGACTGCGTCCTCAGAGTATAATGTATGCTCCAATTCCTGTTCCAGCGCCGGAAGCGTATTATCCCGAAAATCGTCATGAATACGCTTGTGCACCTTAAACCCGTCATAATGAATGGAGATCATATAAGCCTCCTCATCTGCAAAATGTTTTATGGCATGATCTTTAAAATATTTGATCCTTTCTTTACAAACCCACTGGTTTTTTTCCTCATCCCCTGCAAAAGCAAACAGCTTGTTTATAATTTTAAACAATTTCTGATGTTCCCTGTCAATCACCTCCACACCAAGATTAAACCGATCTTCCCAGACTATTTGATTTTCCATTTCTTTTTTCATGTTCTCCTCCCTCTACGAATAATCGAATCGTTTCAAATCTGCCATAACAGATTACGTCTGTTTCTGTTCATACTATATTATATAATATATACCTGATATGGTTCTACGATATATCATATATAATAATGTACCTGATATGGTTCTATCGTTAAATCGCTTTATGGCGAAAAATCTCCTTTTATAATATACTGATTTATGTATTCCTGCAAGACCCAATTTCACAAATTACGGCAGGATGCTGATACCGGACTGCTATTCATAAAGTGGTGAAATCACGGTATCAGGGCATTGACATTAACCTCTAAATCAAATAATATAATAGAATCCACACTTCGCGTGAATTCTATTATCGTGAATTAGAACGGCGACTTCAGCCGCCTCCTGGTACACCACATACTTATTAAAGAAGGGAAAAATACTATGATTATCCGTGGAACGACACAGCTTACAGCGCTGTTAGGGCATCCCGCTGCGCACAGCATTTCTCCGCTAATGCACAACGAGGCTTTTTCTATTTTGGGGCTTGACTATGTCTATCTTGCTTTTGACGTGCCGCCGGTTCGGTTAAAAGCCGCAGTAGAGGGGTTAAAAGCGATCGGAATTAAAGGATTCAACCTGACTATGCCCCATAAAACAGCAATTATAGAATATTTGGACGAACTTACGGCGGCTTCCCGCCTGTGCGGCGCCGTCAATACCGTCGTCAATCATAACGGCAGGCTGATCGGGCATACCACGGACGGTACCGGCTATATGCGTTCCGTATCGGACGCCGGATATCAGATCATTGGCAAGACCATGACCATACTCGGCGCCGGCGGCGCGGCAACGGCAATCTGTACTCAGGCAGCGTTAGACGGCATGAAAGAAATACATATTTTTAAACGTAACAACGCTACGTTCCAAAAGACGGCTGACTTTGCAGAAAACCTTACCCGCCACACCAAATGCAGCGTTCAGGTATTTGACCTGGCCGATACTTTGCAGTTAAAAAAGAGCCTGGCCGAAAGCGTCCTGCTTACAAACGCTACCAACGTCGGCATGGAACCGGATACAAACGAAAGCCTGATTACAGATCCTGGTTTCTTTCATCCGGACCTGATCGTATCCGACATTATTTACCACCCACGGGAAACCCGACTTATGAAACTGGCAAAAGAAGCCGGCTGCCCGGCCATGAACGGACTGTACATGCTTTTATTCCAGGGAGCAGCGTCATTTGAATACTGGACCGGCCGGGAAATGCCGATTGAACCGATCCGGCAAAAATATTTCAATAACAGGGAGATGACAAAATGAGTTTTCAGTTTAATAAACAATTACCGCTGCCCAAAGAAATCAAAACACAGTATTCTCTGTCTGAAAAAGCAGCGAAATCAAAAAAAGAACGGGATCGGATTATAAGCGATATCATCCGCGGCAAAGACTCCCGCTTTATGGTCATTATCGGGCCATGCTCCGCGGATAACGAAGAAGCCGTGCTCGACTATATCCACCGTCTGGCAAAGGTGAACGAACAGGTAAAAGACAGGCTTTTGATCATCCCGCGTATTTATACGAACAAACCCCGCACTACCGGCGAAGGATACAAAGGAATCGCAAGCCAGCCGGATCCCGAGAAAAAGCCGGATCTGCTGGCGGGCCTGATTGCCATGCGCAAAATGCACCTGCGCGCAATAGAGGAAACCGGCCTTTCCGCGGCGGACGAAATGCTTTATCCGGAAAACTGGATGTATGTGGAAGACCTGCTTTCCTACGTGGCGATCGGCGCCCGCTCCGTCGAAGATCAGCATCACCGTCTGACGGTCAGCGGTTTCGACGTGGCTTCCGGTATGAAAAATCCAACAAGCGGCGATTTCTCCGTTATGTTAAACTCCGTTTATGCCGCGCAGCATCCTCACGATTTTGTTTACCGCGGCTACGAAGTCCATACGCCGGGCAACGATCTGACACATGTTGTTCTGCGCGGAGCCGTCAACAAACGCGGCGTCTGTCTTCCAAACTACCATTATGAAGATCTGATCCGACTGTTTGATATGTATTCCGCGATGGATCTAAAAAACCCTGCCGCAGTTATTGACGCCAATCATTCCAATTCCAACAAAAAATACAACGAACAGATCCGTATCGTAAAAGAAGTCCTGCACAACCGTACCGAATCAAAAGACATCCATAACCTTGTAAAAGGCGTAATGATCGAAAGTTATATTGAGCCGGGAAATCAGAAGATTTCCGAGCATATTTACGGAAAATCAATTACGGATCCCTGCTTGGGATGGGCGGAATCGGAACAGCTTATTTATACGATTGCCGAAAAAGCATAATACTTGCCAAAAAAGCATAATACTGTCAGGCGTAAAAGGGCCGGGAATCCGTATCTTTTTGATTCCCGGCCTGTAATTCTACTATTTTTATGTGCTTCTTATGTACTTCGCGGATGCGCCCGCATATATTCTTCACGCATTTTCCCTGCAGAATACTGGGCATAAACCTGCGTGGCGGCAATATTAGTATGTCCAAGCATTTCCTGTACAGTTTTTAAATCAGCTCCGTTCTTTACCAGATGCATAGCAAAGGAATGTCTTAAAATATGAGGCGTGATTTCCTTTTCTATTCCGGCCTGTTTCCCGTATCCTTTGATCAATTTCCAAAATCCCTGCCTGCTCATAGGTTGTCCGGAACAATTTGTAAACAGATAATCGCACCGGCTCTCATCCATGATCCGCCCCCGGCCTGTCTGCATATAATCTGCCAACGCCGTTTTGGCAGCTTTCCCGATCGGAATCACGCGGCCGCCGTTTTTGTCCTGGCAGGAAAGATACTCCATCTTCAGATTCAGATCCTGCTTTTTTAAAGAAATCAGTTCCGAAACACGAATTCCCGTTGCATACAGTAATTCCAGCATCGCTCTGTCACGCAGCGCTTTCGGTTCCTGTCCGGAAGGCTGTTTCAACAGTTTTTCCGTTTCTTCCAATGTCAGGGTTTCCGGTATTTTCTTTTCGATTTTCGGCGCTTTTAAATACACGGTCGGGTCGTTTTTTAAAATATGGGCAAAAAACAAGTAGTGCCCGAATGCTTTCATCGCTGCAACCGCTCTGGAAACCGTCGCGGTTTTTTTACCGTTTTCTTTCATAAAAAGAAGATAGTCCTGTAAATGCCCCGGATAAATCTCCGTCACGGACTCAATCCCTTCTTTTTGTAAGTACTGCACCATCTGCTTTAAATCCCGTTCATAAGAAACGATCGTATTCGGAGAAGCATACCTTTCCGTTTCCATATATTCCAGGAAAAGCTGAATTTCTTTTTCCATTTTTTTATTTCCCTATCCTGAATCCTGTTTTTTCCTGTTTCGTATGCTAAACTATCCTCATTATAATAACGGTGCAACATAATTGCAAATGTTTTTTAACATTCTTTTAACATTTTAGTCAAAAAGCTCATTCATATTCTGGCCAAAATTATAACCGGATCAAAAATAAGCGGTTCATATAACTCTCTGTTATCACTCCGACGGCAAATAGTACGACAACAAGCATGGAGCCGGCCACTATTGCCATACGGTTTCTGTTCTCTTCTCTGATGTTTTTATTCTCCCCTTTGCCGTTCCTGTGTAAAAGCATCAAAAAGACGAGCACATATATAAAATAATGGGGAAACAAAATCTGTATGTAATACCACAACCCGGCAATTCCGATATTCAATATATTTTCCGCCGCTAAATATCCAAGCGCAAATCCCTGCCAGGAGGCAACAGCGCTGTAACAGAAAATCTTCCATCTGTGCCTGCAAAAAAACAGCAGCAAAACAAATACCGGCAGTCTTTTCAAAAAAACATACAGACAAAAATACGAAAATTTCCATTCCGCGGCATTTAATAAAGCGCTTTCGCTGATGATATTCCACTCCGTCCCGGCACCGGCAAACCAAAGGTTTGCCATAATAATCCCTGACAAAAAAAATATCAGGAAACCGATCCTCACTCCCCATATCACTACTGATTTTTTCTGAATCATAACTTTCGGACAAACTGCTTTTCTTCTAATATATGTTTAAAACGGAAGAGGTATGAATTTTTAATACCTTTTATAAATCTCTCCACGATTTCCGGCATCTACAACATAAACAACCAGTTTTCCATTATCCAATGTGTAAATGATCCGATATTCACCGACGCGGAGTCTTAACAAACCGTCATGACCTTTTAATTTCTTTATGTCTTCACCGTTTGGAAGTTGTCTGATCGCGCAGACAATGCGCTTTTTTTCATTTATTGGCAGTTTATCAATAAATTTTTTGGCTTTCTTTTTGAGGATAATCTGACACATCAGTCAAGCCCCCATTCTTTTAAACACTCCTCAAACGGAATCCCTTCTTTGTCCTCGTCCGGTGCATTTTCATAATTTTCTACCATTCTCTGGCAAAAAAGATCGTCTGCTTCCTCATCTGCCGCTACTCCCTGGACATACGCAAGCACATATCCAATTTTATAATCTGGTATAACGTCTAATAATTCAATTATCCTTTCTCTGTTACTCATACGCTATTACCTTCTTTCTTCATTGATACTTACATTATATGTAAAATCCGTGATTATTTCAAGCATATCCCAAACCGTCAGAACCGGCAAAGAAATATGGCGTAACAGTTCACTCGTCAGCCAATATGGAGATAATCACATGCTTGTATGTTGATTTCTCCATTTGTGCTGACGAAGGGAACGCCGGTTTATGAGCAAAGTTAGCTGCGAAGCAGCGAGAAAGCGCTGTAAGCGCCTTTGCGAATGGCGTGGGAGGAAACTGTAACAATATGGCTTACTTTTCGCGGTTAACAAAAAATAACAAAATAAATAAGGAAAGCCTCGAAAACATTTTGTTCTCAATACTTTCCTTATTATACCATGTTCGCACGCGAACACGCCCCCTACGGGAAAGATGCTTATTTTGCATAATCAACAACACGTGATTCGCGAATAACATTTACCTTAATCTGACCAGGATATTGCAGCTCATCTTCAATGCGCTTTGAAATATCACGAGCTAATAATACCATTTCGGCATCACTAACCTGCTCAGGAACTACCATAATACGAACCTCTCTGCCTGCCTGAACAGCAAAAGACTTATCTACTCCCTTGAAGTCATTTGTAATGTCTTCAAGCTGTTTTAATCTGTTTGAATATGTTTCCAGCGTTTCTCTTCTTGCACCCGGACGGGCTGCGGAAATGGTATCAGCAGCCTGTACTAAACATGCGATCAGGGAATCCGGATCCGTATCGCCATGATGTGACGCTACCGCATTTACAACAATGGCAGATTCTTTATACTTTTTGCATAATTCTACGCCAAGCTGTATATGCGATCCTTCCATTTCATGATCTACCGACTTGCCGATATCATGCAGCAAGCCTGCCCGTTTCGCAGTCCTTACATCCACTCCTACTTCTGCGGCAAGCAAACCGGATAACTGTGCGACTTCGATGGAATGTTTCAGCGCATTCTGTCCAAAACTTGTCCGGAATTTCATCTTTCCCAACAAGCGGATCAATTCCGGATGGATACCATGCACGCCAACCTCCAGCGTTGCCGCTTCTCCTTCTTCCCGAATCATGGTTTCTACCTCTTTTTGGGCCTTTTCCACCATTTCTTCAATTCTCGCCGGATGAATACGTCCGTCGACGATCAGTTTTTCCAATGCAATCCGTGCCACTTCTCTTCTCACCGGATCAAATCCTGACAAAATGACAGCTTCCGGAGTATCGTCGATAATCAGGTCAACACCCGTCAATGTTTCCAGAGTACGGATATTTCTTCCTTCCCGGCCGATGATCCTGCCTTTCATTTCATCATTCGGAAGCTGCACAACAGAAATCGTAGTTTCGGCCACATGGTCGGCTGCGCATTTCTGAATCGCAGTCACTACAAAATCCCTTGCATTCCTGTTTGCTTCCTCTTTTGCTTTGGATTCCAGTTCTTTCACCAGTTTCGCTGCGTCAAGTTTGACGTCTTCTTCCACAATTTTTAACAGATACTCTTTTGCCTGTTCGGAGGTTAATCCTGAGATTCTTTCCAGTTCCTGCACACGCTCTTTGTGAAGTTTGTCCACTTCAGATTTCTGGCGGTTGATTTCTTCTTCCTTTATTGCAAAGCCTGCTTCTTTTTTCTCCATGTTTTCGAGTTTTCTGTCGAGATTGGATTCTTTCTGTTCAATACGCCGTTCGTTACGCTGTATCTCCGCCCTCCGCTCTTTAATCTCCTTATCCAGCTCATTTTTAGCCCGAATGGATTCTTCTTTGATCTCAAGCATTGACTCACGTTTTTTCGTTTCCGCATTTTTTACAGCTTCATCTATAATCTCCCTGGCTTTTGATTCTGCATTCCCAATCGTCGTATCCGACGATTTCTGCAAATAGGAACGAGTCACAAAAAAAGTAACACAGCTGCAGACTATCGCTGAAACAACCACACCAATGATAACGTGTAACACAGGAGCACCTCCTTTATTAAATTTTCATTGTACAATATAACAATCATTCTTTTATGAAACCAATGCCCTTTTTCCGGCACGCTCATATATTCATAATGTCATAAATAACAATAGTTAAATTATAGTTTTTTTTATGCATTATGTCAAGCTTTCCGCCCGCATCTTTTTTCCTGTCCGAAATCCAAATATAACTACCTTATTTTGGTGATCCATGCTATAATGAATTCGTAAAGGAACAAAATCAGACGGTTTTGTACGATTGAAAAAATAATTTTATAATATCAGGAGGGAAACATTTGATGAAGAAAATAATATCCTTGTTATTAACAGCATTTTTATTGGCAGGCGTGATACAGCCGGTATTGGCGGCAGACGCCTCCGGCAATATACATCCAAAAAGTACCGTGGAAAACAGCCGTACTCCGTCGGTCCATACGAATAAAAGCCGCCTGACATCCGTTACGCCGGATCAGATCGAAAGAGCGGGCGCATCGGCGAACGGTCTTGATTTTCAATTTTACTATCCATATGATACGGCGTATTACAGTCCTGACTTTACAGACGCAGGCAACAGCAGCTCCGTGGTCTACTACGGTCAAAATACGAGCGGCAATCCCGTTACCGTATCCGTTTCCAGTTCCAATACAGACGTATTAAAAATCACGACCGGCCAAAAAAATACTTTGGCGGCCGGCGCCAATTTTTGGGAAACGGTCAAATTTAAAACTCTAAAAGCCGGCTATGCAGATATCATAGCTTCCATCGGGAATACCACTTACAGGCAACGCGTTTACGTAACGCCGGAATATATTTCGCTTTCGACTCCCAAACAGACGGATTTCCACCACATTACCCTGAAATGGAAAAAAATTCCCGGCAGCAGCGGCTACTATGTGCAGCGCGCCGGAAAAGACGGCAAATTTCAAACAATCCAAACAGTAGGCGCAAACACCTCCAGCGTCACCTTACCCGTACAATGGAACGTAGAATACTATTACCAAATCGTCGGTTATGTAACAGACGGTACGCGCACCATAACAGGATCCCCCCGTGCGCCGGAACCTTTTACAGCCAGAAAAATGGCGGGTTCCACCATTTCCTCCGTAAGAAAATCCGGTGGCAGCAGCCTGCAGATCAAATGGAACGCCCTGAAAGGCGCAACGGGATATAAGCTTTACCGTTCCACCCGCGAAAACGGGACTTACAGGTGCATTTATACCGCAAAGAACGGCAAAACAACTTCCTATAAGCAGAAAGTCAGCAAGGGCGTTACCTACTACTACAAACTGGTGACATTGGACGCCATGGGCAGAAGCGATTTCTCCCCGTCCGTATCCCAGTTTATCTCCAAAAAAAGCAAAACAAAAAAAGTCGCCTGCAGTAAAATAAAGCAGCAGGTTTCCGACGGCAATGGACAATACGGACAATACTCAAACTGGTCGCACCCGGACAGAACTTACTACTACCAGTCTGGCGGCAAACTCCACGCCGTCTGCGTACAGGACAACGGCAGCTTAAAAATCTATACCCTGAATTCTTCCTACAAGGTAACAAAGACAAAAACCATAAAACTGAAATACGACGTCTGGGGCGGGTTTTATCAGGGGACAGACGGGAATTTTTACGTAGCGATCGGCTATGAAAATCCCAAAGAAAGCAGAACGAAAACTGTGATTAAAGTAATCCAGTACAGCAGCAAATGGAAAAAGCTAAAAACAGCAAATATCAAAGGCGGAGCTTCCAATACTTTTGAAGGAATTTATTCACCTTTCGACGCCGGAAACTGCCGCATGGATATGCAGGGAAACACCCTTTATCTGACGACTTCCAGAACGATGTTTATGGCTTTCGACGGGTATCGCCACCAGTCTAACATCTCTTTTAAAATTAATACCAAAAAGATGAAAGCAGCGGAGGCAAATGAGAGTTATGTCAGCCATTCTTTCAATCAGTTTGTCAAATTTAAAGACGGGACTCTCTATCTTTTAGACCACGGAGATTCCTATCCCCGCTGCCTCAATTTGACTTACGTATCCGACTATGGCTCAGATCAGCAAAAAGTAAATACTTTATCCATGCTGAAGTTACGGGGTGAAACCGGCAACAACTTTACCGGATGCAAAGTCGGGGGCATGGAAATCGGAAACGAAAGCGTACTGGTATGCGGAACCTCGCAGCCTCACAAAAATAAAATAAAAAAGATTTCCGGTTTCGGTTATAATATGAAGTATAATGCATTTCTTGCCCTTGCCAACCGCAAAACCGGCAAAGTAACGTTTCAATGGCTGACCAAATATAACCCAAAAACCACATCCGTTATTGTGGGAGAAACGCGTATGGTAAAATTATCGGACAGCCGTTTCGCTATCCTCTACACAACGACGCAGAAAGGGAAAACCACTTTAAACTATGCGGTGTACAGCGATACCGGCAAAAAGATTTACTCAAAGAAATATTCCAATATGGTATTTAACGGCGATTCACAGCCTGTTTTAGATAATGGGCGTATTGTCTGGATATCGTCGGCTGCAAACAACGGCAAGGCCACGACAAAACTATACTCTATACCTGCCGTATTTTGACCTACAACAGCAGAAAGCGGGATATTTTATGGATCAGATTAAAATCGGTAAATTTATTGCAGAGGTAAGGAAAAAGCAGGGGATGACACAGAAAAAACTGGCCGACAGCCTGGGCATCAGCGATAAAACCGTATCAAAATGGGAATGTGGGAAAGGTATGCCGGACTACGCGTTGATGCTGCCTCTGTGCAGCACGCTGAATATTACAGTCAATGAACTGCTCTCCGGCGAAACGCTTTCCGACGTCGACTATAGTGAGAAAGCAGAAGAAAACTTTGTTACATTGATTCAGGAGTCGGCGGAAAGTCGGAAAAAAAACAGGCGAAACACCGTCAGAAGCATCCTCTGCGGAATACCGCTGATTTATTTTTTGTTCCTTGTATTCCAATTCTATTTGAACCTTAAAGGAATATGGGCAAATTTTATGAACCCGCTGTCGCTGGTAATCGTCCTCGCAATCATAATGTTAGAACTGCTTTTTACCAAATCTGCTGTTCCCTTTTTCAAATCATTCTTGATTGTTTTGAAAAAGCAGGAAGTTGCGAAAGAAGAACTGAACCGATCACTGCAGGCCGTCAGGCTGGCATACAGCACCACAAAAATAGCTGGAGTGCTTTGCGCCATTATAAGCCTGGTAGCCGTTTTGACAGATTTGACTCTGTCTGAGCTGGGTCCAAAGCTGGCATTGGCTTTTTTAAGTATTTTTAACAGTATACTGATTTTGTTAATACTGCTTCCGTTTAAAAACAAACTGGAATCCATGCAGTAATGTCCCGTCCGTCATGCATTTTTCGCCCGAAATATACGCCGCACCCCACAAAATGCGTATTTTCCGCCCGCAGTAACGGTATCGTAGAGCTCTCTCTACGCCCCGTGGATGGTAACGGTTTCATAGGATAGTTATACTTCTTTTAAACAGACAGTGTACACAGAGTACCTGTCAATAATAAGGAGGTTTTCATCTTATGAACAAAATGAATATGGCAGGGCTGTCCGGATTTTTCCTGTGCCTTGCGGCAATTATTTTTGGTATTGCAACAAACGGAGGCCTGAAAAGCATTATCGACTATCTTCACCTGCCCTCTCTCATCCTGACGTTGGGAGGCTCATTTTTTGCAGTACTGGCCACATCGGATTCTATCCGCGACTGTCTGGACGGCGTTACCGGTATCCTGACCGCATACAAACCCCCGCAAACGACAACAGACGATATTTCCGGGGAGATTCTTACTATGGCCGACCTGGCACGGAAATCCGGACTGCTCAGCCTGGAAGAATACGCAGGAAATTCCGGCAACGAATTTCTGGCAAAAGGAATCCGCCTGATCGTAGACGGTTCCGATCCGGAACTCGTAAAAGATATTCTGGAAAACGAACTGGTACATAAAAGTGACCGAACCAGAAAACGCATCCGTTTCTGGGAAGATCTCGGCAGCTACGCGCCTGCCTGGGGCATGATCGGCACGCTGCTCGGACTGATTAATATGCTAAAAACCATGGGCGCCAATCCCGAAGCGATCGGGGACGGAATGTCGCTGGCCCTGATTACCACGCTGTACGGTTCTGTCATTGCTAACTGGATCTGCATCCCTGTCGCCAGAAAGATCGAAAAAAACAGCCTGGCAGAAGAACTGGTCATGGAACTGACGATTGAGGGAGTATTGTCGATCCAGGCCGGTGAAAATGTCCGCGTCATCAAAGAAAAAATACAGGCGATACTGGAACATAATGTAGAAGAAGAAACGGATCTGGCAAAAGCCGGATAACAGACGGAATTTGCCTCGAATAGAAAAACGGCTTTCCTGTCCGACCACAATTCCAACCGGACAGAAAAGCCTTACTTTTTTATAAACGCCGACTATTTACTTTTTTACCAGCAACGACTTCCCGGTCATTTCTTTCGGCTGCTCCATCCCCATCATTTCAATCAGGGTCGGAGCAATATCCGCCAGGCAGCCGCCCTCGCGAAGCGTATAACCGTCTTTGTAATTGATCAAAATAAACGGTACCGGATTGATCGTATGAGCCGTGAAACTCTCTCCGGTCTGCGGATCGATCAACTGCTCCGCATTGCCGTGGTCCGCGCATAAAAACATCTGCCCATCCGCTTTTTTCAAAGCTTCAACAGCTTTTCCCACACATTCGTCGACGACTTCCACCGCCTGTTTCGCAGCGTCAAATACGCCGGTATGCCCGACCATGTCCGGATTGGCAAAATTAATGAT
This sequence comes from Eubacterium sp., assembly GCA_022796875.1. Taxonomy (GTDB): domain Bacteria; phylum Bacillota; class Clostridia; order Lachnospirales; family Lachnospiraceae; genus JAAWJJ01. The sequence goes on along the minus strand of JAAWJJ010000056.1, from coordinate 5,729 downwards.
AATGACGTCATATTTTCCGGACGCAATAGCCTCCGTCAGTTTATCCGCCACCTGGTAAGCGCTCATTTCCGGCTGCAAATCGTATGTCGCCACTTTTGGAGAATTGACAAGAATCCTGTCTTCTCCGGCGTTTGGCTCTTCCACGCCGCCGTTAAAGAAAAATGTCACATGCGCATATTTTTCGGTTTCGGCAATACGCGCCTGCGTCTTGCCATGCTCCGCCAGAAACTGGCCGAACGTTTCTTTTAATTCTACTTTTTGGAACGCAACCGTTTTATTCGGAATCGTCACGTCATATTCAGTAAAGCAGACAAAATGTACCTGCGGCCTCTTCTTTCTTTCAAATCCGGTAAACGCATCGTCACAAAACGCCCTCGTGATCTGTCTGGCCCGGTCGGGACGGAAATTGTAAAAGATCACGGTATCATTATCCTGTACCACTGCTTTCGGCTGCCCTGCGGATGTGATAACCGCCGGTTCGATAAACTCGTCCGTTACTCCCGCCTGATAAGAAAGTTCCGCCGCTTTTACCGCGCTTTCACAAAAGCTTCCCGCTCCCTCCGTCAGTGCCTCATAAGCGCGCTGCACGCGCTCCCAGCGGTTGTCACGATCCATCGCATAATAACGCCCTATCACCGTCGCAATTTCCCCTGCGCCGATTTTTTTTATTTCTTCTTCCAGTTCTTCTATATAGCCTTTCCCGGAAGTCGGCGCGGTATCGCGTCCGTCCATAAAGCAATGAACATATACTTTCTGCAAACCGTATCTTTTTGCCATCTCCAACAAGCCGTACAAATGCGTATTATGGCTGTGTACGCCGCCGTCAGACAACAGGCCGAACAGGTGCAGGGCGCTGTCATGCTTCCTTACATTTTCCATTCCTGCAGTCAGTTGTGGATTTTCAAAAAAATCCCCGTCTTCAATCGCTTTCGTTATGCGCGTCAACTCCTGGTACACAATCCTGCCGGCTCCCATATTCAAATGCCCGACTTCCGAATTTCCCATCTGCCCTTCCGGCAGTCCGACCGCCATGCCGCTCGCATTTCCTTTTACAAACGGGCAGGTTGCCATCAATTGATCAAGATTCGGCGTTACCGCCGCTTTTACCGCGTTCCCCTCTGTCTGTTCATTCAGCCCGAATCCGTCTAAAATCATTAAAACCGTTGTTTTTTTCGCCATTTTTCATTCCTCTTTTATAGTTCAGGATTTTATCAAAGTTCATTTCAGATTGTACCATAGTTTTCACAGATGTTCCAGTCCCAAATTCTCATTCTACGCCCCGTTCCGGCTATGTGGTTACAGAAGAAAATCTTTCTACGCCACTAAGGCATTCTCCTTAAACGCATTTACGGCATGCACCAGTTTCATCTGCTCATCACGGGTAAAAATGATGCTGAATTTAAACGGCCGGTCAAAAGGAGCTTTCATTAAATCCAACACATCTTTAATATAACCATTTTCCACAACATAATCTACAATCTGATCAATAAAATGTATCTGCTCCGCATTTGGCCTTTCTTCTGCTATAAACGCAGAAAACGCCGCATAGGCAGAATCCCTGTCCATTTTCGCAATTTTACGGATCAGAATCCCAAACGGGGTATCCTCATAATTGTTCGTATACTCTTCTTTTGTTCCCAGCTCCTTTGTAAATATACGCTCCAGCTCCTCATAATCATCTTTTGTTATTGGTTCGTTATAAATCAGTTTCTTTATCGCTGGATGTTGCTTATGCGTTTCCACATATTCATTGACCTTTTTCCTGTAATCTTCGAAATCATCCGTTGACATACAAAACTCCCTGCCCTCCGCTCGGTAAACTACTTCATCCTCAAAATCAACATAGTGGATTTTCGTATTTTCGGAAAGCAAAAACTTCATAATATCCCGTAATTCTCTTCTCGTTTCTTCAAATTTCAGGATATCTTTTTCGTTCCAGTATTTTTCAGACTGCAGTTCCTGTAATTCAGGTATCTTTGCTTTTACTTCCGGAATCGTAGCGCACTCACCTGATAAAATCCCGGCATTTTTCTGTATATGGCTCTTAATCCTGTTAAAGTTTCTGTTTGCTTCCAGTGACGACAGCATCAGTCCATACATGGAATTATCGAAATTTACAGCATTTTCATCCGCCTCACATGAGGAAATCAAACCGGCCAGATGCTCTATGATATTCTCCTTATCCTCATCTGTCAGACATTCAAAGCGCTTTTCGTCCTTATATTTTTCTATATGCCGCATCTTAAGCTTTACTTCTATTCTTTTCGGGTTCAGGCCGCAGATTTCTTCCAAAACATCCTTTATTAACCCACTCCTGAATTTCTGGTATTCCTCGCTTTCATATTCTGCATTTTGCAGCAGTTTTATAATCCGTATTTTTTTAATAAATATCTCGGTTATTGGCGATAAAACGATTCCGGTTTCTTTTCCTTTCGGATGTTCATCAAAGTACTGGAAATTCCTTACATAATCAAAAATATAAAATTCTGTTTTATGACTTCCCGCTCCAAACAAATTCTCACACAGGCGGGTTCCTCTCCCTATCATCTGGTCAAACTTAATCCGGCTGTATACTTTTTTTGCAAATACAAGGTTTACAATCTCCGGCACATCAATCCCCGTTTCCAGCATATCGACCGTAATTGCAATAAACGGCATACTGTCCGCCTTTTTGAAATCTTTCAAATTTTGATCCGCATACGGTTCATCACAGATAACCAGCTTGCAGAACTGTCCCTTGTACTCCGGATACAGGGCATCAAACCGTTCGATCAGGAATTGCGCATGTTTCTTCGTCTGAGCAAAAACAATTGTCTTCCCGACATGGTTTCCATTCTTATGCCTGATCCCATGATTCATTAAATCGCTAATCATCCTGTTAGCAGTATCTTTATTAAATATGTACTTATTTATCTTTTCAGGCGGAATCCTTTCCGGCGTTTCTCCTTCTTCTGTAAACTCATCTTCATAAATTTTTTGTTCATCCGCAGTCATATCCTCTGGATTTAAACCCTCTTCCGGTATTCGCGTACTTGTTTCGATCAGATAAAACGGCACGAGGACATGGTCGGACGACACAGCCTCTTCATATTCGTATACGTCTGTCGGCATATTATTCTTCATTTCAAAAAAATTATAAGTAGATTGATGTACGGTTTTCTTTGGCGTCGCTGTCAGCCCCAGTTTACACGCATCAAAATAAGCAAAGATGGCTTTATATTTATTAAAAATACTTCTATGGGCTTCATCCACCACTATTAAATCAAAATGGCCCGGTGAAAAGAACCTGCTTCCGTCCTCATTCCGTTCTTTATCAATCGCACTTAGTATGGTAGGATACGTCGAGAATACAAATCTGGCATTCCGCTCCTTACGATCTTTGACCAGATTGCATGTCGTAGTGTGCGGAATGTATTTTTGAAACGCCTCGTTGGCCTGCTCCACAAGAGCTTTTCTGTCCGCCAGGAAAAGCATTGTCGTGATATGCTCTCCTCTTGTAAGGACATCGACAACAGAAGCTGCCGTTCTGGTCTTTCCGGTTCCCGTTGCCATGATCAAAAGACAGTTTCTATCCCCTCTTTCATAATTCTCGCAGCATTTTGTAACCGCGCGGAGCTGATAATGCCTGTTCGTTATTTCCTCATCAATTTTTATAGTTCCAAGCGGTTTTCGATTGTAACGCCGCTCTATCATCTTGTCCAAATCACGGCGCCCAAAAACTCCGCTCACTATTCTTGGAGCCGAAATCATGTCGTCCCATAAATAAGTTTCGAAACCATTCGTATAAAATATAATTGGCCGGAATCCCTGCATATTCTGGATACAATCTGCATAAATCTCTCCCTGATTTTTCCCCTGTTCCGCTGCTACAGATGTTTTCTTCGCTTCAATCAATGCAATGATTTTTCCAGTGTCCCCCCAAATAACATAATCCACATAACCTGTGCCGGATTCATTCGGCATACCTACCACCGGATATTCCGTTTCAATACAGTTTCTTTTTGCTGTCTGGTCAAATATGTAACCGTTACATTCCAAGTCGGCATTAATATAGCGCTTGCGGGTTTTCCACTCCGCCATATTGTCTTCATAAATATAAGTTCGCTGCTGCTCATGAACCTTTCGCGCCTCTGTCCTCTCCTTGCTTAACCGTGCATTCAGCTCCAACAGTTCCTGAATCTGCTTATCTTTCTCATTTACAATTTTATCAGCATTTCTCTGTATGTCCTTAATTACACGGGCATACTCGCTCTCTATTTTTTTACTTTGTGCACTGGCATCCGGAATAATGGCGTCATTAAATTTCCTCTCTGTATATTCCTGTCCATAACAGTACTCTATCCACTGGACAAAATCAAACAAAATATTCAGTGAAAGGATTGCATCCTCTTTTGAGAGAATTTTTGACGTATGTACAGATTTATTTCCATTCTTTACCACATATTGAAAGCGTTTCCACAAACTGTAGTCCATCAAAGAAGGAAATCCATTATTATGTAATAAGGCCTGTAATCCATCCTCTCTGGGTGTCCCCAGAGTATAATCTGTAGAATAGATCCATTTTACACAAAGTTCCAGCGCCTTACGGGATGCCACGGCACTCATAACAGGAGATGTTGCCAGCACATTTTCTGCATCAATACATGCCGGTCCGAAAAGGGCAAACTCCTTTTTCTTACTCAAATAGGAAAAGTTTGTATCCATATATAACGTCCTTTCTTCAGCACTGTACCTGTCGGTATAAATTTAAAAGAATCTCTTCTATTTCATCTTCATTTCTAATTGCTTCCCGCGTATTAATTTCCCTCAATTTCAATTATGACTTGATGATTTTAAGGGAAACAAAATCGCATAACAAATTATAACACAATACATAAGAGATATGAAGAACTGATTGAAATGCTTTCAAAAAACAATGAAAAGAGGACAGCCTTGAACTGTGGTAATTTTAATTCCCCCGAATTCGGGGGAATTAAATCAATTCAAAACTTTCGTAGTCTGTTCTTCCAAAATAGACATCTGATGTATGGCAATTTTATTCAGCTTTATTAAGCGTTCTTTTTGGTTCAATCCATCTTCAATCAATACTGCATTGATATTTTCCATATTTGACAAGCATATCAATTCATTTATGCTCGCATAATCCCTAATATTGCCCTTTTTATCAGAATTTTTATTCCGCCATTGTTTCGCTGTCATGCCAAATAATGCCATGTTAAGCACATCAGCTTCTGATGCATAAATGATAGAAGTCTGCTGTGGTGTAAGTTCCGGCGGAATGAGATTGACTTTAATTGCATCGGTATGTATTCGATAATTTATTTTTGCCAATTCCCTCTTAGCACTCCATCCAAGTAAAACCTGTTCTTCTTTCTTTAACCGCTCAAATTCTTTGATAAGATATAATTTAAACTGCGGAGATACCCAGCTTGCAAATTCAAACGCAATATCTTTATACGCATATGTTCCGCCATACCGTCCTGCTTTTGCTACAATGCCCTTAGAAAGAGATATAATCGTCTTCTTCAATCTGTAAGACTTGTATCTCTGTTCCGTCAACATTTAGTTTCCCCATAAGAATATTCCTTTCATTTTATAAATAGCCCCGCCTCTTTGCTTCGCTAATCAAATTTCAATTTGTCGATCTGGTGGACAAAAGCGGCAAACTGATTTTGCAATTCTAACGGCGGCAACGGCATTTGTAATTTACGTACAATTCCAAGATTTAA
>JAAWJJ010000004.1 GCA_022796875.1 Eubacterium sp. | reverse complement strand
CACTCGTCAGCCAATATGGAGATAATCACATGCTTGCATGATGATTTCTCCATTTGTGCTGACGGAGGGAACGCCGGTTTATGAGCAAAGTTAGCTGCGGAACAGCGAGAAAGCGCTGGAAGCGCCTTTGCGAATGGCGTGGGTGTGAACTGTAACTTTAAAACAGTTAGGGTTGACGGAAAGTTTTTGACGCTAATTGAAATCGTGAGAAAGGAATGTTATGATAAACACATGATAATCAATGCACACGATCCTCAATGAAAACAGTTGCAGGAGATACAATGTTTATGGTTTAGGAATCAGATGAAGTCTGAGTAAAACGGAGGATATTACCGTGGTCAAAATCCGTTGCGTGGTAGAACGAATTACATATCAGAATCCGGAAAACGGATACTCCGTGTTAAAATGCAGGGTAAAAGGCTACGGCGAACTGGTGCCGGTAGTCGGCAATCTGCTGGACGCCAACGTAGGTTCCGTTCTTCTGGCAGAGGGCGACTGGAAAGTAGATGCGAAGTACGGCAGGCAGTTTGCGGCGCAAAACTGGGAGGAAACGCTGCCGGCAACCGTTTACGGCATGGAAAAATACCTGGGGTCCGGATTGATCAAAGGCGTAGGCCCGAAATTTGCAAAACGTATCGTCCGGGAATTTGGGACGGATACGTTTTCGGTGATCGAAGACCATGTGGAGCTTCTTGCAAAAGTCGAGGGAATCGGGAGAAAGCGCGTGCAGATGATCGCGCAGTCCTGGGAAAAGCAGAAAGAAGTCAAAAATATTATGCTTTTTCTTCAGGAACATCAGGTCAGTTCTTCTTTTGCCGCAAAAATTTATAAGCAGTACGGCAACGACAGCATTGCGGTGATGAAGAAAAATCCCTATCAACTGGCAGACGACATCTGGGGAATCGGATTTCGGACGGCGGACCAGATCGCCGAAAAGCTTGGATTTGAAAAGGAATCTTACGTGCGGCTTCGCAGCGGCCTGATGTATACGTTGTCGGAGCTTTCGGATGACGGGCATGTCTATGCCGAAAAACAGCAGTTGATCGATAAGGCATCGGAACTTTTGGAAGCGTCTGCCGAAACGGTGATCATGACCATGGACGATATGATTCTCAAGGGAGAGCTGATTCAGGAGAAAAATTTTGCAAAGAGTGATGAAGAGGGGAATCCGGTGATACCGGTTTATCTGCCGCCGTTTTATTATGCAGAAGTCGGCGTTGCCTCCAAACTGAAAAAACTTGCCTACGCGCCTGCCGGCGACCGGCTTTATACAAAGCTGATGGAAGCAAGGGAAAAGACAGGGAATCTCAATCTGTCGGTAGATATCGGGGCCGTTCAGGAAAAAGCCGGCATGACTTACGACGAAGTTCAGGCGGATGCCATCCGGCAGGCAGCTACGGCGAAAGTCATGGTGCTGACCGGTGGCCCGGGAACGGGAAAAACAACGACGACGCACGGCATTATTTCCGCCTACCGGGCGTATGGCCTGAAAATTCTTCTTGCGGCGCCTACCGGACGCGCGGCGAAAAGAATGATGGAAGCGACCGGGCTGGAAGCCAAAACTATTCATCGGTTACTGGAATGTAAGCCGCCGGACGGTTATCAGAAAAATGAGGAAAATCCGTTAGAGGGGGACGTATTGATTATAGACGAGTGCTCCATGATTGATATGATCCTTATGAATTCGTTACTCAAAGCGATACCGCCTGCGATGCGCCTGATTCTGGTAGGCGATATTGACCAGCTGCCATCGGTGGGGGCGGGAAATGTGCTTCGCGATATGATAGATTCCGGGAGTTTTCCGGTGATCCGGCTGACAAGGATTTTCCGTCAGGCGCAGTCGAGCCGCATTATTATGAATGCGCACTGTATTAACGAAGGGCAGATGCCGGATATATCCAACGGAAAAGAAACGGATTTCTTTTTTATGGAAAATGAATCTGCCGAAAGCGTTGTTTCCCAGATTGTAGAACTGGTCAAAAATAAACTGCCGCAGTTTTACCATGTGGAGCCGGAGCAGATACAGGTGCTGACCCCGATGCAGCGGGGCGTAGTGGGAGCGACGAATCTGAATCTGGCATTGCAGGAAGCGCTGAACCCGACGGAGCATGAAGTTTTCATGCGCGGACGGGGCGCGGTCACGATGCCGAAAGACTGCCTCAGAAGAAGCGGATTTGTATTTCAGGCGGATGATAAGGTGATGCAGATTAAGAACAATTATGACAAAGACGTCTTTAACGGGGATATCGGAATCATAGAATCCGTCGATGTGGCCGACAGAACGCTGAAAGTGAATTTTGACAACCGCAGTATTGAGTATGACGTTACGGAACTTGACGAATTGGTACATGCTTACGCCACAACCATTCACAAGGCGCAGGGGTCGGAATACCCGATTGTAGTGATGCCGGTACTGATGAACCATTATGTGATGCTGCAAAGAAACCTGATTTACACGGGAATTACCAGGGCGAAAAAGATTCTGGTAATCGTGGGGACAAAGAAAGCGTTGTCCTATGCCGTCAGGAACGTAACGGTTACAAAGCGGAATACGCTGTTAAAAGAGAGGCTGCTCTGAATGATGCTGAAGAATTGAAATTGTACGAATATATTTACAAAAACGCACGAATATTATATAATAAACGTACGAAAGGGGAACGATAGTATGTCCATAACAGCTACGGAACTGAAACAGAATTTAGGGAAGTATTTACTTCTTTCTGCACAAGAAGATATTTATATTACAAAAAACGGAAAAGTAGTTGCAAAATTGACGAATCCAAATCAAAACAGAGTAGACACAGCAAAATCTCTGTTTGGTATATTACCAAAAGATGCTGATATAGATAGCGCACGAAATGAAAGGCTGGATAATATATAATGAAAGCATTGATTGATACAAATATAATTATTGATGCGCTGACAGGCAGAGAGCCTTTCAAAGATATGGCAGAGCAGATTTTTTTGTTAGCAGCTAATCAGATAGAGGATTTATATATTACGGCCAGTTCTGCTACTGATATTTATTATTTGACTAAAAAGTATCTGCATAATACCGATCAGGCAAAGAATACCATGTCAAAGTTGTATGAATTGTTCCATATTTTAGATGTGACAGCTAATGATTGCCGGGAAGCATTATTACTGGACATGAAAGATTATGAAGATGCAGTAGTTTCCTGTTGTGCAAATCGTAATCGGATGAATTGTATTGTGACAAGAAATATAAAAGATTATGAAAAATCAAAAGTACAGGCTGTTTTACCAGATGAATTTATGAAATTAGTTTCCGGAAAGAACAGTGTAGAATTTTAAAAAATAGATAATGCGTACCTCGGCCGCAAGGGAAAATGTGTGACAATAGACTATATTTTTATTACGGGTATCAACAGCAAAGCAAGAAGATTTTAAAAGATTTTTTCAGGGGATAAAATTAGTATCAGTTCAGTCCACGCCCCCCGGGACAAGCCACAGACCGCCTGCCAGAGCAGGCTATCGCTGCTGGCGCAGCTTCTGTTTGAGGCTTAAGGGGCGTTCCGCTCATCGCCGTCATTATGTGCTTATTCATGCAAGTATGATTCGCCCATAATTTTGCGATGGCTGAACTGATACTAAAATTAGTAAAAATTCAATTTGATTATTCCTAAATATCAAGTGATATGTTATAATTCTGGCTTGTATCAAACTCTTTTACAAGAGTGCCATAAGTGGTATGTAGATGCAAAACCGGTACAGATAAAAATACATAGAAAGGCAGAAACTCTTGAAATGTAAGGATTTCTGAGCAGGTATAATAAGATATGAAACTAGGAATCGTCGGTTTGCCGAACGTAGGCAAAAGTACATTATTCAATTCACTGACAAAAGCAGGTGCAGAATCCGCAAATTATCCGTTCTGTACGATTGATCCGAATATCGGTATTGTGACCGTGCCGGACGAACGTCTGGAAAAACTGGCGGCGTTATATCAGTCGAAGAAAGTAACTCCGGCCGTGATCGAGTTTGTGGATATTGCCGGCCTGGTAAAAGGCGCGAGCAAAGGCGAAGGACTGGGAAACCAGTTTCTGGCCAATATCCGTGAAGTAGACGCGATCGTTCATGTTGTACGTTGTTTTGAAGACAGCAATGTCGTTCATGTGGACGGGAGCATAAATCCGCTGCGTGATATCGAAACGATCAATCTGGAACTGATTTTTTCGGATATTGAAATACTGGAACGCAGAATAGCAAAGACGTCGAAAGGCGCCCGGATGGACAAAACGCTGGCAAAAGAGCTGGATTTGCTTGAGAGGATCAAGGCGCATTTGGAAGAGGGAAAACTTGCGAAAACATTTGAAACGGAAGATGAGGATGAGAAAGAGTGGTTTGGCGGTTACAATTTGCTGACGGCAAAACCGGTCATTTATGCGGCCAATGTAGCGGAAGAAGATCTGGCGGATGACGGAGCTCAAAATGTTTTTGTAGCAAATGTACGGAAAAATGCGGCGGAAGAGGGATGCGAAGTGTTCGTGATCTGCGCGCAGATCGAGCAGGAGATTGCCGAATTGGACGATGAAGAAAAGGCTATGTTTCTGGAAGAACTCGGGCTTAAGGAATCCGGCCTGGACAAGCTGATCAAAGCAAGTTATTCCCTGTTGGGCCTGATCAGTTACCTGACGTCCGGGGAAGATGAAACCAGGGCGTGGACGATTAAGAAAGGGACGAAAGCGCCGCAGGCTGCGGGAAAAATCCATACGGATTTTGAACGCGGGTTCATCCGTGCAGAAGTCGTAAATTACCAGAATCTTCTGGATTGCGGCAGTATTGCGGCAGCGAAAGAAAAGGGCCTCGTTGGAGTAGAAGGAAAAGAGTATGTCGTAAAAGACGGAGATGTGATTCTGTTCCGGTTTAATGTATAGGATAAAAAGCGGTTATAAAATACTTGCCAAAGGACAGTATGTGTGTTAGAATACTCGAATGTGAGATAAAAATAAGATGGTCCTCTGTTACTAAAAGTATTAAGAACATCGAAATAATCAGGAGGTCACAAAATGAACGCAACAGAAATTATCAGGAAGATCGAAGCTGAGCAGATGAAAGAAACCGTGCCGGAATTCCGGGTTGGCGATACGGTAAGAGTTCATGCGAAGATCAAGGAAGGAAACCGTGAAAGGATTCAGGTTTTTGAAGGCATTGTTTTGAAGAAGCAGGGACAGAGCAGCAGAGAAACATTTACAGTCAGGAAATTTTCAAACGGCGTTGGCGTAGAAAAAACATGGCCGTTACATTCTCCGATTGTAGAGAAAGTAGACGTTGTCCGCCGAGGTAAAGTAAGGCGTGCAAAATTGAATTATTTAAGAGGACGTGTTGGCAAGAGGGCAAAAGTAAAAGAATTAGTGAAATAATTCTGATCTTGACTGTGACGAAACACAAAACCGCTATGTGATGAGGGAACTTTTCATATGGCGGTTTTTGTACTTGACAGGAATACATATTTTGGGTATATACTGGTACAGCGAATATGAAATAACTGATATACAATACAAATAAAGGAAGATAAGATGATTCAGAAAAAGAAAAGCAAAGGGCTCAGTTTTGCCCAGAGAAAAAAAGGCATTGATATTTCGATTATCCGTAAAATCAGCATTTGGGTAGTTGAGATCATTATTGTGATCGTCATAGCTGCGACGCTTTCTTATTTTGTAGGATTACAATCCAGCGTGGTAGGCAAGTCGATGGCTCCGACGCTGGATGCAGGGGATGAAATACTGATCAATCGATTTTCGTATAAGCTGACGGATCCGAAAACGAATGACCTGATCGTTTTTTTGCCAAACGGCAATGAAAAATCCCATTATTATATCAAACGCGTGATTGCGGTTCCCGGGGAAACTGTGCAGATCAAGGACGGCCAGGTATATGTAAACGGCAAACCTTTTGAAGAGGAGATAGAGGTCGATCCGATTGAAAATGCAGAACTGGCGGCAGAAGAAATATTGCTTGAAAACGACGAATATTTTGTGCTGGGCGATAATCGGAACAACAGCGAGGACAGCCGTTATGCAAATATAGGAAATGTAAAATCAGAACACATTATCGGCAAAGCATGGTTTTGTATTTCACCGGGAAATAAAATCGGGAAGATTAAGTAGCGGACAACTATGAAAAAGATGGGGGCGGAATATGAATTATCAATGGTATCCAGGACATATGACGAAAGCGAAACGTCAGATGCAGGAAGATATAAAATTAATTGATCTGATTATAGAACTGACAGACGCAAGGATTCCTTTAAGCAGCAGAAATCCTGATATTGATGAACTGGGAAAAAACAAAGCGCGGCTGGTGTTGTTAAACAAATCAGATCTTGCAGATTCGAAAATCAACGAGCGGTGGCTTGGCTTTTTCAGGGAAAAAGGTTTTTTTGCAGCCGGTATTGATTCCAGGAACAAGGGCAGCATGAAAACCATACAGAATACGATTATGGAGGCATGTGCGGAAAAGGTGGAAAGGGACAGAAAACGGGGAATTAAAAACCGTCCGATCCGCGCCATGGTTGTCGGGATTCCAAATGTAGGAAAATCTACGTTTATCAATACGTTTGCCGGGAAAGCATGTGCAAAGACGGGAAACAAACCGGGAGTCACTAAAGGCAAGCAGTGGGTTCGGCTGAACAGAAACGCAGAGTTGTTGGATACGCCGGGCATTTTATGGCCGAAGTTTGAAGATCAGTCGGTAGGAGAGAAACTGGCTATGATCGGTTCGATCAAAGACGAGATTTTAAACATTGAGGAACTGTCTTTAAATTTTATTATTTTTATGAAAGCACATTATCCGGGAACGCTGGCGGAACGCTATCAGGTGCAGGAAGAAAAAGAACCGGTGCGGATACTCGAAGAGATTGCGGCGCTTCGCGGCTGTAAGAAAAAAGGGAACGAACTGGATTATGAAAAAGCGGCGGCGCTTGTTATAGATGAATTCAGAAGCGGCAGGCTGGGCAGGATTTCCCTGGAACAGCCATAAAACAGGCAGGAATCATTCCTTTTTGTTTTTTGGATAAAGGAGGCTTTTTTCACAAATGAGCGATGCAGCGAAAAAGATAAATGAAATAAAAAAAGAATTTCAAACGGCAAACATTGCCGTCTTGCCGTCGTTAATGGAAAATTACAAAACAGATTCCAGAACCGGCGTACAAAACCTGATCCGGCAGTCCGAAAAGAAACTTCAGCAGTTGGAACAGGAGAAAGAACGCTGTTACAAACTGCTGGAATACGAGAGAAAATATGCGGATCACAAGTTTATCTGCGGAATCGACGAGGCAGGCAGAGGACCGCTGGCGGGGCCTGTAACAGCCGGAGCCGTCATATTGCCGAAAAACTGTGATATTTTGTATATTAACGATTCCAAAAAGCTTTCCCCGAAAAAAAGAGAACAACTCTTTGATGAAATTATGGAAAAAGCCGTAGCGGCCGGGATTGGCATGGCGTCGCCGGAACGGATTGACGAAATCAATATTTTGCAGGCGACGTATGAAGCCATGTGGGAAGCTATAAAGCAGCTTGGCGTAATGCCCGATATATTATTAAACGATGCAGTGACGATACCGGGAGTAGCAATACCGCAGGTTGCGATTGTGAAAGGAGATACAAAAAGCCTGTCGATCGGAGCAGCGTCTATTATTGCGAAAGTAACCCGTGACAGGCTTATGCAGGAATATGACAGGCTCATGCCGGAATATGGTTTTGCCCAAAACAAAGGCTATGGTTCGGCAGCCCATATTGCGGCTTTGAAAAAATACGGCCCGTCGCCAATACACCGCAGCAGTTTCATTAAAAACTTTGTATAGCAGAATTGTGTACAGTAAAATTGTGTATAACATAATTGTGTAAAAACTGTGTATAGCAAAATCATGTATGGCAAAAAGGAGGATTCAGCAGTGGAATTTTCCAGTAAAATAAATCAGTACCAACTGAATCAGGGAGCCGGCGCGCAGTCGCCAAATCCGGTCAAAAACCTGCAAAAGGTGGCGTCTACGCTTCAGGAGCTGCAGAAAGGACAGGTATTTGAAGGAACGGTAAAAAATGTGAAAGGCGGGCAGGCGGTTATTTTATTAAGCAACGGACAGACACTCAAAGCCAGAATGGACGGAAAAGTGGATTTGAAGCCGGGACAGAACATGTTTTTTCAGGTAAAGTCCAATCAAAATAACCAAATTGCGATCCGCCCTTACATGTCGGAGGGAAAGCCGTTGAATCCGACGTTATATAAAGCCCTGGATGCGGCTAACCTGCCGGTAAACCAGAATTATCTGACGATGGTAGATGAAATGATGGCGGAAGGAATGTCCGTGGACAGCCAGAGCCTGAATAAAATGGTGCAGCTTTTGACTGCAAACGAAGGTGCGGACATTCAGGTACTCGTACAGATGACAAAATTAGGGCTTAAGATTGATCCGGTCAGTATCGAACAGTTTACCAATTACAAAAATAACGAGCAGGCATTGCTGCATACTATGAATGAGGTGGCGGACGGCGTCGGCCAGGCGATCGGAAATGAAAACAGCGCGCAGGGAATGCTGCGGATACATATGCAGATCGCACAGTTGTTTTTGGAATCCGCCGGGCAGGCAAAGCCGGGACAGCTTCCGCTTTTAGAAAATTTGCTGGGCGGAAACGGAACCAGCCTGATCGGGGATCAGCTTCTTTCCTTACAAAACGGGCAGGTGAAGACGTCGCCGGAACCGTTATTTGTGCTTCAAACTGTGAATACGCCGGAAGGAAGTTATCAGACTGCCACGTTGAACACGCAGTTGTCGGCCGGTGAATTTCTGTCGGAATTGACAAAATATCTGGAACAGGTTTTGGGAGAACAGATAAAAGGAAATGCGGTGATTGTGAAAGACGGTGCGCAGATAACGGATGGGATGCAAAACGGAGGCCAGCCGGCCGGTGCGATGCAAAACGGTATGCCGGCAGCCGGCATGACGCAGGGAAACGGCCAGCCGGCCGGTGTTTTACAGGATATTTCTTTGCAGGCGGGCGCGCAGCAGGGGCAGGCAGCGGAAACCTTATTTCAGAATCCGTCGACGGAGGCGAATGTCGGGCAAAGTCAGGCGGCGGACGGGACGTTTCAGAGTCTTGCGTCAGGCGTGCAGCAGGGCCAGGCAGCAGACGGAACCGGACAGGGGAGTTTTGCACAGCTTTCCGGCATGGAGGGAAATATATCTGACCTTGGATTTGCAGGAGAAATTTTAAAAGCCGTTTTTTCCGGAAAAGAATATCAGAATATTTTGAAAGAAGCATTGCTCGAACAATGGACACTGACGCCGGAAAGCGTGCGTGAAGAAGGAAAGATCGAGGAGTTTTACCAGCGCCTGCAGGCGCAGATGGGGAAAATACAGCAGATGTTTGCCGACAATCTTTCTGCAGGCGCGCAGACCGCGGCAAAAGGGGCTTCCGAAACTTTAAATAATATGGAAATGATGAACCAGATCAACCAGCTTTACAATTATGTACAGCTGCCGTTGAAACTGACAAATCAAAACGCCCACAGTGAACTGTATATTTATACAAATAAAAAAAATCTGCGGGAGAAAAAGGGCGAGCTGAGCGCGCTTTTGCATCTGGAACTGGAGCATTTGGGAAATACCGATATTATGGTAAAAATGCTGGGAAACCGTGTCAGCGCAGATTTTTCCCTGAATAACGATAAGTCGTTTGCATTAATCAAAAATAATCTGGACATTTTGAAACGCAGGCTGGAACTGGCAGGATACGACTGCCAGCTTACCGTGAAAAAAGAAGCAGAAAAAGAAAAGAAAGATTTTGTCAAAGATTTTCTGGAAAAAGAGGAAAGAGTGGAAACAATCAGGAGATATTCGTTTGATGTGAGGGCATAGATTATGGCGATTTTTAACGGAAAAACAGAAAAGAAAAAAACAGCGGTTGCCCTCAAATACGATGCAGGGGATGTTGCGCCGAAAATTGTGGCTACCGGAACCGGAAAACTGGCGGAAAAAATTATAGAAAAAGGAAAGGAAGCGGACGTTCCGTTTTATCGGGACGATAAACTGGCGGAAACGCTGTCGCATCTGGAAATCGGAGATTCGATACCGCCGGAATTGTATAATGTAGTAGCCGAAATACTTGTATTTGTCAGCGATATGGAGAATATCAGAAGCAAATTAATGTGATTATATGATACCAGGGTTGAAAGGTCATGTATGACATGCTTGCATGTCGATGCCTCCAGTGTCATTAAATGAGAAGAGAGATTCCGTCAGGGAACGGAAATGAAAACAGAAAATAACCGTCGCACAGGGCGGGAAAAAGAACGGCTTGCCGCACAGTTTCTGGAAAGAAAAGGGTATGTGATCATACAGAAAAACTTTCGCTGCCGGAGCGGAGAAATTGATATTATAGCCAGAGAGGGAAAGTATCTTGTTTTTGCAGAAGTAAAATACCGTGGCGGCAGTAAATGCGGATATCCGGAGGAAGCGGTAGATTACAGAAAACAAAAGCAGATTTCCAAAGTGGCGTTATACTATTTAAAAAGAAAACGCTACAGGCTGGAACAGCCCTGCCGGTTTGATGTTGTGGCTATTGTACCGCATGAAATCCGCCTGTACAGAAATGCATTTGAATTCAGAGGATAGATTTTTTCATATCAGTTCAGCCCACGCCCCTTAAGACAAGCCACAGACCGCCTGCCAGGCAGGCTAACCGCTGCGGACGCAGCTCCTGTCTGAGGCTTAAGGGGCGTTTCGCTCATAGCCACGCTTAAACGCTCATTCATGCGAGCATGATTCGCGTACTAAGTGGGCTATGGCTGAACTGATATTTAAAAAATGGTTTTACATCTGTATGGAAATGGTGTATAATCTAGAATGTTGTTTGAGTAAAGCAACAGGAATAAACGGCATAAAAAGTTTATGAATCAAGAAACAGGAGGAATCTATTATGGTAAAAGCTGTTGTTGGTGCAAACTGGGGCGATGAAGGCAAGGGTAAGATCACAGATATGCTTGCCAAAGAAGCCGATATCATTGTACGTTTTCAGGGCGGCGCGAATGCAGGCCATACGATCGTCAATGATTATGGAAAATTTGCATTGCATACGCTTCCGTCAGGAGTATTTTATGATCATACGACAAGCGTGATCGGAAACGGAGTTGCTCTGAATATTCCGGTATTGTTTGACGAAGTGAAAGAAATTGCAAACCGAAATGTACCAACGCCTAAAATCCTTGTATCCGACAGGGCGCAGATGGTAATGTCTTACCATATTTTATTTGATGCTTATGAGGAAGAACGTCTGGGGGGAAAATCTTTCGGTTCTACCAAATCCGGCATCGCGCCATTCTATTCAGATAAATATGCAAAAATCGGTTTTCAGGTCAGTGAGCTGTTTGACGAAAAACTGCTGAAAGAAAAAACAGTACGGGTCTGTGAAACAAAAAATGTATTATTGGAGCATTTATATCACAAACCGCTGATTAAACCGGAAGATTTACTGGAGGAATTACATACGTACCGCGATATGGTAGCGCCATATGTATGCGACGTATCCTCTTATTTGCAAAATGCATTAAAAGAAGGAAAAGATATTTTACTGGAAGGACAGCTTGGTTCCTTAAAAGACCCGGATCACGGAATTTACCCGATGGTTACGTCTTCTTCTACGCTGGCGGCGTACGGGGCGATCGGAGCAGGCATCCCGCCATATGAAATCAAGAAGATCATTACCGTTTGCAAAGCTTATTCCAGCGCCGTAGGAGCAGGGGCGTTTGTCAGCGAGATTTTTGGAGAGGAAGCGGACGAACTGCGCAAACGCGGCGGCGACGGCGGCGAATTCGGCGCGACGACCGGCCGGCCGAGGAGAATGGGCTGGTTTGACTGTGTGGCTTCTAAATACGGATGCCGGATGCAGGGGACGACAGATGTTGCGTTTACCGTACTGGATGTTTTGGGATATTTGGATGAAATACCGGTATGTGTCGGTTATGAGATCGACGGGGAAGTAACGACCGATTTCCCTGTAACATCGAAACTGGAAAAAGCGAAGCCGGTATTAAAGACGCTTCCGGGATGGAAATGCGATATTCAGGGGATTCGGGAATATGACAAATTGCCGGAAAACTGTCGGAACTATATTGAATTTGTAGAAGAACAGATCGGATATCCGATCACGATGGTATCAAACGGACCAGGAAGAGAAGACATTATTTACAGATAATCAAATGAAAAATGGAGCTTACGCACAGATCGGTTCATACGGATCCAAAAGTGCGGCGGCTCCTTTGGTATTTTGTAATGCTTATTTTGGTTTTGCGGATGAATCTGTGTCCGGGGCGGAATCGCCGTAATGTTTTTTTAACAGCCGTGCGACCATACCCATTGCCCAGATCAGTACCGGAACGATAACGGTAGCATATATGGAGGCTTTTAACAGATTGATGGAATTTTCATTGTCCATCAGTGCAAAAACCAGAGTAGAAACATATAAAGCAACTAATAAAATAACGCCGATCAGGGCGCAGACCTGTTTGACTTTTTTGAAATTCATTACATCGCCTCCAACAGTACAATTACTGATATCATAACTTTTAAATAGGAATCCGTCAAGAAAAATATGGCTTTGCAGCATATTTGGGAAGCAGAAAGGAAAACGTATGGAAAAAGACTGGTTGGAAGAAACAAAAGAACTGTTGATTACATTGACACAGATTCCTGCGCCGACAGGAAAAGAAAAAGCAAGAGCGGATTTTATTGAAATTTATCTGCTTCAGAAAGGAATCTTAGGACGGCGCGACACGGCCGGAAACCTGATTTATGAGATCAAAGGGGAAAGGCCGGAATATGCTTTGTTTACCGCGCATCTGGATACGGTGTTTGACGATGAGGTCATTCGGGTAGAAGAAAAACCGGCAGAATGTGCATCGGGAAATAACCGGACAGGCCGCATTCTGTGCGCTCCGGGAATCGGCGACGATACTTCGAATGTCGTTTTGCTGATTAAACTGTTAGAAGCGATGCATATGAGAAAAGAAAAACCGCAGCAGTCCATTCTGATTGCATTTGACGTGGGAGAAGAGGGCCTTGGGAATTTGAAAGGTATTCGTCAGTTGTGCCAGGATTATGCATCACAGCTTGCAGAAGTGATTGCCGTGGATTTACAGTATCATACGATCTATATAAAAGCGGCAGGTTCCATCCGTCTGCGTGCAGAGATAACGACGGAGGGAGGACATTCGTACAAGGAATTTGGAAATGCCAATGCGATTGCAGAGGCGGCGGAGCTGATTTCCCGAATTTATCAGATCGACGTATCCGAAGAAGCCGAAAAAGTAACTTATAACGTAGGGAAGATCGAGGGAGGAACATCCGTGAATACGATTGCCGCTGACTGCAGCTTTCTGGTTGAGGTCCGTTCGGAAAACGAACAGTTACTGCAAAAGTATATCAAAAAAGTGAAAAATATTATTTTATCTGCAAAAAAAGCAAAAGTTACGTTGACGGAGATTGGAAACCGTCCGTGCAACGGAGCGGTACCTGCTGACCGGCAGCGGCAGCTTATTGACAGAGCCGGAAAAGCTATTTTTGAAGTGACCGGAAAAGAAGCAGTCTGTACCGACGGTTCCACAGACTGTAATATTCCGTTATCGCTTGGTATCCCGGCGGTCGGTTTTGGAGGATACGAAGGCGGAGGCGCGCATACGAAGCAGGAATGGATGAATCCGGATTCGCTGGAAACAGGGTATCGGATTTTATGCAAATTTGCGGAGAAGTATTATTCCTGCTGAGTGTTAGTTTCCCCACCCCGTGAAAAGAAACTGTGTTACCAATATGTTGCAAAAAATTGCGCTTCCGGCTTTACATTATTATTAAAATAAGTTATAATGTCGAGAGAATTTTAGCAGAAGGATGGATAGAGAAATGGCATTATTAGAGCAGTGGCAAAGTATTGCATATAATGAAAAAACAGATAAAAACGAATTACAGAAATTCTGGCAGAGATATTTCCTGCTGGAAAAAGGAGTATATGAAAAGCTGCTTTCCAATCCGGACGAAGTGGTGGAAGGCACGGTAAAAGAGCTGGCGGAAAAATACGAGCTGGATATTATGGCTATGACCGGATTTTTGGATGGAATCAATGAATCATTGCTTACGCCGAATCCGATCGAAGAGATGGAAGAAGATACGCAGGTCAGTCTTGCATTTGATAAAGAAAAATTGTACAAGAATATGGTGGATGCAAGAGCGGACTGGCTGTATGATTTGCCGCAGTGGGACGACATATTTGACGAGGCGACCAAAAAACGCCTGTACTTAGAGCAGAAAGCAGCCGGGACGGTACGCCGGGAAGGAAAAAAGATCGGACGAAACGATCCGTGTCCTTGCGGAAGCGGTAAAAAATATAAAAAGTGCTGCGGAAGATAGCCGCTTTTTATGTAAAATATTATATGGATAATACGTAGAAGAGAAGAGTAAGCAGCAAAAACGTTACAGAGAAAGGCGCCGCAGGCTGGAAGCGCCCCAACGACAGGAACTGCCGAAAACTGCCTCTGAGTGGCCCTAATCCGGTCCGGTGATTCCGTTATCATCATTAGAGATACCTTATAATTAAGTTTGGTGAGGAATAAGGTAAATTTGGGTGGAACCGCGGTAAATGAATCGTCCCATGTGTTGCGAATGGCGCAGTGCATGGGATTTTTTCTGTAATAAAAAATTGCTGTTCGGTAAAAAATTATTATAAATAAGGAGAGAGAACGATGAAAATCACATTAAAAGATGGCTCTGTCAGAGAATATGACGCTCCGAAATCCGTTTATGAAATAGCGGCGGATATCAGTGAAAGACTGGCGAGAGCAGCCTGTGCTGGGGAAGTGAACGGAGAACGGAAAGATCTTCGTACTGTTATAGACAGCGACTGTGAGCTCAGTATTTTAACTGCGAATGACAAAGGCGGGTTGACGGTGCTGCGCCATACGGCTTCCCATGTTATGGCGGAGGCAGTGAAAAGGCTGTTTCCGGAGGCAAAACTGGCAATCGGCCCGGCCATTGACGAAGGGTTTTATTATGATTTCGAGGCAGAGCCTTTCTCCAGGGAAGATCTGGATAAAATTGAAGCCGAGATGAAAAAAATTATCAAAGAGGGCAAAGAACTGAAGCGGTTTACGCTGCCTCGTGACGAAGCCATTCAATATATGAAAGAAAGACAGGAACCTTACAAAGTGGAACTGATCGAGGACCTGCCTGCAGATGCGGAGATCTCGTTCCGGGATCAGGGGGACTTTGTGGATCTGTGTGCAGGAGAGCATTTGATGTCCACGAAAGGCGTAAAAGCATTTAAGCTGATCTCGTCTTCTATGGCATACTGGCGTGGGGACGAACATAAAGCGCGCCTACAGAGAATTTACGGTACCGCATTTGGGAAAAAAGAAGAATTAAAAGAGTATCTGGCACAACTGGAAGAAGCGAAAAAACGCGATCACAACAGGCTTGGCCGGGAAATGGAATTGTTTGCGACGGTTGACGTGATCGGGCAGGGGCTGCCGCTGCTTTTGCCGAACGGCGTAAAAGTGATTATGAAACTGCAGCGATGGATCGAAGACCTGGAGGACAGAGAGTGGGGATACGTGAGGACGAAAACTCCGCTTATGGCCAAAAGCGATCTCTACAAAATTTCCGGGCACTGGGACCATTACCGGGACGGGATGTTTGTGCTTGGCGATGAAGAAACAGACAAAGAAGTATTCGCGCTCCGCCCGATGACCTGCCCGTTCCAGTACTATGTATACAAGAATGCGCAGCGTTCTTACCGTGACCTGCCATACCGTATGGGAGAAACTTCCACTTTGTTCCGCAAAGAGGATTCCGGGGAAATGCACGGGCTGACCAGGGTGCGGCAGTTTACGATTTCAGAGGGACACAACGTCATACGTCCGGATCAGGCGGAAGAAGAACTGAAAAACTGTTTTGAACTGGCGTATTACATTTTGTCCACGTTGGGACTGCAGGATGATATTACTTTCCGTCTTTCCAAGTGGGATCCGGAAAACAAAGAAAAATATTTGGGCGACGAAGCTTACTGGAACAAAACGCAGGCGGCGTTAAGGGACGTGCTGGTAGAAAAAGGCGTGCCGTTTGTGGAAGCGGACGGAGAAGCGGCGTTTTATGGCCCGAAGATTGATATTCAGGCAAAAAACGTGTACGGCAAAGAAGATACCATGGTTACAATCCAGTTGGACTGTGAAATTGCAGAGAAATTTGATATGTATTATATTGATAAAAACGGTGAAAAAGTACGCCCGTATATTATTCACAGGACTTCGCTCGGCTGCTATGAAAGGACGTTGGCATGGCTGATTGAAAAATATGCCGGACGTTTTCCGACATGGCTTTGCCCGGAACAGGTCAGGGTGCTGCCGATTTCCGACAAATACGAGGAGTATGCACAGAAAGTCCGCAAAGAACTTTTTGAAAACGGCATCGACGTTACATGTGACAGCCGTTCCGAAAAGATTGGCTATAAGATCAGGGAAGCGCGTCTGGCAAAAGTGCCGTATATGCTTGTAGTCGGAGCGAAAGAAGCAGAAGACGGCACGGTATCCGTCCGAAGCTGCTATGAAGGCGACGAAGGCGTAAAGCCGCTGGATACGTTTATCGAACAGATCTGCAAAGAGATCCGGACAAAAGAAATCCGTGAAATTAAACCGCAGGAAGATAATAATAAATAAGGAGAAAATATATGATATGAAAGCAGCGATCATTACGTCAAGCGACAAAGGATATGCCGGTGAAAGAGAAGACAAAAGCGGCCCGGTGATAAAAGAAATGCTGACGGGAGCCGGCTATGAAGTTGTGGAGGCCGTCGTGCTGCCGGATGAAAAAACAATTCTGGCGGAGAAAATGCTTTTTTACTGCAATCAGAATGTAGATCTGGTCTTAACGACCGGCGGAACCGGTTTTTCAAAAAGAGATGTTACACCGGAAGCTACGCGTATGGTGATCGAGCGGGAAGCTTGCGGGATTACGCAGGCGATGTTATATCATTCCCTGTCCATTACGCCGCGCGCGATGCTCACAAGGGCAATCGCCGGAATCCGGGGCAATACTTTGATCGTCAATATGCCGGGAAGTCCGAAAGCGGTTCGGGAAGATCTGGAGTACATTCTTCCATCTTTGGAACACGGACTGGAGATTTTAAAAGGAACGGCAGCAGAATGTGCTCGTCCCGACTAAGTTTTAAAAGGAACGGCAACAGAATGTGCCTGTCATGAATAAGTTTTGTGAAAGATGCGGATACTATTTTCTGTAACCGGCGTGATGGAAGTACGGATTGCGACGGACTTCCGGCAGCCATGAAATAAAGTTCAGAAAGGAGTACAGCAGATTATGACAAAACTGAAATGTACGGTAACGAACTGTCTTTATAATGAAGACAAACTCTGTTCCAAAGATGATATTACGGTAGAGGGAAAAAATGCAACAGACAAGGATTCCACATGCTGCGGCAGTTTTCGCGAAAGAACGGGCAACAGTATGAAAAATTCTGCTTCTCATGCAAGCCAGATGACGGATGTTGACTGCGAAGCGGTAAACTGCACGTATAATGAATCCTGCAAATGTAAGGCAGACAGCATTGACATCAACGGTTCTTCTGCCTGTCAGTGTGAAGAAACACGATGCCAGACATTTAACAGTAACTGCAAATAACGATTCCGGCAGGTATACATCCCGTAAGCAGAGGCGTGTAACCGGAAAGATTAAAATGCTTTTATCAGAATATATGTTTTGGTAAAAGCATTTTTATAAAAATACTACTAAAATCCGGGCATTTTGGCAGTGAAAAATGAGATATTTGCCGAAAAAAAAGAACAGGGTAAATGAGCGGTTGCTTTTTGTCGGATTTGAGGTACAATAAATATAGAAAGTTCCAAAAGGGTACGGAACGTCCCATAGGAAAACAGAAAATTTAAAGGAGTTTAGGCGGTGATGGACTTTAATATAAATTTTCCACATTTGCACATCTATCTTCCGCATGTAATAAAGAATTTTTCCATAGGGAAGTTTTCCGTGGCCATGTATGGAGTGTGTATTGCGATTGGTGTGATATGCGGACTGTTTCTGGTACGGCACAGAGCGAGGCAGACCGGGCAGAATCCGGATGATTACATAGATCTGGCGATTTTAGGTGTGATTTTTGGTATTATCGGCGCAAGGATCTATTATGTGATTTTTGCCTGGGATATGTACAAAGATAATTTGTTCAGTGTTTTTAAGATATGGGAAGGCGGTTTGGCTATTTATGGAGGCATTATCGCAGCGGTGATTACGGCAGTTGCTTTTTCGAAGCGGAAAAACATACCGTTTTTTAAAGTCGCGGACACGGCCTGCCTGGGATTGATCGCAGGGCAGATCATCGGCAGATGGGGGAATTTTTTTAACAGGGAGGCATTTGGAGGCTATACGGACGGCCTGTTTGCCATGCAGCTTCCGATATCGGCAGTCAGAGCAAACGATATGACGGACGAGCTGCTTGCGAATACGGTAATGTATGGCGGCGTGGAGTATATTCAGGTACATCCGACATTTTTGTATGAATCAGTCTGGAATCTGGCCGTACTTATTTTGCTGCTTTTCCTCGGAAAAGTGATAAAAGTAAATGGACAGATTTTCTGGTTATATCTGATAGGGTATGGAGCGGGGCGGTTTTTGATCGAAAGGCTTCGTACGGATCAGTTGCTGCTTCCGGGAACGAAAGTACCGGTATCGCAACTGTTATCAGGAGTATTAGTTGCATTTTCCATAGTAATGATAATCCTGTTTCAAAAGAGAGCGCTACAAAAAAACTAAAGATAGGAGAAAAATATGACAGAGAGAGAGAAACTGCAGCAGGAAATTGAGCAGGTGAGAAACGTGTTGGATAATCAACTGGCAGATTGCAGCGATCTGATGGAGTGTTATGACTTGAATTGCCAGCTGGATAAACTGATTGAGAAATATCTGGATGCAGTGGAAGAAGAAAAAAATGTATCTGTCACGAAAGAGAAATAGCGGAAAAGGCTATGAAAAATTACCAAAGAAAAATAATGTAAGAGGATATGAAAATTAAATAGCGCTGAAATAAAAAACAGACAAAAGATAAGTGAAAAACGGACGGAAGATAAGTGAGAAACAAACAGAGGATAAGTAAAAAACAGACGGAAGATAAATGAGAAACAGACAGAGGATAAGCGAAAAGCAGGCACGAAGATAAGTAAAAACAAAATAATATGCAGCAAAATCTGTAAAAATAAAATGGAAAATGCCAAAAGCACCGGAAAAGCGAAAAAAACTTTTCCGGTGCTTTTTTGTTTTTTCCTTGCAATTTCTCTGTTTGTGGTCTAAAATAGTATTCAAGTGGAGAGAAGTGGTAAAAAAGGCCACAAAGTGGTAGGTGATTGCAAGATGTTTATGGGAGAATACAATCACACAATTGATGCGAAAGGCAGGCTGATAGTTCCGGCAAAATTCAGGGAAAAACTCGGAGATGAATTTGTAGTGACCAAGGGACTGGATGGATGTCTGTTCGTGTATCCGAATGAAGAATGGAAAACAATAGAGGAAAAATTCCGTACCACACCGCTTACCACAAAGGATGCAAGAAAATTCTCCCGTTTCTTTTTCGCCGGAGCGGCAGCCTGCGAAGTGGACAAGCAGGGCAGAATCTTATTGCCGTCGACACTGCGGGAATTTGCAGGACTGGAAAAAGAGGTGGTGCTTGCAGGAGTCTTAAACCGTATTGAAATATGGAGTAAGGCAAAATGGGAGGAAGCAGGCGATTATGACGATATGGACGAAATTGCCGAGCACATGGCCGAATTGGGACTCAGCATTTAAGAAGTTTACGTTCCGGCAGGGAAACCTGTTTTCTCTGTAACGGCGCTTGAAAGGGGTAATGGATGGAATTTCACCATATTTCCGTATTGCTGGAAGAAACGATAGAATATTTGAAAATACGTCCGAACGGCATCTATGTGGACGGGACTCTCGGAGGAGGGGGCCACAGCGAGGCAATCTGCAAAAAACTGGGACAGGCCGGCCGGCTGATTGGAACTGACCAGGACGGCGCGGCGATTGAAGCGGCAAAAGCAAGACTGGCGCCGTATGAAAAACAGGTTACGGTTGTCAGGGATAATTATCAGGCAATGCCGGAAGTATTAAAAGAACTAAAGATAGAAAAAGCCGACGGTATCGTGCTTGATCTCGGAGTATCTTCTTTTCAGCTGGATACAAAAGAACGAGGATTTTCTTACCGGATGGAGGACGCGCCGCTGGATATGCGGATGGATGACCGACAGAAGCTGACGGCCCGAGATATTATAAATACATACGGCGAAACGGAACTGTTCCGCATGATACGGGATTACGGGGAAGAGAGATTTGCGAAAAATATTGCCAGGAGCATTGTCCAGGCAAGGGAAAAGGGCGAAATTGTGCGAACCGGCCAGTTAAACGATATTATCCGCTCGGCAATTCCGAAAAAAGCGCTGGCAACCGGCGGGCATCCGGCAAAAAGAACCTACCAGGCCATTCGGATCGAGCTGAACCGGGAGCTGGAAGTGCTGGAAAATACGTTAGATGATATGATAGATCTGTTGAATCCGGGAGGAAGGCTTTGCGTGATCACATTTCATTCTCTGGAAGACAGAATTGTGAAAACAATTTTCAAAAGAAACGAGAATCCGTGTACATGTCCGCCGGATTTTCCGGTATGTGTCTGCGGAAAAGAACCGAAAGGGAAAGTGATCACGAGAAAACCAGTTTTACCGGGGGTGGAGGAACAGGAAGAAAATTCCCGTTCCAAAAGTGCGAAATTAAGAGTGTTTGAAAGAAAGGTGTAATGAATGGCAGTACAAAGAAGGCATAATACGAAAGTAAATTATCATACAAAAGCAAATGATTATTATATAGAAGGAAATACCGTCAGAAAGGCAGCTCCTCAGAGAGTATATGATCCAAAGCCGCAGAAAAAAGTCCGGGTAGACGCGCAGACGCGCCGGAACAGAGAACGTGAATCCGTGATGAGCCGGGGGTATGTGGCGTTTTTGATTGCGGCAGTCCTGACCGTTTCCGTTGTTTTGGGACTTTATATTTATTTACAGTCCGACGTCCTGATCCGAATGAAAAACGTAGCAGCGCTGGAAAGCGAACTGTTGGATTTACAGACAGACAACAAAACGCTGGAGAAGAGGATCGATACTTCCGTTCCGTTAAATGAAATCAAAAATAAAGCCGTCAATGAACTTGGTATGCGGTATCCAAATGCGGATCAGATTATATACTATAGCGTGGACTCTGAAGATTACATGGAACAATACGAGGATATTCCGTCAAAATAACGGAACGTCCGGAGCCGTCGCGGGCATTGCCGCGCGGAAAGAAAAAGAGGCGGGTGTTTTAATAAGGAGTATACTATGGCGGGAAAGTCAAGGGCCAGAAAGAAGATTTTTAAACATAAGATGAAGAAAAGGCTGGTGGTGATATATCTTATCATTACACTGGCTTTGCTTTTCCTACTGGGAAAAATTGGTTATATGCAAAAAGAAGAGGGGGACAATTACGTAAAGAAAGTATTATCAAGCCAAATCTACAACAGCCGCACGATTCCGTTCAAACGCGGGGATATTACCGACAGGAAAGGGACGGTGCTTGCGACCAGCGTGGATGTATACAATGTGATACTGGACTGCAAAGTGATTAACTCTAAACAGGAAAGATATCTGAAACCGACCGTAGCGGCGCTGACGCAATATTTTGACATTACGGAGGAAGAGATAAAAGGGATACTGGACGAAAGGCCGGACAGCCAGTATTATGTGCTGAGAAAAAGACTTCCCTTTGACGAGATCGCCGAATTTCAGAAAATGTTGGAGGATAAAAAGAAATATCCGGATATTGCCGGGGTATGGTTTGAAAAACAATACAAGCGAAATTATCCGTACGGGACTCTGGCAAGCAGCGTACTGGGATTTACCACTTCTTCCAATGAAGGAATAGGCGGTCTGGAAAATTATTATAATAATATATTGAACGGCGCTAACGGCAGGGAGTACGGGTATCTGAATACGGATTCGGACGTGGAAAAAACGATTGTGGAGGCAACGGACGGCAATACCGTCGTCACCACGATCGATGAAAACATACAGGCAATTGTAGAGGAAAAAATACTGGCATTTAACCAGCAATATGCAAATAATGCCCGCGAAGGAAACGGCAGTACCAATACCGGAGTCATTATTATGGATCCGAACAACGCGGAAGTGCTGGCTATGGCGGATTATCCGAACTATGACCTCAATCATCCCTGGGACCTGACGCCGTTTTTCCCGCAGGAGCAGATCGACGCTATGAGCGAAGAGCAGCGGTTAGACGCGCTGAATAAGGTCTGGCAGAATTACTGTATCACGCATACGTATGAACCCGGATCTACATTTAAGCCGTTTACGGTAGCAGCCGGATTGGAAACGGGAACGATGAACGGTGGGGAAGTGTATGTCTGTGACGGCGTGGAAAAAATCGGGGAACACGATATTCACTGTGTAGTCCGGTCCGGGCATGGGCAGGAAACGGTGGAAAAGGCACTGATGGATTCCTGTAACGACGCGCTGATGCAGATGTCTTATGTGATCGGAAACGAAAACTTCTGTAAGTACCAGAATATTTTTAATTTTGGACTGCGGACGAATATTGATCTTCCGGGAGAGGCGCGGACGGATACGCTGATCTACAACGCGGAAGATATGGGGGTGGCGTCGTTAGCGACAAATTCGTTCGGGCAGAATTTTAACGCGACGATGATACAGATGGCTACGGCGTTTTCCTCGCTGATTAACGGAGGATACTATTACCAGCCGCATATTGTGAAAGAAATTAAAGATGAAAACGGAAATACCGTAGAGAAAACCGACAGGGTATTACTAAAAGAAACGGTTTCCAGAAGCACCAGCGACAAAATACGTGCCTATTTATATAAAGTAACGTCCGAGGGAACCGCGATAACGGCAAAGATCCCCGGATATTCCATGGGCGGGAAGACCGGAACGGCCCAAAAGCAGCCGCGGAGCGCAAACAATTATCTGGTTTCTTTTATCGGATATGCGCCGCAGGAAAATCCGCAGTTACTTATTTATGTCGTAATCGACGAACCGAATGTGGAAGATCAGGCGCACAGTGTTTATGCGCAGCAGCTTGCCCATGATATTCTGATGGAAGTGCTTCCTTATATGAATATTTATCAGGATGAGGAACCGACGCCGGAACAGCTTCAGAATGAAGCGGAGAATAATCCGGGTGCGGCCGGGGAAAGTACGCTTGACGTACCGGACCAGGTACCGCAGGATCCCGGAGCCGAAACGGATCCGCAGGCGCAGCAGGATCTGCTTGACCAGATGGAGCAGGAAACCGGGCAGCAATAACTGTGAAACAGTTGCATAAGGCGTTCGTATGCATCATACGATGTAATAATAACTAAAATAAGGTTTGGCCATTGGAACGATTAAAGACGTTTCAAAAGAAAAAATTGCTCGTATTTATGCTGTTTGTTTTACTGGGATTGGGAGTTGTCATCGGCAAACTGGTAAAACTGATGATTTTTGATTCGCAGCATTACGAAGAAACTTCGCAGGCGTTACATGAGAGGGAGCGGGAGATCAAAGCGGCCCGCGGCAGAATATTAGACCGGAACGGGATTGTGCTGGCAGATAATAAGTCGGTATGCACCGTGTCCGTTATTTACAATCAAATAGAAGAGCCAGAGCAGGTCATCGAGCTGCTTTGCAGGGAATTGGGGCTTGGCGAAGAGGAAGTCCGTAAAAAAGTGGAAAAGTTATCTTCCAGGGAATGTATCAAATCGAACGTGCCTCAGGACGTCGGGGAACGGATTCGCCAGGCAAACCTGGCCGGCGTGAAAGTAGATGAAGATTACAAACGGTATTACCCGTTTGACGAACTGGCCTCCAAAGTCCTCGGATTTACCGGCGGGGACAATCAGGGGATTATCGGGCTGGAAGTCGTATACGACAAATATTTGCAGGGAGAAAGCGGCATGATCCTCACGCTGACGGACGCCGCCGGGATTGAGATCAAAAATGCCAGCGAACGCCGCAAAGATCCGGTGGACGGCAACGATCTGACGATCAGCATGGATTATAATATGCAGAAATATGCGATGCAGGCGGCCCATAAAGTGATGGAGGAGAAAAATGCGGACAGCGTTTCCGTTATTTTGATGAATCCGCAAAACGGGGAATTGTATGCGATGGCAAATGTGCCGGAGTTTAATCTGAACCAGCCGTACGAACTGCCGGAAAGCACGGTCGTGCCGGCCGGACAGGAGGAATTTGACCTGTTAAACCAGATGTGGCGCAACGGCTGTATCAACGATACTTACGAGCCGGGCTCGACGTTTAAGATCATTACGAGCGCGGCGGCCCTGGAAGCGGACGTCGTAAAGCTGGACGACAGTTTTTTCTGCCCCGGATATATTATGGTAGAAGACAGGCGGATCCGCTGCCATAAAGCCGGAGGGCATGGGAGCGAGGATTTCGTGCACGGGATTATGAATTCCTGTAATCCGGTATTTATTGATGTCGGCCTGCGGCTGGGGACGGACCGGTTTTACGATTATTTTAATCAGTTTGGGCTGTTAGAGAAGACGAACGTGGATCTGCCCGGAGAAGCCGGGACGATCATGCACAAAAAAGAAAATATCGGCCAGGTAGAGCTGGCAACGATATCTTTTGGGCAGTCGTTCCAGATCACGCCGTTAAAACTGGCGGCTACGGTGTCCGGCCTGATCAACGGAGGGAATCTCGTGACGCCGCATTTCGGGGTGTCCGTGCAGAATAAAGACGGAGAAACCGTAAAAACCTTTGAGTATGAAAGCAAAGAAGGAATCGTCAGTGAAGAAACTTCGGAAACGATGCGTTATCTGCTGGAACAGGTGGTTTCGGAAGGATCGGGAAAAAATGCGGCCATCGCGGGATTTTCTATCGGCGGGAAGACCGCCACGTCGCAGACGCTTCCGCGCAGTGCTAAAAAATACATTTCCTCATTTTTGGGATTTGCACCGGCAGAAAATCCGCAGATACTGGGACTGATCGTGATCCGGGATCCGCAGGGCGTTTATTACGGCGGAACGATCGCCGCGCCGGTGATGAAAGAGATATTTGAAAACGTACTGCCATATCTGGGAGTGGAGCGGAAAGAAATCGCAGAAGAGGCGGAAGAGGAAACCGCCGCTGCCGGCTATTGAAAAGTATCAGAAAATATCGTATACTAATTTTTTGGTAAAAAATACTTACTACGAAGAAAGAGGTGTGAGAAATGGCAGTGCATATCGTGTTACCGATTGTAATTGCATTTGTAATCAGTGCGTTATTGGGCCCGGTTCTGATCCCGGTTCTCCGCAGACTGAAAGTTGGAAATACGGAAAGAGAGGAATTAGAGTCCCATCAGGTGAAAAACGGTACGCCGACGATGGGCGGCCTGATGATCCTGGCGGCTGTTTTAGTCACTTCTCTGATCTATGCGAAAGATTACCCGAAGATTATCCCGGTACTGTTTATGACGCTTGGATTTGGCGTCGTGGGATTTCTGGACGATTATTTAAAAGTTGTTTTAAAGCGTTCGGATGGATTGCTTGCCTGGCAGAAAATGCTTTGCCAGATTGTGATTACCGCTGTTTTTGCGGCGTACATGGTCGTTTCCGATACTTCTCTGGGGATGCTGATTCCGTTTTCCGGAGGAAAATATCTGGAACTGGGCTGGCTGGCTCTGCCGGTCATGTTCCTGGCCGTGATCGGTACGGTAAACGGCGTAAATTTCACCGACGGGCTGGACGGACTCGCTTCCAGCGTGACCGTGCTGGTGGCAACTTTTTTTACAGTGGTTGCGGTCGGAGTGGGCAGCGGCATAGAGCCGATCACGTGCGCGGTCGTAGGCGCCCTGCTGGGATTTTTGCTGTTTAACGTATATCCGGCAAGCGTATTTATGGGGGATACCGGTTCGCTGGCGCTGGGAGGTTTCGTGGCGGCAGCCGCCTATATGATGCAGATGCCGATCTTTATTTTGATCGTCGGGTTAATTTACTGGGTGGAAATATTATCGGTCATGATTCAGGTGACTTATTTTAAAAAGACGGGCGGAAAACGGATTTTCCGTATGGCGCCGATCCATCACCATTTTGAATTGGGCGGCTGGTCGGAAACAAAAGTAGTGGCTGTTTTTTCCATTGTGACGGCGCTGCTGTGTCTGGCCGGATTTGTGGCAATCTGACACCGGTGTCTGGCCGGATTTGCAGCGATTTGACCGTGATACGGAAATGAAAAGTAAAAGAAAGAAGATAAAAAGCATGGAAGAAAAAAAGATTCTGGTATTTGGGACAGGAAAAAGCGGTATCGCCGCGGCAGAACTTTTGCTGGAAAAAGGCGCTGAGGTTATTTTATATGACGGAAACGAGAGTTTGGATGAAGAAGAAATCCGTGCACTATTGAATACAAAAAAACAGGTTATGGTTCTTTTGGGGGAACTGCCGCAGGAAGTGATCGAAACGCTTTCCCTTGCGGTATTGAGTCCGGGGATCCCGCTGGACTCGCCGGAGGCGGAAAGAATAAAGGCCGCCGGCGTAAAAATCTGGGGTGAGATCGAACTTGCCGCTTATTTTTCCAAAGGACAGGTGCTGGCGGTGACAGGGACCAACGGAAAGACGACGACAACCGCGCTGACCGGCGCGATTATGAAAGCCGCGTATCCGGACGTTTATGTGGTGGGCAATATCGGGATTCCGTATACTTCCGTTGCTTTGCAGACAAACGGGGATACCGTGACGGTAGCGGAAGTCAGCAGCTTCCAGTTGGAAACGATCGTACGTTTCGCTCCGAAAGTGTCTGCGATTCTGAATATTACGCCGGATCATTTAAACAGGCATCATACGATGGAGAATTATACGGATGTCAAACTGGCGATTACAAAAAACCAGGCAAAAGACGACACCTGCATTTTGAATTATGAAGATGAAAGATTGAGGGAAAAGTCGTCCGATATTCCGGCGAAAGTGGTATTTTTCAGCAGCCGGAGAGAACTGGAAGAAGGGATCTTTTTATCCGGAGAGGATATTTGGTTAAAAATGCCCGGGAAAAGAGAACAGATCTGTAATGTCCGGGAATTGCAGCTGATTGGGCGGCATAATTATGAAAATGTGATGGCGGCGGTGGCAATGGCCTATTGTTACGGCGTGCCGTTAAAAGTGATAAAAAAGGTAATCAAAAGTTTTCGGGCGGTAGAACATCGGATCGAATACGTGACGACAAAACGCGGGATCCGTTTTTATAACGATTCTAAAGGGACGAATCCCGATGCGGCGATTCAGGCAATCCGGGCGATGCGATGGCCGACCTGCCTGATTGGCGGAGGGTATGATAAACAGTCGGAATATTCCGAGTGGATTAAAAGTTTTGAAGGAAAGGTAAAAAAACTTGTTTTGATTGGGCAGACGAGAGAAAAAATTGCGGCTGAGGCGTCTGCCTGCGGATTTTCCGATTATGTGTTTGCCGATTCCCTCGAAGAGGCGGTACGGATCTGTTACGATGCGGCGCAGGACGGAGATGCGGTGTTGTTGTCACCGGCATGCGCGAGCTGGGGAATGTTTCCAAATTATGAGAAACGGGGAGAGTTATTTAAGGAAATCGTTTATAGTTTGAAGGAGTAACGGATGAGTCGTAACAGGCAGAACAGCCCCGAAAAGAAAAAAGTATATTTTGATTTTACACTGCTTTTTCTGATAGTCGTACTATTGGGATTTGGCATGGTGATGCTCTACAGTACCAGTTCTTACGAAGCGTATGATAAATTCGGTGATTCCATGTATTATCTGAAACGCCAGCTGCGTTCTATTCTGCTCGGTGTTGTGGCGATGATTATTCTGGCAAGGATTGATTACCATAAATTAAAGAAATTTGCAACGGCAAGCTATGTTTTGTCATTTATACTGTGTGCGGCAGTGCCGTTTATCGGTGTGGAGATTAACAATTCCAAGCGCTGGCTGGGGGTCGGTTCCCTGACGTTCCAGCCGTCGGAAATTGCGAAGATAGCGGCGATTTTGTTTTTTGCCATGATGATCTGTAAAATATCCGGGCAGTTAAAGAGGATTAAGACGCTGATTATTATGATCGCGTTTGCGCTCCCGGTGGTTGCGGTTGTGGCAGCCAGTAATCTGAGTACGGCAATTATTATTTTTGGCATCGTAGTCGTCATGGCATTTATCGCAAGTCCGAAAGTATGGCATTTCCTGGCGATTGCGCTGTTGTTTGTAGGCATCGGCGTTGTGTTTATTACGACAAAAGGGTATCGGGCGGAGAGGATTGACATCTGGCTGGATCCGGAAGCACATGAAAAAGGATATCAGACGGTACAGGGGTTGTATGCGATCGGCTCCGGAGGCCTGTTCGGAAAAGGCCTGGGAGAGAGCATGCAAAAGCTTGGGTATGTGCCGGAAGCGCAGAACGATATGATTTTTTCTATCATTTGCGAGGAACTGGGATTGTTTGGCGCGGTTTGCGTACTGCTGCTGTTTGTATTGCTGTTATGGCGGTTTATGGTAATTGCGAATAACGCGGACGATCTGTTTGGCTCCATGATCGCCGTGGGAATCATGGCGCATATTGCGCTCCAGGTAATCTTAAACGTAGCGGTAGTGACGAATACAATACCGAATACAGGTATTATCTTGCCGTTTATCAGTTACGGAGGAACGTCCGTCATTTTCCTGCTTGCAGAAATGGGGCTTGCCTTAAGCGTATCCCGGGGGATTAAATTATGATAAAACAGAAACGGAGAAGAAAAAGAAAGATAAAAAGAGTTCTCACGGTCATTTTCATTCTTGCCCTGATCGTCCTCGTAGGCTATTTTATAGTCACAAAAGTTTTTACGGTAAATAAAGTAGAGGTGGAGGGCAACAAACTTTATTCAGACAAGCAGATTGAAAAAAGCATTTTAAATGACGAATATTGCTGGAATACGCTGTACGTATTTCTGAAATATAAGTTTTTGGATACAGAAGAAGTGCCTTTTGTAGAAGATATGGAAGTCAGCATGAAGATTCCTCATACGATACATATTAAAGTTTACGAAAAAGGCATGCTGGGGTATATTTATATTCCGTCGATCGGCCAGAATGTGTATTTTGACAAAGACGGTTTTGTCGTAGAAACTTCGGCGGATGTGATTGAAGGCGTTCCGCAGGTAACGGGGATTAATATGGATTCCGTGACGCTTTATGAGAAGCTGCCGATTGATTCGGACATCAGAAAGGCGCTGCTGAACGTAGGACAGACACTGAAAAAATATTCGCTGGTACCGGAGCGGATTGATTATAAGGACAACGGTACCCTGACGTTTGCGTACGGTACGATAGAGGTCGCTTTTGGGGACGCCGGGAACCTGAACGAAAAAGTAGTGCGGATGTCGGAAATCATGCCGCAGCTGTCAGGAATGAGCGGCGTCCTTCATTTGGAAGACTGGTCACAGGAAACGACGGATATCGTATTCGAAAAAATTTAAGGGATTTCTGATTTTTTTGTTGCGTAATCCGTTAAAAAATTATATGATAGGATATAAGATCTAGTACACAGTTGATGGACAATCAGACAAGTGAAGGTGTCAGTTATTCGATTTTTGTTGTACTAGTTTAGAAAAGAGGAGGTATACCCTTGCTTGAAATAATTTCAACGGAATCGAACTCTAATGCGAAGATTATCGTCATTGGAGTAGGCGGAGCCGGAAACAATGCAGTAAACAGAATGATTGATGAAAATATCGGAGGCGTGGAGTTTGTCGGAGTAAATACAGATAAGCAGGCGTTGACTTTGTGTAAGGCTCCTACGCTGATTCAGATAGGTGAAAAACTGACAA
This sequence comes from Eubacterium sp., assembly GCA_022796875.1. GTDB lineage: Bacteria > Bacillota > Clostridia > Lachnospirales > Lachnospiraceae > JAAWJJ01. Next base: position 58,812 of record JAAWJJ010000004.1, on the reverse strand, counting down.
AAGGACTGGGAGCGGGCGCGCAGCCTGAGATCGGCCAGAAAGCGGCCGAAGAGAGCCGGGACGAGCTGGCGCAGGCGATTAAAGGTGCGGATATGGTATTTGTGACGTGCGGAATGGGAGGCGGCACCGGAACGGGGGCGGCGCCGGTAGTGGCAGGTATTGCAAAAGAGGCAGGCAGCCTTACAGTCGGAGTCGTTACGAAACCATTTAAATTTGAAGCGAAAACACGTATGGTAAACGCGCTTTCCGGAATTGAACAGTTGAAAGACAGCGTGGATACTTTGATCGTGATTCCGAACGATAAGCTGTTGGAGATCGTAGACCGCCGTACGACGATGCCGGACGCTTTGAAAAAAGCGGACGAGGTATTACAGCAGGCGGTACAGGGAATTACTGATCTGATCAACGTACCTGCGTTAATTAACCTTGACTTTGCTGACGTGCAGACAGTCATGAAAGATAAAGGACTGGCTCATATCGGTATCGGTATGGCCAGAGGGGATGAGAAAGCGTTAGAGGCCGTGAAGCTTGCCGTATCCTCTCCGTTGTTAGAAACAACGATCGACGGGGCGACGCATGTGATTATTAATATTTCCGGCGATATTTCCCTGATGGATGCCAACGATGCAGCCAGCTATGTCCAGGAACTTGCCGGTGAGAACGCAAATGTTATTTTCGGTGCAAAATATGATGAAACAAAGACAGATGAAGTGACAATCACCGTTATTGCAACCGGTCTGGAAAGCCGTGCGAATAAAATTATGCCGGGCATGCCGAGAATGAATTATGCGCCGACGACTCCGACGACGGCACAGTCAGGCCGGACAACCGCTGCAGGTTTCGGCACGATAGGGACAAGCCGCAGCGTGACACCTACATATACCGATACCGGGACATTCCGTCAGCAGACGACAGCGCGTCCGCAGACGACACGTCCGCAGGGAGGCAGTATTTTGCAAAACGGCGGCGCCAATAATACGCTGAACGGATTGATGGGGATCCGCAAACCGGAAGCAAAAGTGCCGCAGAAAGATTTGAAGATTCCGGAATTTTTGAGAAATACAAAAAAATAATATAAAAAGAAATTATGAAAGAAACGGTGTTTTTGATACCGTTTCTTTTTTTGTCGAAAATCTAATACAATCAGCCAACATCCGCACTGCTGTTTTGACAAAAAGAAGCATATACATTTCGTATAATAATGGATGTGGCATGAAGTACAGTGGAAACCGGGAGGTGAATTTTGAATTATGAATTCTACATAGACGTTTTCTGGCTGAATAATTTCCTGATGGATGCGGCAGCGGCGCTGCTTGTCATGGTCATCCGCCGGTATAAGCTTAAGTTTCGGATATTTGCGGCGATTGCAGTAACAGATACGATATCCTGTCTGGCAATCTTGGCGCTGCCGTACGCAGCGGCAGTCGCCGTTATACATATTTTACTGAATCCACTCATGGTTTGGTGGGGATTTTCCATAAGAAGCTGGAAACGTCTGCTGCAGGACGTTCTGCTGGTTTTTGTCATGATTTTCCTGGAAGGCGGTGTCTGGCAGTGGTGTAGTGAAAATGAATTTTTGAATAAGTTCCGTTATCCGGCCATTTGTATCTATGCGCTGCTGCTTGTGTTTCTCTGGAGCCTGCGGCGGACAGAAAGCAAAAAGAGGAAAGAGTATGTTGTTGATTTATATATGAAAAATACGGATCGGATAGAACTGCATGCTTTTTATGATTCGGGAAACCTGTTGAGAGATCCTTATACCAATTCCCCGGTATCCATCGTATGCGACGCTGATGTAGAAGAGTATATCAAAACGGCGGGCCTGCCGGTTCGGCTGATTCCGTTTCACAGCCTGGGAAAAAGCGAGGGCCTGCTGAAAGCGGTTACAATAGATAAAATGGTAATCCATACAAAAGACAGGAAAATTCAAATACAAAAGCCGGTCATAGGTATTAACAGTGAAAGGCTGTTTGCCGGAAAGAAATATCATATGCTGCTGCATGCGGCAAGTCTGGAGGGAGAAGAAGCGTGTACATAAAGTTTTCGGAAATCGGACAAAGGCAGATGCACCTGTTCCGGTCCATACAGGAAATTTTTCTGACAAAAGAGCGTGAAGTATATTACATCGGCGGAGCGGAAGTACTGCCGCCTCCGTTGGAAACAAAAGAAGAGCAGGCGGCGCTGCATGAACTGATGGGAGATGACCCGACAAAGGCAAAAAGCCAGTTAATCGAGCATAATTTGCGTCTGGTCGTTTATATTGCCAAAAAATTCGATAATACCGGAGTCGGAGTAGAAGACCTGATTTCCATCGGGACAATTGGCCTGATCAAAGCGATCAATACGTTTGATCCGTTAAAAAATATCAAACTGGCGACTTATGCGTCGCGCTGCATTGAAAACGAAATACTGATGTATTTGCGCAGAACAAGCAAACACAAACTGGAGGTGTCCATAGATGAGCCGTTAAACGTGGACTGGGACGGAAATGAATTGCTGCTGTCCGACATTCTAGGCACGGAAGAAGACGTCGTATACCGCGATATTGAAAGCGAAGTGGAAAAGAAGCTGCTGTTAAAAGCAATCACGCGGCTGAGCGGCCGGGAACGGACGATCATTGAACTGCGTTATGGATTAAACCGGGGGGAAGGAGAAGAACTGACGCAAAAAGAAGTTGCGGATCTGCTTGGCATTTCCCAGTCTTATATTTCCCGGCTGGAGAAAAAGATTATGAAGAGGCTGAAAAAGGAAATTATCCGGTTGGAGTAGGAACAGTTCCGCTTTATTTTTATAGAGGCGCTGCCATACAAAAAAAGCGGAATTGTCCAAAAATATTGACAAAAGATGTGCAAAAAGTTACTATAAATTCAGACAAAACGACATTTAGGATGAAGGTGGATATATGAGAATAGTATTTTTAGGAGCGGACCATGAAGTGACAGGGAGCTGTCATTATCTGGAAGTCGACGGGAAACATATCCTGATTGACTGCGGTATGGAGCAGGGGCCGGATCTGTATGTAAATCAGAGTATTCCGGTCAATTCGGCGTTAGTGGATTATGTCTTTATTACGCATGCGCACATTGACCATTCGGGACTTTTGCCGTTTCTGTACGGCCATGGATTCCGGGGGCAGGTGTTTGCGACGGAAGCGACGACCAATCTTTGCGGAATCATGTTAAAAGACAGCGCGCACATTCAGCAGTTTGAAGCGGAATGGAGAAACCGTAAGGCCAGACGTGCAGGGCTTCCGGAAGTGACGCCGATGTATTCGATGGAAGATGCGTTGGGAGTATTGGACCTGTTTGTGCCGTGCGCTTATGAAGAAGAGATTTCTGTCTGTGACGAGTTGAAAGTGCGTTTTATTGACGCGGGGCATCTTCTTGGTTCCGCCAGCATCGAAATGTGGGCGACCGAAGAGGATGAAACCGTAAAACTGCTGTTTTCAGGCGATATCGGAAACATTAACAAACCGTTAATCAAAGTGCCGCATACGGCAAAAGACGCGGATTATGTCATTATGGAATCTACCTATGGGGATAAAGAACATACGGCGCCGCCGGACTATGCCATTGCATTGGCAGACGCCGTCCGCAATACGTTCCGAAATGGGGGAAATCTTGTGATTCCGGCATTTTCCGTAGGACGGACGCAGGAGCTTTTGTATTTCTTCCGGCGGATCAAGACAGAGAGGCTGCTGCCGGAGTATCCGGATTTTGAAGTGTATATCGACAGTCCGTTAGCCGTAGAAGCCACGCAGATTTTTCAGAAGAGCGTGTCGGAATGTTTTGATGAGGAAGCGACGGCGCTTGTAAATCAGGGAATCAATCCGATCGGTTTTGACGGACTCAAAATAGCGGTCAGCGCGGAGGAATCCAAAGCGATCAACTTTATCCGCCATCCGGTAGTGATTATGTCGGCGTCGGGCATGTGCGAAGCGGGCCGGATCCGCCATCATTTGAAACACAATTTATGGCGGAAAGATTCCACGATCCTGTTTGTCGGATATCAGGTTCCGGGTACGTTGGGGAACGCCCTGTTAGGCGGTATCCGGGAAGTTAAACTGTTTGGAGAAACGATCGACGTACAGGCAAAAATATTGAATCTGCCGGGAATCAGCGGCCATGCGGACCGCACCCATCTGACAAAATGGGTGCAGGCGCTGGAACAGAAACCGGAAAAAATATTTGTCGTGCATGGGGACGACGATGTCTGCGAAGAATTTGCCGGACATTTAAAAGCGCAGGGATTTGAAGCTTACGCACCTTACAGCGGCGATTCTTTCGATTTGCTGACCGGTGAGCAGATCGTGGTCGGAAGCCGCGAAAAAGTCGTGAAAAAAGAGAAAAAATCCCGTACGGCTTCCAATATATTTGCACGGCTTGTGGCAGCAGGGCAAAGGCTGGCGGCAGTCATTAAAAAATGCGAGGGCAGGCCGAATAAAGAACTGGGCGCTTTTGCCGACCAGGTTAATTCCCTGTGTGACAAGTGGGAGAAATAGACAAATAATTGCGCATGACTTTGAGGGCATTTTTTTCCAGACGGCTGACCTGCGCCTGGGAAATATGAATCTGCCGGGCGACTTCCATCTGGGTTTTGCCTTCAAAAAAGCGCAGTTTCACGATATATTGTTCCCGTTTTCCCAAACGTTTGATGGCGTCGTTTAAGGACAGGGATTCCACCCAGCGTTCCTCTTTGTTTTTGGTATCGCGGATTTGGTCCATAACATAGAGGGCGTCCCCGCCGTCTGTATAGACGGGGTCGTACAGGCTTAACGGGCTTTGGATGGCGTCAAGGGCGAAGACGATATCTTCTTTGGAAATACCGATTTCCGTGGAGATTTCTTCTACGGTAGGTTCTGCCAGATTGCGGCGGGTCAGAAGTTCCCGCGCATGGATGGCTTTGTAGGCGGTATCTCTTAAAGAACGGCTGACGCGGATGGAATTATTGTCCCGGAGATATCTTCTCACTTCGCCAAGAATCATGGGTACGGCATAGGTGGAAAATTTTACATTTAAGGAAGTATCAAAATTGTCGATGGATTTTATCAGGCCGATACATCCGATCTGGAAGAGATCGTCAATGTTTTCATTGCTGTTGCTGAAACGTCGGATTACGCTTAGAACAAGGCGGAGGTTTCCTTTAATATATTTCTCTCGTGCGCTGGTATCCCCCTGTTTGATTTTTTCAAACAGTGCGGCTTTTTCTTCTTCTGCAAGGACAGGGAGTTTTGAAGTATTGACTCCGCAAATTTCAACTTTGTAAGTAGACATGGGATTCTCCTTTGACAGATAATATTATGATATTAGAATGGACAAAAATAAAAAAAATATACAAACGGAGATTATAGAATGGATTATATTGAAAGAAAAATGGAGCAGGACAGGTTAAAAAGGAGCGTTGTAAAATATTGGAATGTCAATTATTCTGCAGAACAAAAAAAAATAGGGGATCAGGCACCGGAAGATACCCCGGGAACAGAAGCCGGTGAGAAGAAGTCCGGCGCTGCAGGAAGCGGCGGGGCAGCGGCCGGTGGGAAAACAGGCAGGGATATGGAATACAATCCGACTACAAAGTCGCGTTCCGGCAATTACGGAAAACAGCCGGTAGAAGCGGAGCATGCGCAAATGATCGACAGTATACTGGACGAGAAAAAATTTGACCTGGATAAAATACTGGAAGATACCGAGGCCGTAAAAAAAGCGGAAACGCCGCAGGAACCTGCCGAGGCCGTAAAAAAAGTGGAAACGCCGCAGGAAGCGGCGCAGGCGGCGGCCGAAGAAATGATGCGGGAGATAAAAGAAAGAGAAGAACTGGCAGAGCAGACGCTGCAGCGGGCACAGTCCACGGATGAGTCGGCTAAGGCGGCCAGGGTGGTAGAAGAAACGATGGCGGCAAACAGGGAATCCGAAACCTAAGCCCGAAAATAGTCCCGCGGCGGGCATCCGAACATTTTTTTAAAAGCACGTGAAAAAGAGGAATAGTCAGAAAAACCGCACTGAGCAGACGCTTTCATGACCGGAGTACCGGATTGAATCAGTTTGCTTGCCGATAAGAGCCGTTTCCGGATAATGTACTGATGTAATGTATATCCGGTAACGGCTTTAAATTTGTGCATCAGATAAGAAGGGCTTAAATAAAAATGTTCTGCCAGTGAAGCAACTTGAAGCTCTTGTGTATAGTGTGTATTCAGGTAGGAAAGGATATGGTCCATTTGTTGATTGGATTCTGACGCTGCGGTATCTAACCGATATTCCGGGTCGGCAAAAATCCGGTTTAAATATACCATAAGCTGTAAAAAGTAAGTGTGGCTCAAAATATCACTGCCATATTCCTCACTTTGCAGGGAATGTTCCAACGTGTGCAAAAGTTCCCGGATCTTATTTTGCAGAGCGGCATCCAGACGGATCAGATTTAAACTGCGGCTGCTGGCAGTATCAAAGCATTTTGAAATGTCGGTCTGCCGTGACAGGTCTGATTTCAGAAAATCATTATTGATCCAGATTACAATGCGTTCATAAGCGCTTTGGGAGTCAATGATCGGCTTGTGTATATCATGACGTCCAATCAGAAGAATATCCAGCGGTTTTAAAAAGTAAGCTTTTCCCTCTACCAGATACGTTACATTACCCGATAAAAAAACGATGATTTTATTAAAATCGTGATAGTGAAAAGGAAAGGTAATATTTTTTTTGTCTTTTAAATGAAACAGCCGGAAGTCCTGATGAAGATACCCGGAGGCCGTTTTTTGTTCTGGCATAGCGTTCTCCCTGTGTGGTTTTGATTGCTGGAACTGGTTACGGTTTAAAACAGGATAACCTGTAAAAAGAATACAGCACTTTTTGCAATGTTTCAAGCACTATATGCGCTTTTCTGCGCAAAAAGTGTGCTATATACTTAAAAGAAATAACGGAGTAAAGGAGAGATGGTATGGATACGATCACAATGAGCAAATATCATGGATTAGGGAACGATTATCTGGTACTTGACCCGAATAAAAATGAAATTCAGTTACAGGAACGGAAGATCGAAATGCTTTGCCGCCGCAATTTCGGCGTAGGTGCGGACGGTATTTTGTATGGTCCGATTATGGAAAACGGGAAAATAAAAGTCCGTATTTATAACCCGGACGGAAGCGAGGCGGAGCGCAGTGGGAACGGAGTCCGTATTTTTGCAAAATATTTACTGGACGCCGGATACGTGACCGAAAAGAAATTTGTGCTTACGACAGCGTCGGGGGATGTGGAAATAGAATTTTTGGACGGCGCGGGGACAAAAATGCGCGTAAATATGGGGAAACCTGATTTTGCCAGTGATAAAATACCGGTGGTCGGACTAAGCAGTGAGATCATAAATGAGCCGGTTATGTTTGCCGGAAGTTTTTATAATATGACATGTCTGTCGGTCGGAAATCCGAATTGCGTGATTATGACAGAAGAAGTCACAAAGCAAAAAGCCAAAGATCTGGGCCCGTATGTGGAATCGGCAGAATATTTTCCGGAGAGAATCAATATGCAGCTTTGCAAAGTGACCGACAGGCAAAATGTGGAAATTGAAATTTTTGAAAGGGGAGCCGGATATACGCTGGCTTCCGGCACAGGCGCATGTGCGGCAGCGGCGGCAGCTTACCGCATGGGCATTGTGGACGAAAGAATTACCGTGCATATGGAGGGCGGAGAACTGGAGATAGAGATCGCGGAAGATCAGACGATGTTTATGACCGGAACGGTAGCGGCGGTCGGAACGTTTACGCTGGCAGAGAACTTTTTCTCCTGAAGAAGAATGAATGAATAAATAACGATTTCCGACTGTGCTGCCAAAGCTGGGAACCCAGTTCCTGATTTTTTGGATATCCAATCCCCGGTAATGGGCGGATGTGATTTGATTCCCTTTCTGGCGGCACAGCCTGGAAATCTGTCGACAAAACGGCAGTTCTGATACTACTTTTTATATCTCCAACTTTTAGAAATTATGAATAAAGCCGTTCCGCAAAGGAACAAGCAAACTGTCAGTTACTTTCCCGCCCCCCTGTAAAAAGTATCCCGATAACGAAAAGCATGAATTGTGTAAGTAAAATTTTCTTGTTTTATCCAAAAATCTATGCTAGAATTTTCTCAAAGCATATTTTCTTTTTTGTCTGAGCAATTTCAGGTATTCCAATCTAAATTACAGGAAGTTCTCATGCTGTTTTCTGTTTCAGGCTTCCTGCATTTTCAGAGAATCCATGCTTTTTTACCACAATTTATAAAAAGCAGGAGGATCTGGAAAACGTTTCCTGCCACTTAAGGAGGAAAGTGAATGAAAAACGCTGTAAGAAACTACAAAGATACTGTCTTCCGGATGCTTTTTCAGGAGAAAGAAGCCCTGTTAAGTCTGTATAATTCATTGAATCACTCGCAGTACACAAATACGGATGACCTGGAATCCGAACCTGCCGCTGCGTGATCTCTTTTATCTTTCCCGGATGTTGCAAAACCGAATTAAAGATCGGGACATGTACGGTTTTTCACTGGTAAAGATCCCGGCACCGAGATTCGTGGTTTTTTATAACGGGACAGATACTCAGCTGGATCGGCAAACATTGCGGCTGTCCGATTCATTTGAGAAAAAGACAGCGGATCCGGAATTGGAATTATGCGTTACGGTGTATAACATTAATTTCGGGCATAATAGAGAGTTGTTGGAGGCTTGCCGGACGTTAAATGAGTATGCGCAATATGTTCAGGAAGTCCGCCGACACCTGAAAACCTTGCCGTTAAATGAGGCTGTAGGCGAGGCTGTGGAAGAATGTATCCGGTCCGGGGGGTTGCGGGAATTCCTGCGGAAGAATAAAGCGGAGGTTATCAGTATGTGCATTTTTGAATACAACGAGGAACTTCATATCAAAAGCAAACGGAAAATCGCCATGGAAGCCGGATTAAAAGAAGGACTTGCCCGGGGGGATGGAGCAGGGACAACAAAAAACTCTGACGGAACAAATTTGCAAAAAGATGAAGAAGAACAAATCAATAGAAGCCATTGCCAGGGAATTGGAAACGGATACAGGCGATATTCAAAAGATTTGGCAGATTGCCAAACGGTTTGCACCCGACTATGATGCCGAAAAAGTGTTTGCAGAATTTTTGAAAACAACAAAATAGTATGCTGAAAATGATAGTATATTTTAAATAGCAACAGGTGGATTATAAAATGAAAACGAAACAAAAGGATAACCAGGACGAATTTCCCGAATTAGAAAAGCTTTTGGAACACAAGCCTGCCCTGATCGGAGCGGGTGACTGTATGAAATCGGCGGTCTGCATCCCTTTGCTCCGAACGGAACAGGGATACAGTGTTTTATTTGAAGTACGTTCCCAAAAGATACTGCATCAGCCCGGCGACGTATGCTTCCCGGGCGGGATGTTGGAACCGGGAGAAACGCCGAAAGAGGCGGCTGTCAGGGAAATGATGGAAGAACTTTTGATTACCCGCGACCAGTTTCGGGTTTTCGGACTGATGGACGTGCTGTATACGGGGCATCGGCTGATGATGTATCCCTATGCCGCGGCGCTGCGAAATTATGAGGGAACTTACAGTAAAGAAGAGGTAGAGGAAGTCTTTACTGTACCGTTGGAGTTTTTTTTGAATACCCAACCGGATGTTTATCGGGTAGAGGCACAGATTTTTCCGGGAAGCGACTTTCCGTATGAGTTGGTTTATGGCGGGAAAGAGTATCAGTGGCGGAAGCGGAGAGAGGACATATTGTTTTATCAATACGGGGGACATGTCATTTGGGGACTGACAGCTAAAATTATGAAATCTTTCGCGGAAATTTATTTACAGATAATTTCAGATGACAGCAGTAAAAGAAACAGGGTGAACGGAAAATGAAAATCAGGATAGGAAAAGCGGATCGGATTTTAAATATACTGTGCCTGATTATTATGGTCGGTATGGTTTTATTTCTTGCCGCCGTCTGGTTTGAAATTCCGGATAAAATACCGATGCACTATGGATTTGACGGAACGATCGACAGGTGGGGAGCAAAATCAGAAATTATCATTATGCCTGTTGTGACAGGTGGAATGTATATTTTCCTGACGTTTATCGAAAGAGTTCCACAAATATGGAATATTGGAGTCGAAGTGACAAAAGAGAATAAAGAGCGGATTTATTCTCTTGTATTGCATCTGATCAGTACCATAAAGTTTATAGTAATATGTATTTTTACTTATCTGTCCGTGAAGATTGCAATTGGCGGAGGATTGCCGGCGTGGTTCCTGCCGGTGGTTCTTTTGGTTACGTTTGGTGATATATTTTATTGGAGCCTGAAATTGTGGAAAGCAAAATAAACGGAAATTGGAGGTGTTTCTATGGGGATTATGGCGGCAGTTATGGTTCCGCATCCGCCGCTTATTATTCCGGAAGTGGGACGCGGCAAAGAAAAAGGAATACAGGATACGATAGATGCCTATGAAGAAGCGGCGTGCAAAATCGGCGGTTATAAACCGGAAACAATCGTGCTTCTTTCGCCGCATCAGACGATGTACGCGGATTATTTTCATATATCGCCGGGAACCGGGGCAAAAGGTGATTTTGCACAGTTTGGTGTCCGGCAGGTGAAGACGGAGGTTTCCTATGATACGGAATTTGTAAAGGAACTGTGCGGACTGGCACAGCAAAAAGAACTGCCTGCGGGAACGCTCGGAGAGCGGGAACCCCGGCTGGATCATGGAACTATGGTACCGTTGTATTTTGTAAACAAATACTGGAAAAATTACCAATTGGTACGCATCGGCCTCTCGGGACTTGGACTGCCGGAGCATTATGAACTCGGACAGTGCATCAAAGAAATATCGGAAAAACTGGACAGGAAAACAGTAATTATTGCCAGCGGCGATCTGTCCCATCGGTTAAAAGAGGATGGACCGTACGGATTTTGTGAGGACGGACCGGAATATGACCGGCAAATTATGGAAGTCATGGAACAGGCGAATTTTGGGAAACTGCTGGAATTTTCGGAAGATTTTTGTGAAAAAGCAGGAGAATGCGGGCATCGTTCCTTTACGATTATGGCCGGTGCATTTGACCGGACGGCGGCAGCGGCAGAACGGTTTTCTTACGAAGGTCCTTTTGGCGTGGGATACGGAATCTGTACGTATGAGGCAAAAGGTGCGGACCTGGAACGGAACTTTATAGAGCAATATGAGAAAAAACGGAAACAGGAACTGGCTTTGAAAAGGGAAACGGAAGATGAATTTGTCCGGCTGGCCCGTCGGACAGTGGAAGAATATGTTACTGCGCATAGAAAGATAAAGGTGCCTGAAGGCCTGCCCCAGGAACTGTACGGGCAGAGCGCAGGGGTTTTTGTGTCCATTAAAAAAGACGGACGGCTGCGGGGATGTATCGGAACAATCAGTGCGGTCCGCTCTTCTCTGGCGGAAGAAATTATCGAAAATGCAGTTAGTGCGTCTGTAAAAGACCCGCGGTTTTCTCCGATCGAAGAAAAGGAGCTGGACCGGCTGTCCATCAGCGTGGATGTACTGGGAGAAACTGAAGAAATTGCGTCAAAAGAAGAACTGGATGTGAAGCGTTTCGGCGTGATCGTTACGAAAGGATTCAAAAGAGGGCTTCTTCTTCCGAATCTGGAAGGCGTGGACACGGTAGAAGAACAAATTGCAATTGCCCGGCAGAAAGCAGGCATTGCAGAAAACGAAGAAGTGAAGCTGGAACGTTTTGAAGTGGTACGCCATGAGTAGAATTTGAAATGAAACGCCATGAGCAGTTTTGGAAACGGAGAGGAGGATTGGCCCAGTGGAAGCCGTTTGTCAGACATGTATCCATCAGTGCAGGCTAAAACCCGGACAATGGGGACTTTGCAAAGCCCGAAAAAATGAAGAGGGAACGGTCGTATGCAAAAATTACGGGCGTATTACGTCCCTTGCACTGGATCCAATCGAGAAAAAACCGCTGTATCTGTTCCATCCGGGCAGTCTGATACTTTCCGTGGGCAGTTTCGGATGCAATTTACGCTGTCCGTTTTGCCAGAACCATGAAATATCCATGGCGGGACAGGAGGAGATAAGAAATGAATTTCTTTCCCCGCAAAAATTAACGGAAATGGCCTTACAGTATCAACACGTGGGGAATATTGGCGTAGCGTTTACGTATAACGAACCGTTGATTGGCTGGGAGTATGTGCTGGATACGGCAAGACTTTTAAAGAAAGCCGGAATGAAATGTGTGCTGGTAACGAACGGAACGGCAGAGCTTTCGGTATTGGAAGAACTGCTTCCGTTTGTCGATGCTATGAATATTGATCTCAAAGGTTTCCGGGAAGAATACTATCGAATGCTGGGCGGAAGCCTGCAGGCCGTGAAAGAGTTTATTGTCCTTGCAGCGGGAAGCTGCCATATAGAATTGACGACGCTGATCGTTCCCGGGGAGAACGATGCTATCCGTGAAATGGAAGAGGAAGCAGTCTGGATTGCATCGGTGGATAAAGAGATTCCACTGCACATTACCAGATTTTTCCCAAGATACCATATGCAGGAAAAAGCTCCTACGGATGTGCAGAAAGTTCATCAGCTTGTCCAAATTGCGGGAAAATATTTAACAAACGTATTTGTGGGAAACTGTTAAACGGCATGCAGTTTCGTTCTGATATCATCAATGGAATGTGCGAACATTTCGGCTCCCTGCAGCTTTAAAAAAGAAAAGTCACGAAATCCCCATGTTACGGACAGACAGTCGATTCCGGCATTTTGCGCCGTTTTAATATCCACTTCAGAATCTCCAATGTAAAGTGTGGCATCTGCGGTTTTCCCGAAAATTTCCATGACATGTAATACAGAGTCCGGTGCAGGTTTTTTCGGAACGCCGTTTCGTTCGCCAGCAGCATAGTCAAACAGGCCGTCAAAATAGCGGCGGCACAGTTTTTGTACAACGGCGTCGGCTTTATTGGATACCACGGCGGTCAGGTATCCCTTTTCTTTTAGTTTCTGCAGGAGTTCCGGAATACCTGCGTAAGGCTTCGTTTTATCAAAACAATGCATTCTGTAATATTCAATAAAAGTCTGAAAAACTGCAGCAATTTCTGTATCAGCAGCACTGCCGGGCAGCGCGCGCTCAACCAGATTCCGTATTCCGTTGCCGACAAATTCCCTTACTTCCGCTTTCGTTCGCTGCGAAAATCCGTGAAATGCCAGTGAATAATTCAGCGAATCCGCCAGATCATCCAAAGTATCGAGAACCGTACCGTCCAAATCAAAAATAATCAGTTCTTTTTTTCTGCTGTTTGCCACTGTTCCTTACCGTTCCTTTCGGTTATCCCTTGTTTTTATAACGGTACGAATATACCATAAATGTGCTGTGATTGCAACTGTATGCCAGCGGCTTTTGTAAAGCGTATAAAAAATATTATCAGAAGTTGACAGTATCTAAGAAACTGATTTCATATGTTTTCTGTCAGTCCCTGTACAAAATATAACAATTGCCTGCTCCATCAAATGGATTTTCTTTCACAAGGGCAATTGGTTATTATTTTGTACGTGCCTGACATTCCACTTCAGTGAAAGCCTGCCCTTATGCTGCCATACTTCTAAAATATTTGAGGGAACTGTAGGTACTGCCGGTGCGTTGGTTTCTTCCGCTTAAAAATGCTGCCAGAATATTTTACCGTCGATAGAATCCACGTTTCGCGCGTTTTCTATTGTCAGGAATAAAAAGACGCCGGATACGGTTTTTGTACCCAGCGTCTTTGGGGGTGAGAGTGAGCGGTGAAACCGTTCACTCAGGATTCACAATTTGTTTTTGGCGTTCTTTTCGCCAACGTAAAGGCATCAATACGCAAATCGGTATGATTAGCAGCGGCATTGCCAGATAGCCGAGCAGGGAATATCCCTGTGAAATGATCGTGCGCAGGCCAAGCTGCGAGATGGCAATGCAAACTGCAAAATAAATGATACCGGTGATAAAATGCTGCGTCTTATCATTTTTAAAAAACGTTTTATTCGGGTAATACGGTTTCATCCTTGTGGCTACAGCATGGAGCTGCGGAGCTCCGGAAGAAACCAGTCCGAAGAACATTGTAATCATATAAACGGCCGGCAGCCATGGAGCATATCCGGACAAAAAATTACTGACAATGTACAATACCGGTACGGAATGGGATAATACGTTCGGATCCGTACAGTAAGGAAGAACGGCAAGCGTTTCGATAATAAACGCCGTACTGTTTAAAATAAAACTGCAGATACCGACGGCAGCGGAGTGCCTTTTTTCGGTCAGCGTCTGTTCTACCGAACACAGTGTCAGAGCATTGCAGGCATTTGACAGTCCGAGCAGTAATGCGTTCCAGATACCGGCGGCAATCGGAGGATGCTGAACCACACGCTCTGCGGAAAACATATCCTGAAAACCGGCCGGATTAAAATATATGGCGAAAACAGTTAAAAGTATCATGCCGGTAACCATAATGACCGACATCACCGAAGAGGTTGCACGGACAAGTTTGGCGCCCCACAAAACGATAACAATGCTCAAAGCGGCCATCAGGACGGAACCCCATACCTGATGGACTCCTAACAGATCGTTTAAGAAAATACCGCCCATTGCCATAACGGAACTTCCGCCGACTACCATTGCAAACAGCATATATATTTCCATGATAATGCAAAGTATTTTTCCGATGGAATTTGTCCCGTACAGGCATTTGGTATAGCTGTGGTAGTCGTATAGCTTATGCCGTCTGGCCACTTCGGAGCCCATTCCGATAATCGTTGCCGCCGTACCCATTGCAGCTAATGGGAGAAGCAGTCCCCATATTCCATAAGGTGCGAAATAAACAATGGAAAATGCACCGGAGATCATGGACGGTCCAACCAGCGCGCCGAACCATACGGACGATACCGGAAACGCAATTTTTAATGAGGATGTTTTTTTCATGGAACCCTCCTCTTTTTACGCGGCCAGACGGCAAGCGTCCGGCCGCTGTGTGAAAAGCAACGGATGATCCTATGCGTTGTTATTATGCCTGGGAAGGAGCCGGCGGCCATGGGCGCGCAAAATGATCCGCGCATTTTCCGCCGCCTACCTGTCCGGCCATAACGATCTTGAAATTCTGTACACGCCATTCTCCGTCGTCTTCTTTCACAACGTCGAGTTCATAGCGTCCGTAAGTATTGCAGTCCGGTTTCACCGGATAGCTTTCAAAAGTCTGCCACGCCACAAGGTAGCAGTGCATGACCGCAGTTTTTTCGGAAGTAAATAATACCTGCTGGTTTCCGACCATATGGCTGGATGATTTTGTACCTGGCAGAAGTTTTTTATACAAATCCGCGATCGCTTCCCTGCCGGTCGGGTTGCCGAGCGCAGGAGAGCAGAAAGTACCTGTTTCCGTAAACATAGCAGCAATTCCCTCCGCATCCAGGTTATCCGTACAACGCGTATAGTTGTACATTATGGACTTAATCGCTTCCGTATCTTCGAGGCGTTGGATTCTTTCTTCCAGAGTAGCCGCCTGCGGAGTGTCTTTCATAGTATAAATTTTCCCGTTTTCTACGTTTTTCATCATGTTTTTGTCATTCCTTTCCAAAAAAATTTGTTGCGCGCACCGATGGTACTGTGATGATAATGATAAACATTTATCAGACTTTTTTCATGGAATAACGATAACATATTTTCCGAAACGAAAACATCACCTGAAATGACCATTTAGAAAAAATAAAAAATATTATCAGAAGTTGGCAGCGTCAAGAAACCTGGTTTTACAGGTATGCTGTCAGGCTGGTACAAAATATAACAATCGCCTGCTCCATCAAATGGATTTTCTAACCGCTCTGCCATGATTACTTTTTGCGTATGCAACCGTAAAATATTCCGGCGGGATTAGAGCCTCCATTTGACGGAACGGGCAGTTCATCCTATTTTGTGTAGGCTGCCGTCCGAAACATGCTGTAAATGTTCTGATAATATTTTTTATATTTTCTAAATGGTAGTTTTGGGTGATGTAGAGTACGTTTTCTGTAAGTTAAAATATCAATAAAAAATTGGGAGGAGGCAAATTGTGAAAGACTATTTTAGATACCGGGGAAAAGTCTGTGTCGTGACAGGGGCTGCGTCAGGAATGGGACGGGCTGTTTGTGAGATGCTGCTGGATCTGGAAGCGGAGGTTTATGCGCTGGATGTGGCAGAGGTGACGTTACCGGTAAAAAAGGCTCTGTGTGTAAACATCGGTGATAAGGCGTCTGTTGATAAAGCATGGAAAGAGCTGCCGGAGCGGATCGACTGCTTTTTCGGAATCGCCGGAGTTTCCGGTGTAAAAACCGATTTTAAGACCACCTGTATGATTAATTTTACAGGTCATAAGTACATGACGGAACAGTATGTGATTCCGGCAATGGAATCAGGCGGCGCAATTGCTTTTATGGGATCGAGAGGCGGAAAATGCTGGAGGCCTACGATCGAAGAGTACCGGGACGTTGTGGAATCGCCGGACTGGGAGAGCTGTGAAAAGGCTCTGGACGAGAAGAACGCGCTTGTACAGAATATGGGATATGGCGAAAAGTCAGGGCTCAGAGGGTATTATTATTCAAAGCGGATGATGAATTTTTATGTGAAATACCTCACAAAGCCGTTAATGGAAAAAGGGATCCGCATCAATATTATTAATCCGGGGACAACGCAGACGCAGCTTACGGCACAGTGGGAAAGTATTATGACCAGACAGCAGATGCTTGGGGTAAACCGCTCCAGGCTGGCAGAGCCGGAAGAGATGGCGATGCCGATCGTTTTTGCCAACAGCTATATGGCTAATTTTATGACAGGGATTGACATTTCAGTCGATAATGGACAGCAGGGAACGGAAGACTATTTGACGCCGTTTCTGGAAGCGGATTTCATTACGCATAAATAATGAAAAAGCGAATAGGAAAAACGAACATAAAAACAAATTTTTATAAAAACAGGAGGGAACTGAGATGAAGGATATTAAAAACGGAGCAATGGTAAAATTACAGGACGCGCCATGCGGCACGCTGGAGGAAAAAGTACAAAGGCTTTTGGATATCGAAGAAATTAAAACGATACCGTTCCACTATGCGCGTCACTGCGACCGTCTGGACGCAGAGGCAATTTCTTCCATTTTCACAGAGGACGGAGTTTACTGGAGCGGCGCGACAGGAGCGATCAAAGGAAGAAAAGCGATTTCCGATTACTTTGGAGCTGCTTATGTCCATGAAAAAAGCGCGACCCATCTGATGGGAAACCAGCAGGTGTGGTTTGAAACCAATGACAGGGCGGTTTTGTTCACCTATTTCCATTCATGGAGTACGTTTAAAGATTATCCGATGACAGGCGACAGATATACATACGGAAGATATGAAATCATTGCGGTCCGGGATACAGACGGAGAATGGCGGGCTTCCGATATGCATATTGTCATCGCCGGCCAGACAGGAACCGGCGGCGCATGGGGACAGCATTTTGACAGGCCATGGCCGTGTGATCCGTCTTACGGGTGTCCAAAATAAAAAGTATCTGTAATTTTTGAAATGATAATATCACCTGTAATGATCATGCAGGCGGATTTAAAAAATGCTCATTTTGGGTGATATTTTGTATTTTTTATCTGTGCTAGTATGTTTTTAAGTCAAAAAGATGTGAAATCATAACCAGGAGGTGTTTTATATGTATAAGTTTGACTTTTCAGGCAAAGTTGCTCTTGTAACCGGCGCGGCGGAAGGCCTGGGCAAAGAATTTGTACAGACGATTGCAGAACAGGGCGCAGACGTGGCAATGTGCGACGTGCAGGATGAAAAAGGGGAGGCTACGGCAAAAGAGCTTGTGGAGCTGACCGGGAAAAAAATTAAATACTGGCATTGTAACGTAGGCAGGGAAGAAGAAGTCGTTAAAATGGTATCTGAAGTAGTGGCGGAGTACGGGAAGATCGATATGCTTGTCAACAATGCAGGACGTCTGACGTACGGCCCTATTGAGGAATATAGCTTTGAGCAGTGGAACGACGTCATACAGACGGACCTGACCGGGCCGTGGCTGTGCAGCCGGGAAGTAGTGAAACAGTCCATGATGAAAAACGGAGGCGGGAAAATCGTATGTATTTCTTCCGTTGCAGGGCAGTACGGGACGCCGGCAGGCTGTCCGAGTTACCATGCGGCAAAAGGCGGCGTGCTGGGCCTGATCAAAGGACTTGCAGTGGAATATGCGCAGTACGGCGTACTCGTAAACGGCGTAGGACCGGGAACGATTTTAAACGGCGGCATGACAAGCCGTTCCAAAGTGGCTTCCAATCCGGATACGCATAAGAAAGGCAGATGCCCGTTAAAGAGAGCCGGAGATTTCGGGGAACTGAGCGGCGCGGTCATTTATTTCTTATCCGATGAAAACAGCTTCACAACCGGACAGAACATTATGATCGACGGCGGAACGACATCCGCACTATAAACATTACAAAACAGTAAAAGGGGGAACTGACATGTCACAGATGAAATTATTTGATAAGGTTCATATCGGCGGTATGACGTTAAAAAACAGAATTGCACTGGCGCCTATGGGAACGAAAACAGCGCCGGACGGCGGTTACGAAGAACGTTCGATTGAATATTACAAACGCCGTGCAGAAGGCGGCTGCGGATTGATTATTACCGGCCTGAATATGTGCAGCACGGAGTTTGAAACCCGCGCGGCAAATACGCTGGAAGGTTTTCATCAGGTAGACCGTTTAAGCCTGCTGGTAGACAAATGCCACGCATACGGAAGCAAAGTCATCGTACAGATCGGCCCGGGTCTGGGACGCGTAGGCTATTCCGATCCGGAAAATCCGCCGTATTCCGCAAGCGCGGTACCGTGCAAAAACTTCCCGGACCTGATGTGCAAACCGTTTGAAATTCCGCAGATCAAACGTCTGGTAAACCGTATGGGAAATACGGCGATGCTTGCGAAAAACGCAGGAGCAGACGGCGTGGAAATCCATGCATACGGCGGATATATCCTCGACCAGTTTATGACTTCCGAATGGAACAAACGAACCGACGAGTACGGCGGAAGCCTGGAAAACAGGATGCGTTTCATGGTCGAGTGTGTGGAAGAAGTAAAAAAAGTCTGCGGAAAAGATTTTGCCTGCGTGGTAAAAATAACCGTTGATCACTGCATGCCGGACGTACCGGGAATGAGAAAATTGGACGAAGGAATAGAGATTGCAAGACGTGTCCGCGATTTGGGCGGAATCGACGCGCTTCACGTAGACGTAGGATGTTATGAAAAATATTATATGCAGGTATCTACTACATATCAGGACGAAGGATACGGATTGTATGCGGCAAAAGCTATTAAAGAAGCCGTTCCGGGCTTGCCGTTGATCGTTCACGGAAAATTAAACGATCCGGCATTTGCGGAAAAAGTAGTCAAAGACGGCGTTGGCGATATCATTGCTTTAGGGCATCAGATGTTAGCGGATCCGGATTGGGCGAACAAAGTAAAAGAAGGACGCATTAAAGATATCGCATGGTGCTGCGGATGTAACGAATGTCTGTACGGCGCGGTCAAAGGAAGATTTAAACCGTGCGCGATCAATCCGATCAGCGGAAACGAGTTTGACTATGTGACGGAGCCGGTTAAAGAACCGACGAAACTTCTCGTGATCGGCGGCGGATGCGGCGGTATGATGACGGCTTTGGAAGCGGAAAAACGCGGAATTGAAGTAGAACTCTGGGAAAAGACCGAAGAGTTGGGCGGTATGCTTCTCGCAGCCGGAGCGCCTGAGTTTAAACGCGATATTCTGAAAATGAATGAATATCTGAAATATCAGGTATTGAAGTCCAATATCAAAGTATGTTTCAATAAAGAAGCTACGGCGGAGAATGTCATTGCGTCCGGTATCCAGAATGTATGTATCGCAACCGGCGCGACGCCGTTTATCCCGCCGGTACCGGGAATTGACGGAGAAAATGTACGTACGGCAATCGATGTATTGGAAGACAGAAGTCCGGTACTTGGCAAAGTCGTTGTGATCGGTGCAGGCCTCGTTGGTATGGAAACCGCGCTGCATGTGAATAAAACCGCTTCTCATGTTACGGTTGTGGAAATGCTTCCGGGAATCCTTTCCGGTGCGGACCATATGTACAGTTTAGATCAGTGGCTGCGTCAGGAAGTGGCTGACTCCGATATGGACGTTGTCTGCAGTGCAAAAGTAACGAAGATCACTCCGACTGCTCTGGAATATGAAAAAGACGGCAAGACGGTTACAGTAGAGGCAGATACCGTGATCGTAGCATCCGGATTCCGTTCCAATAATCAACTGGAAGATGAGCTTTGGGGCAAGGTTGCCAATATCCGTACGATCGGCGATGCAGTGAAACCGGGCAAGATCATTTCCGCAACAAAAGAAGGATATCATTTTGCACGTGTACTTTAAAATCAGAAACAACGAAAAAACAGGCGCGGTAAGTTTGTTTTTTCGTTGTATGTTATAAAATGATGAGGGGGAGAGATTGTGAACAATACAACAAAATCAAAATGGCCCATAATGCAGGTGATTGCATGCGCGGCTATTATGTTTGGCACTATGGGACTGATCGCAAACAGCACAAGCATTTTTACAGCGCAGGTAGTGGCGGAATATGGTTTTACAACAACTCAGTCGCAGATGTTTTTTTCCATACAGAATTTCGTAATGGTATTTTTGATACCGGTGGCGCAGATCATTGGGAATAAGTTAAATTACCGTCTGTGCATCAGCGTAGCGGTATTTCTGGCTTCGTTGGGACTGATTTTGTTATCCGTATGGAAAACACCGGGAACCTTTTATATTTCAGCAATCTTATATGGAATTTCGTATTCCTTTGTATGTTACCTGTTGTTATCCATTGTAATTGTAAACTGGTATAAGGTAAATACGGGAACGGTAATGGGCATTGCTTCTGCATTTACAGGAATCGGCGGCGCGATATGGTCAACTGTAGCGGGACAGCTTTGCGCAAACGTAGGCCTGTCAAAAGCGGCTTTGATTATGGGTATCATCAGTCTTGTGATCTCCCTGCCATTTGCAGTTTTTGTTATCCGGAAACATCCGTCTGACGTCAATCAGCTTCCGGTAGGGCATGATAAAGTACAGACGGCGGCTGCAGGCCAGAAAAAACCGGCAGTGTATGGATTTACGTTAAAAGAGGCAGTACGCAGTCCGATTTTCTGGATTGCGGCGGTCGGATGCTTTTTCGTATATTATGCCTGCCAGTTCCAGACCATCTTTACCACGTATGCAAAAGTGGGACTGGGAATCAGCACACAGATTTCTGCACTGATGTCTTCGATGATTATGATCGGGCTGATCGTAGGCAAGATTCTGCTGGGATTTTTAAACGACCGTTTCGGGACGAAAGTGCTCTATATTTATTCGATGATCGCTGGAGCGATAGCGTTGATTCTTTTCTATACGGCGTCTACGGATTCCTCGGTACAGCTTTACGTAGGGGCGTTCTTATTCGGAAGTTTCTTCGCCCTGATGGCGATCGGAACGCCGCAGCTGACGAGATTTGCATTTGGTTCCCGCGATTATGAAAAGATCATGAGCTGGCTGATGACGGTAGGGCTTTTGGCAAATGCAAGCGCCTCCCTGTTAAACGGTATTATCGCGGATGCGATTGGTTATCAGGTAGCGATTCTTCTGGGATTGGTATTGGCGGTGATCGGTATCATACTTACGTTGATCGCAATCAGTCTGGGCAAGAAAAAATGGTCCAAAGAAATGGCCGCGGCAAATGTGAAATAGAATAACAACGCATAAATATGGTAATAACTTTTCCTCTATAACAAAACAGGCGGGGACTTCTGGGTGTAATCACAGAAGTCCCCGTTTGTGTTAGTTTTCAGGAAACAATTCCTTAAATTTTGAAATGGCAAGCGTTTTATTGTTTACGTCCAGCTTTTGATAAATATTCTGGATATGCCGTTTTACGGTATTTTCCGATATGTAAAACTGAGTTGCAATACTTTTCTGGCTTAACCCTTTGGATAATGCTTTTAATACTTCAATTTCCCGCGGAGAGAGCAGGCGGTCCGGGTCCCGGTGAGATGCTGATTCTCCTCCGGTATCCTTTTTGGTAATAAGTTCGATGATTCGGGCGATATATTCGCCGGAAGCCATGCAGTAACCGCTCGTAAGCATGGGCAGGATATATTTGCCGTTTTCCACAAAAGGCATGACGATATCGTCTTTTTCCGCGAGCAGCAGCGCTTCGTCGAGTTTTTTACATCCCATGTTCAGGCCGTAAAGATGATATTTTGCCAAAGCGTTGTGAATATGGTTATGTATAAATCCCAATTGGTTGTTAAAGTAAGCAAAATCGTTATAAAAGCTTTCTGTCGTGACTTCAAGTTCCATGTAGTTTTCCGAAAGCAGCAGCGCTTTGCCATGGATGATATCGTTAAAAGCGCAGCCGTGATACTGGGTTTGTACATTTTTCATGTCGCCGGTTTTCAGCCAGTGCGGAATCAGGTCGATTTTACCGCAGCAGGCGGCAAGATAGCCGATCGCGTTGTCCAGTACGTTCAGATTGAGAGTCAGCTGTTCGGTTTTGGACTGTGATATCAACTGCTGCATCAGTTCTTCAAATTCCTGCATCCGGTTCTGATACAGGTAAAGGCGCCCAAGCGTCAGCAGGGCGCAGATAATGATACAGATCTGATTCTGCATTTGCGCTTTGTAGATCGCTTTTTTGGCATTGGCTTCTACGTTTGTAAAATCACCGGTTTCCAATGCATATTCTGCTAAAGTCACATATTCGAAACCGGCGCCGCAGCCGCCTGTCACAGTAACATGCACGCCGAAACCGTCAAGCAGTGTCCGGACAGTTTTTTGAAATGTTCCGGCTTCTTTGAAATATGCATAAGTAAAATGCGGAAGCCCGTAGGTCAGGACGCTGTTTTGCGTCCGGATCATAGAAGACTTGCCGTCAAACAGTTCCTGCGCTTTTCTGCAATGTTCGATTAAAAGTTCGCAGTCATTAAATACAACAGCAGTATACATCAGATGACATTCCGCTAACATTCTTCTGGAAGAATACTTTTGAGGATTATGCGTTTCATAATAACTTATGGCGTTTTCCAGCATTTGGATGCCCATCTTCCGGTCAATGTGAAGCGAATAAAAGAAGATGTATTTCAAAGTTGCCAGCGGGTATTTGTGCATGATATCTTCTTCCGCATAATGAAAAATCTGAAACAGAAGATTTTTATCAATACAACTGATACGGCTGATATTGGAATTTTCAAGTTCTTCAAAAATGTGATCGTAATCTTTGGCAATCAGCCAGAACTGCAGCGCTTTCCAGTGGTTACCGTTATTGGCATACCATTGCCCGGTCCGTTCGATAAAATTGTTGATATCAATTCCGGATTTTTCCCGTTCATCCCGCAAAAAATCAAGAAAAATCTGCTGGAAACGGTACGTTCCGTCGGCAGAACGGCTGATAAAAGCGTTTTTCTGGGATAATTCGTTTAAAATAAGGGAAACGTTTGGATTTTCCAGTACATATTCCGCCTGCGGGGCGGAGAAAGTATTAAAAACGGAAAGTTTCATCAAAGTATATTTGATTTCATTGTCATATTTGGAATATAACGTTTCATATATCATAGTATACAGAGAATTTTTTACGTTCAGAGTACCCTGTTCCAGATAATGGCGGGCGATAATATAAACCGCCGTGATCCAGCCGTTTGCATGGCGGCATATAATATCTGATATTTCCTCATTGCTTTCCAAACCGATATAAGCGAGATATTCCCTGATTTCGTTATCTGTATATGCAATATCCGTTGCCCTGATGGACAGGCAGAGGTTTTTAATAGCAAGTTCCGTTACGTTACCGGACAAATTGTGCCTCGTAATGACAATAATATGGAAATCCTGTATATTTGTTTTGGCAAAATAATCAATCAGAGAGTTTATCGCTTCGTTTTCGATCAGGTAATAATCGTCGATCACCAGATAAAAAGGAGCGGAAAAAGATACTTCCCTTACTTTGTCAATGATACGGATCATCTGTACGCTGTCGGTCGGAAATCCGAGATTTTGAAAAGATACGGACAGTTCTTTATCCCATTTCGCCAGTTCGCGCATTACAAGATACCAGAAATATTCTTCCGGTGCAATATTAACGGCTTCCGACATCGTAACCCAGAGAAAGTTGTGTTTTCTGATTTTTAAAAAGTCATGCACGGCAATTGATTTTCCGAAACCCATAGGAGCGGAAAGAATAGTAAGAGGAAAGTTTGCCGATGCGTCAAGCTTTGCATTGATACGTTTTCTGACGCAGCTTTCGTTATTGAAATTATTGGTATACATTTGCTTTGCTCACTTTATGTATTGTTAATTATTTATCTAAATTTCATATATAACATTATACCGTATCGGAAAGAATAACACAACCGCGCCGAAAAAATATTGTAAGTATTTTTTAAAAGACATTGAAAAACAGGCGGGAAAGTGATAAATTAATAGTTAGGCGGAAAACTTTTACCGTAATACGTATTAATAAAAATCAAATATATCTAGGAGGAACATCATGGCAAAAACAAAAGTGATTTCTGCAAAAGAAGCAGCGGCTCTTGTAAAAGACGGCATGACTGTAATGGTTGGCGGCTTCATGACAAACGGTACTGCAGAAACGATTATTGATGCAGTAAAAGCAGCAGGTTCAAAGGATCTGACGATTATTTGTAATGATGCCGGTTTTGGCCCGAGCGATGCAGAACCATGCGGAGTTGGCGTAGGAAAATTATTGAATAACGGACAGATTAAAACATTGATCGCGTCCCATGTAGGATTAAATAAAGAATGTGGGACAAAGTATTCTGCCGGCGAACTGGAACTGATTCTTCAGCCGCAGGGAACTTTGGCAGAGCAGGTTCGCGCAGGCGGAAACGGACTGGGCGGATTTTTAACACCGACAGGGCTCGGCACTACCGTTGCAGAGGGCAAAGAAATCATTACCGTTGACGGAAATGAATATGTATTGGAAAAACCGCTGCATGCCGACGTAGCTATTGTTCAGGGATTTGTAGCAGACGAATCCGGCAACATCCGTTACAAAGGATCGACGCGTAACTTCAATATTTTAATGGCGTCTGCAGCAGACACAGTTATCGTAGAAGTGGAAAAAATTGTTCCGGCAGGGGAAATCGGACCAGACTATGTAGAAACTCCACATATTTACGTTGATTACTTAGTATTAAAGGAGGAAGCATAAGATGGAAAAAAGCCAAATCAAGCCTTTTATCGCAAAGCGTGTAGCACAGGAATTACATGATGGTGACGTAGTAAACCTGGGGATCGGACTTCCAACTATGGTTCCTGATTTTCTGGATCCGAGTATTAAGATTACGCTACAGTCCGAAAATGGATTTATCGGATTAGCGGCAGTGGATGAAACAAATCCGGACAGGGATTATATTGTAAATGCAGGCGGACAGCCGGCGGGTATTGAAAAAGACGGTATGTTTTTCGACAGTGCGACCTCTTTTTCCATTATCCGCGGAGGCCATGTAGACGCTACGGTACTGGGGTCTTTACAGGTAGACAAAGACGGAAATATTGCGAACTGGATCATTCCTGGTAAAATGGTTCCTGGAATGGGCGGAGCCATGGATCTTGTAGTAGGTGCAAAGAAAGTTATCGTTGCGATGGAACATACGCAGAAAGGCGCGCCGAAGATCTTAAATCAGTGTACACTTCCTTTGACGGCGAAAAATCAGGTAAACATTATTATTACGGAAATGGCTGTAATCGAAGTGACTCCGGACGGACTGTTATTAACAGAGTACAATCCGGAATTTACGGTAGAACAGATTCAGGAAGCAACAGAAGCGCCATTAACGATCTCTAAAGATTTAAAACCGATGTGCTAAAAGAATAAAAATAAGGGATTAAAACACAAAGCCAGAAATCTGTTTTCGGATTTCTGGCTTACAGTTTTATTTATATTGTTCTTTCAGCTTTCAATTTCTTTACTTCTTCAGGGGGAAGTCCGGAAATGTTTACAATTTCTTCCATTACATATTTTTCGGCTTCCAACATTCGGAGCACAGTCATTTTTTCTCTTTCTGTATTCTTTCTTTTAAAGATTCATTTCGCATATTTTCCATAATCTGGCACATCTCATTTACTCCTTTCGGGTTTTCTTTCAAATATTTCCTACCTGCTTTCCCTTTGATTTTCGTGGCCTCATACTACCATAAACCTCCTGGTTTTACAAGCTTTTATATCCGAGATCACTGTTGGGTATACTAACAAAGTTACTTTTTATGGTGTGAGGAAAAGCGTTGTCTGTTTAGATGTTTTTTTTGCAAAACAGTTTTTTATTTGAATATGATGTGTAAAAAATATTATCAGAAGTTGACAGTATCTAAGAAACTGATTTCATATGTTTTCTGTCAGTCCCGGTACAAAATATAACAATTGCCTGCTCCATCAAATGGATTTTCTAACCGCTCTGCCATGATTACTTTTTGCGTACGCAACCGCCCTCGATGCGCCGTCCGGGCGCACTCAGGCTTTTGGGGACATCCCTGTCCCCAAATTGCTGATGGGACACAGCGCGCTAAGAAAATCTCATTTTCTTCCGCAAGGACAATTGGTTATTATTTTGTAACAGCCTGACATTCCACGTTTGTGAAATGTTTTCCTGATTCTGTCAATCTTCTGTAATATTTAACGGAACTATCAGAACTGCCACTACGCTAATCTTTTCTGCCTACAAAAATATTTCTGGAACATTTTGTCGCCAATGGTTTCAGGCAGACGACACAAAACAGGATGGACTGTCCTTGTGCAGGAAAATGAGAGGCTCTTACTCCCGCCGTTTCCAGACAGCAATTTGGGGACAGGGATGTCCCCAAAAGTCCGAGTGCGCCCGGACGGCGCATCGAGGGCGGTTGCGTCAGAAGCCGTAGAATATCCCGGCGGAATTAGAGCCTCCATTTGACGAAACAGGCAGGACAGAATGTTTTGTGTCGTCTGCCGTCCGAAACCACAAAGTAAATGTTCTGATAATATTTTTTATACCTTCATATTTCAGATTTTACAGAAACCGTTTTGCAGAAGAAATATCTGAACTGCCAGTGGCTGTCCCCCATCCGGCGATAACCAGCCTGCCATGCAAAAAAACAAGCGTCCTACCCGCGGGGGTAGGTTACAAAAACCAATAATTACGTTACAATTTAAAAAGAGATTTGTTTGTAATTCGGGAGGGCGCGTGGGAACCGGAAGCCGGTTCAGGAGAAATATTCCCGTCAGAAAGGAGCATGTTTATGTCAGAATATGTAAAAATTACCGCGATTCAGTCAAAGTTAAAAGCGATGGAAGACCGGATTGTATATATTTACGGGGCTGCAGGATACGGGAAGACGGCGGCGGTGGAATATTTTCTGCGCAGGAAGAGGCATCTTACGGTCAAAGGGTGCCCGGGCGTTTGCCAGGATTTGCCGGAACTGGAAGAACTAAAAGAAGATGTGGTAGTGGTGGATGATTTACAGTGGGTGACAGACGATGAGTCCAGAGATTACATTAAACGGCTGTGTATGAGGGGCGGCAGAAGAATTATTCTGATCGGCAGGTCGCAGCTGCCGCACTGGCTGGTCGACGTGGATTTAAAATGTAATTTTTTCCGGTGTAACGAGGGAGATTTTGTTTTCGGGGAGAAAGAAATCCGGACACTGTTTGCTCAGGCAGGCATTGCGCTCCGGCCGGGAGAGGTGGAATTTTTAAAAAGGCATACCAAAGGGCATCCGGTGGGACTCAAAATTTTTCTCCGTCATATGGAAAGCGGAGAAAGCCTGAATGAGAAAGTAATAGAGTCTGTACGGCTGGAGCAGTATTTTTATTCGGATCAGGCTTTTTGGGAAAAGTGGGACGAAGATTTGAAAGAAACGCTGATTGCTGTATGCGCGTATCCCTCTTTTACAACGGAACTGGCCGGAATGTTGACGCTGAAAAAAAATGTCGTCCAAATATTGGAGGATGCGCACAATATTGGGAATTTTATATTTAAAAACGGAGAGAACGCCTGGGAAATACGGCCTTTTTTAAAAGATTTCCTTTTGTGGAAACAGTCGTTTTTGTACAGCCGGGAAGATTATCTGTCCAATTACAGGGAAGCGGCGCGTTATTTTGAGCGCCAGGGGCAGATTGACCTTGCTCTGGAGTATTACGAAAAAGCGGAGGATACGCATAAGATATCTCAGATGTTATTAAAAAATGCCAGCCGGCATGCCGGCGTCGCGCATTTTTTTGAAACGCGGAAATTTTACCTTTCTCTCCCAAAGGAAGAAGTGTTAAACAGCCCGGTACTGATGTCCGGAATGTGTATGCTCCATTCCATTATGCTGCAAAAGGAAGAATCGGAGGAATGGTATCAGGAACTCGTAACATACAGCAAAAAGAAGCATCTGACGGATGAGGAAAGAAAAAGTGCAAAGGCAAGGCTGGTTTACCTGGACATTGCGCTTCCACACAGGGGGATACACGGCATTATCAATATGTTAAAAAACGCCGCGTTTCTGCTGCTGAACCGGGGGATAAAACTACCGGAGTTTTCCGTAACCAGCAATATTCCGTCCCTGATGAACGGAGGGCTGGATTTTTGCGAGTGGAGCAGGATTGACAAGGAACTGGCGGCAGTTTTAAAAAAGCCTGTGGAAGCGGTTTTGGGGGCCTATGGGAAAGGCCTTGTAAATATTGCGCTTGCCGAAAGCGGGTTTGAAAAAGGAACGATGAGCGATTATGAAGTGCAGACCAGGCTGAATACCGGGTCCATGATGGCGGACGCCGGCGGCAAAATGGAAATGTGTTTTGCAGCGTCCGGTATTTTAATCAAATACCATTTGTTCCGGGGGCAGATGGGAGTGGCAAAAAGCACGTGGGACAGTATACGCAGGAAAGCGGAAAACGAGGGCGCTGTCCAGCTGTTTGGAAATATGGAAGCCTTAAGAGTATGGCTTTGCCTGTTGGTGGGAAACCGGGAAGAAGCGGAAAAATGGCTGTCTGTGGCGCCGGACGAAATAGAGGCTTTCTGTATTCTGGACAGATATCGCTATATGTTAAAAATACGATGTCTGATCGCCCTGGAGCGATACGGAGAGGCATCGGGACTGATCGAACGAATGAATCTGTATTTTACGGAATATGAAAGGCACTACCATTGGATGGAAAATCAGGTGTTAAAAGCCGTTTTGTTTTACCGGACCGGAAATGGCGGGTGGCAGGAAATTCTGGCGGGAGCGTTAAAAAAAGCGGAGTATTACCATTTTATAAGGGTGGTCGCTCAGGAGGGGGCGGCTGTCAAACCACTGTTAGACCAATGGGAAAATGAATCGCCGGAAAGTGCGGAAAAAAGAAAACAAAAAAATATTGTGGATCCGGAATTTCTGGCGGAGGTAAAAGAAGAAACGGACCGAATGGCGTCTTTTTACCCGGACTATCTGAAAGCGGATCTTGTCCCTGTAGATATTTTTACTCAAAAAGAACTGGAAATCCTAAAACTTCTTTGCCGGGGAAATTCCACGGAAGAAATTTGCAGAAAAAGCGGCATTACTTATAACAGCCTGAAATTCCATAACAAGAATATTTATAAGAAACTGGGGGTAACAAACAGGCAGGAAGCGGAACGGAAAGCGGCTTTACTCGAATTATGAAAGGGGATGGAAGCCAAATGAAATGGAGAAAAGGCGTAATTGCGGCGAAGAAAAACGGAGAATGGTATTTGGAAGATCAAAGCATCCTGAAGCATATCGAAAAAAAAGACGCTGCCATCGTGGAACTGATGGAACAGGGGATTTATGAAAACAAAGAGATTATACGTTATCTGGTAGAAAAAAACGGAACGGATGAAGTTGCGGCTGCATTTTTGCTGGCGCAGTTTATGGTAGATTATATGGATTATATCGGAGTATCCCAGGAGATTACCGTCATAGAGCCGTAGCAGGAGTATGCAATGAAGAAAAAAAGTAATAAAATTCAAATACCGAATGTGGAGAAAGGGTATGTAAAAAGAAAAGCGGATCTCCTGCTGGCCTCTTTCACCGAAAGAGTCGTTTTATTAAACGCAGGGGCCGGGTACGGAAAAACGCAGGTGCTGGCATATTATGTGAGCCATTGCGGGGAACAGAGCGCGTGGTACAGTTTAAGCAGGACGGACAATGAACTGGTATCGTTTATTCAGAATTTTACAAAATCAGTGGGCAATGCTTTGGGTCTGGAAGAAGTTTCTTTTCCTGTTTCTGCATCCTGGCAGGAAGATCTGGATATTCTGGTGGAACGTCTGGTGCTGTGGCTGGATGAGAGGGTTACGCAGTTAAATATGATACTGGATGATTTTCAGGAAATTCAAAATCCGGATATCTATAACCTGTTAAATGCCCTGATTGAAACCATGAAAGAAAAGATCCGTTTTTTTATTGCGGCAAAGCGTTCTTATCCTGATTTTATAAAAGAATATATCGAAAGCAAGACGGCGGTCTGTATGGAAACGGAAGATTTAAAGTTTGGGCAGCCAGAGATCGGAGAACTGTTAGAACATACTCTGGGTACGGGAGTCCCGGAGCGGCTGGCGGAGCTGATCTGTTTTTATACGGAGGGCTGGCCGGTAGGCGTCGTTTTGGTTGTCCAGCAAATCAGGCGGCACAGAAAGGAAATTACGCCGGAAACCGTAAAAGAAATATGTGAAAAGCTGGAAGTATCCGATTATTTCATGACGCGGGTATATACAATGCTGCCTTTTGAAATTCAGACGTTTCTGGAAAAAACGGCAGTGCTGGATTATATGACCGTGCCGGCCTGCAATGCGATTCTGGGAAATTACCAGTCGGAAAGCCTGCTAAAATATCTCGTCCGGGAGAAATTATTTGTGCAAAGCCTGGGGGAGCGAAGCGGAATTTATCGCTATCATTCCATATTCCAGAGGTTTTTGCTGCTGCGGATTTCCAAAGCGGAACAGGAGGAAGCTTTGAAGAAAGCGGCGTATTATTTCTTAAAAACAGAGGATAAAATACAGGCGGCAGAGTACGGATGCCGGGGAAATGCGCCGGAGGTCGTGCAGGCGGTAATCGAAACGGCCGGAGAAGAAATATTGGAGGAGCGTTTGTACGATACGCTGGTGCGCTGGTTTGAATTTCTGCGCAGGCAAAATTGCGATCTGACGCCAAAATCCCGTTTTGTTTACGGAAAATATTTGTGGGTGACGGAACGGAAAGATCAGGCCAGAAAACATTTGACGGAGGCAAGCCGGGACTTTTACAGGGAAAGGCGAATCAGGGAGTATAAAAAAACACTGCTGTTTCTGACGGCGTCGGAACGGCGCTGCGGAAATTTAAAAGAAGCCTGGAAATATTTGAAACAGGCGGAACAGACGCTGCAGGAATATCAGGACGAACAGACGGAGGCGATATGCACGGAACGGATTAAATACGAATGTTGTTTCCAGAGGGTTCGGAAAGCGCAGGAGAAGCTTGACGGCTGGAAAGCGTCCGGGATTACATTTCGGGAAAATACGTTTTTATCGGCAGCAGAGCAGGCATTTTGCAAAGAGGGGCAGGATGGTACAGAGATCCCCTATCAGGAACTGGAAGACGGATTTCTTTTGCAGAACTGTATGACGGCGGAACTGTTTTTTGCCGCCTATCAGGCGGCGGATTTTGAAAAAGCTTCCGAATATGCCAGGCAGATACTGCAAACTTCAGAGTATGAAACGTTACATACGGCAGTGGCATGGAAAATGCTGGCCATACTGTCCTGGAACAGGAAAAATTACAGGAAAGCGATAGATCAGTCCGTTATCGGCGATCGGTTTTTCTATAAAAATCAGGTACCGTTGAATATGTTCGAGGAAAAGCATCGGTATATTTTAGAAGAGATCCGTTCTCTTTCCCAAAATGTGCGGAAAGTCCGGCCGCTTCTGCCGGTAAAAGAAGAAAATCCGCCGCCCGCCCCTGAAACCGGGAAAAAAGTCCGGATTCAATGTATGAAACGGTTTTGCGTATTGCTCCCGAACGGGGAAGAGGTGCGCTGGAGGACAAAAAAAGCGCAGGAATTGTTTGCGTATCTGTTTCATTTGCAGGGGGATGGAGTGGAAAGAGAAGACCTGCTTGCTCTTTTGTGGCCGGAAGCCGGAGCGAAAAGCGTCACGGCTTTGTTTCATACAACGCTTTACAGCATCCGGCAGGTTTTCATGCAGGAAAGCCGGGAGCCTCTCATCGTATATGAAAAAAAGAAGTACTCTTTAAATATGCAGATGGTTTGTTCGGATTTGGAAGAACTGCAGGAATGTATCCGAATGTCCGGCCGGAAAGAAAAACGCACGGAAGATATGATGAGGTTATACCAGGGCGGCTATATGGAAAATATGGGATATCTCTGGGCATATGGAACGGCAAAAAAACTGGAAGATGAATATCTTCTGGCCTGCCGGAACGGCGCGGCGGAGAAAATGCAGGAAAACAGGGAAGACCTGGCGATTCCTTTTTTGCAGAGGATGCAGGAGATCGAGCCGTATGACGAAAAAGTCGTGACGCTTTTAATCGTCTGCCTGTACAGAAGCGGAAAACAGGGGGAAGCAAAACGGCAATACGACCGCATGGTGAAACTGTATAAAGAAGACCTGGCGTTGGATTTTGAGATCACATTTCAGGAGCTGGTACAAAAATAACCGGGAGGAAGCGGATGATAGAACAGGGCAAATAACGGGAGGAAGCGGATGAGGGAACAAGGAAAATGTCGGGAGGAAGCGGATGAGGGAATATGCGGATCACCGGGAATTTATTGAAGATCTGGTTTTGTGGGGCGAAAAAACGGTATGCGGGGAGGAGAAAGGGCGGGAAGCCTGCCAGGCATTTGGAGAACTGTGGCGGCGAATGGAAAAAAGTGCGGAACAGGATATATTTTTCCCGTTCCTTTACGTGGCGCTGACGGCAGGGCTCGAAAAAGAGGAGATATTTTTTCTGGCGGCGGCATGTTATTGCCGGATAGCGGCAAAAGAGGATGACAGCCGGAAAGAACCGGGCGCGTTTACATTCCGCCGCTGGCAGTTATTCTGGCAGGAGGCAAGCGATTTTCCCGGTACGGAATTGTATTACCAGGCGCACCCACTGTTGTTTGACCGCGGAGTTTCGGAAAGAAACGGAGAACCGTGCCTGGAGCTTGTACCGCAGGTGTTTCTCTTTTTGTACCGGGGAATCCTCCCGGAACGGGGAACGCCGGGACTGCGCTGGTACAGCCGGAGGGATGCCACCTTGCCGTATTTGGGAGAGCGAATTCGTCAGGATCAACGGATGGAAAACTGTATCCGGCAAATTCCGGGGAAAAAGATGTTCTATCTGCACGGTCCGAAAGGAAGCGGCAGAAAATTAAATTATGCGTATCTGGCGTCCGGCTTTGGCAAAGAGCTGGCGGTTTTGGAGTATGAAGCGCTGCGTTCCGAAGAACATCTGCGGGATATACGTTTGGAATGTATGCTGTATCACGGGATGTTGGCCGTGGAAATGCCGGAAAAACCGGAAAGCGGCCTGCCGCTTTTTCTGGAATGGATGAAAGAGGAAGAAAACCTGTTTCTTTTGGGAGAATGGCGGAATTTTCCGTTTCTGGGAGAAGAAAGTCTGGAAGAAGAAAGGCAGTATCTTCCGTTTGAAATCAATCCGCAGGAAATCTATAAAGACAAAGAATTGTTTCGGCGTCTGACACAGGAGTATCAGTGGGAGCGGGAGGAAATCCGCTGCGGTTTTTTAGACCGGTATACATTTCTGCCCGGAAAAATGCATAAGATTTTAGGACTGGCTGTGTCTTACGGGCAGAGCGAGGGAAAACCATATATTACGGAACGGAACCTGAAACGGGCCGTGTTACATTCGGGAAGCCATTCTCTGGAGAAATATGCAAAGAAGATCGAGGGAACGTATACGATGGAGGATTTAATTCTTCCACGGCAGCAGAAAGAAAAACTGTTTCATGTGATTCGGCGGGTCAGGAACCGGAAACGCGTTTATGAAGAATGGGGATTTTCCGGGAAATCCGCTTACGGAAACGGCGTGTCTGTGATTTTTGCAGGAGCGCCGGGTACCGGAAAGACTATGGCGGCGCAGGCGGTCGCGGCAGAGTTGGATATGGAGTTATACCGGGTAGAACTGCCGGCGGTTGTGGACAAATATATCGGAGAAACGGAAAAGAAACTGAACCGTATTTTTGACGAGGCGGAAAAAAATACGTCCATCCTGTTTTTTGACGAAGCGGACGTGTTGTTCAGTAAAAGAACGGAAATCAAAGAATCCAATGATAAATACAGCAATATGGAAATTGCGTTTCTGCTGCAGAAAATGGAAGAATACGAGGGCGTCAGTATATTGGCCACGAACTACCTGCAGAATTTTGACGAGGCGTTTCGGAGGCGTATCCATGATATTGTGGATTTTCCCGTGCCGAAAGCGGATTTGCGGGAAATGATGTGGCGGAACATGATACCGGAACAGCTTCCGGTATCGGACGACCTGGATTATGTTTTTCTGGCAAACCAGTTCCAGCTGACGGGCAGTATGATCAAAAACGCGCTGATTTACGGAAGTTTTCTGGCGGTGGAATCTCCGTGCCAGGTATTGACCATGGAAAAGGTTTTGCGCGGGATTGCCCATGAACTGGAAAAAAGCGGCAAGAAACTGAGCAGGGAGGATTATGGGGAATATCATGTTTTTATGGAACGATAGGCCGAAGTGGGAGAAAGCACAGGCGATTTTACATAAGAAAGAAAACGGCCGCTTTGAAATGGAAAACACATACGGCAGGCTTCGTTATAGTAAGAAAAGCCCTGGCAAAATGCGGGGCCGGCCGCGGGAGAAAAAAGGATTTGTCCTGGAGGCAAAAGAGGCTCCGGGTACTTTGGGTCATGCGGAAGACGAAAAGCGTTTCAAGCCGGACAAGATGAAGAAAGTAAGCATGAAAGACGAACGGTTTTTGTATGCCGCCGGAACGCCTTTCAAAAACCAGGCGGTTTTTTATGATATTTCGGAATATGAAAGAAGCCGGGAATTTCTGGATTGTATGAAGCGTCTGATTCGGGAACACCGTCATCGGACGTTACAGGATACGTTCGGTTTTCTGGAACAGGATTCTGACAGACAGCTCCGTCAGCAGTTGATCCGGGAACGCAAAAAAGATCCGGTATTGCAGGAGTTTACGGCTTTGAATCATCGGATTGACAAATTAAGCGGCCATATTTTGAAAAAAGAGGCGAAAGAGCGGCAGATGCAGAAAGATTTGCAGGCTATGCTGGACAGGGAGAAACAAAAAGGAGGGGGAAAAGGAAAGGAAAAAGAAAAGAAAGACGACCGGAAACAAAAAGTGTTTATAAAACTGTTTAGTGAACGGTTTTATAATAGAAAACAAAAACAGTCTGTATCACAGGAAAAAACAGATCAGAATGAGAAAGGAGGCAGCCGGCGTTCAGAATAAGCAGAGAATGTCGGAAGTATATGGCGGAATATTTATCACCAGGAGTATATGTAGAAGAATTTGATTCGGGCGGAAAACCGATGGAGGGCGTAGGGACCAGTACGGCAGGCTTTATCGGCCTTGCGCAGAGAGGCCCTGTAGAGGGGGTTCCGCAGCTTGTCACCAACTTTGCGGATTTTAAAAGGAAGTACGGAAGCTATCTTTCAGAAAACGAATATGGGGAATATCGTTTCCTGGCGTATGCCGTAGAACATTTCTTTGTCAACGGCGGGGCGCGGTGTTTTGTATCCCGCGTGGCGCCGCAGGATGCGAAATGTTCCGTGGGCGTCGTGCCGGACGGAAATCCGGTGCTTCGCGTGGAAGCGAAAAATCCGGGCCTGTGGGGCGATAACATGAGCGTTGTGATTACACCGTCGAGTAAGGCAAAGACACAGATTTTAGAAGAACTGACGACCGCGGACGGAAAGCAGTATTCCGTCAAAAGTTCGGCCGGTTTCCACGCCGGGGACGTGGTGGTTTATCAGGATATGACATCTGTTGTATACAACCGTGTCGTAAAGAGTCAGGATAATATCATTACGTTTGAAAAAGAATTTGGAGAAGACGTCGTAGACAAAAATCTGCTGCCGACAAAAGTCATTTCCACCTGCGAATTTAATCTGGAAGTAAAATATGACGATATTGTGGAATTTTACGAAAACCTGTCTTTTAATATTTCCACTCCGAACTATGTGGAGAAAAAGACGGCAAAATCGGATCTGATTAAAGTTAGTTATATCGGCAGACGGACCGAAGAAGCGACGGCGCCGTTTGACGAGATTGCGGGCGAAGACCCGAACCGGGCGTTTTGCGTCGTTCATTTGAAAAAAGGAAGCAACGGCTCCATATCCAGAGTCAACGCGGCAGATTTTATCGGTACGGATAACGGAGCAGGCAGGCGGACCGGCATCCAGTCATTTCTGGACAACGATAACGTTTCGATTATGGCCGTTCCGGGCGTGACGGATCCGAACGTGCAGTTGATGCTAGTGGCCCACTGTGAAAACCTTGCCAGCCGCTTTGCGGTACTGGATATGCCGAAAGACGCGAAAAAGATCGATGATATTACGGCACACCGGGATATCGTAGACAGCAATTACGCGGCGATGTACCATCCATGGCTGGAAGTATTTGACCCGCTGGATAAAAAGAATATCGCGATTCCTCCGTCCGGTTCGGTGATCGGAATTTATGCGAGGAGCGATACTTCCAGAGGAGTACATAAAGCGCCTGCCAATGAAACGATCCGCGCGTGCGTAGGGCTGGACTGCCAGTTTAATAAAGGGGAACAGGATATTTTGAACCCGAAAGGCGTAAACCTGATCCGTTCTTTCCCGGGACAGGGAATCCGGGTCTGGGGCGCGAGGACGGCTAGCAGCGATCCGAGCTGGAAATATGTAAACGTCCGCAGATTGTTTATTTTTATCGAGGAGAGCATAAAAGCTAATACGAACTGGGCGGTATTTGAGCCGAACGACGAAGTTTTATGGGTTCGCGTAAAACGTACGATCGACGTATTTTTAACCGGCCTGTGGCGTGGCGGCGCGTTGGCAGGCTCGGCCCCGTCGGAAGCGTTTTTTGTCAACGTCGGAAGAAATACGATGAGTCAGGACGATATTGATAACGGCAGGCTGATCTGCGTCATTGGCGTGGCGCCGGTAAAACCTGCGGAATTTGTCATCTTCAGAATTTCTCAGAAGACCAGCGACTCGATTGAATAACAGAAAGGAGCAGGGGGAAAATGGCTACTTATCCACATGGAAAGTTTAGATATAAAGTTGAAATAGACGGCCTGGAGGCCGGCGGATTTTCGGAAGCTTCGGGATTTGACGCGTCGATCGACGTCATCGAATACCGGGAGGGAGATATGGTACAGACGCCGATGAAAATACCGGGGCTGAAAAAATACGGAAATATTACGTTAAAGCAGGGAGTTGCGGATTCCATGGTAATGTATGAATGGATGATCGCGGGCGTGGAAGGAGAAGTGGAGCGTAAAACGATTACGATCACTATTCTCGATGAAACGGAAACGGCAGCGGCGTCCTGGCAGGTAATCAATGCCTGGCCGACCAAATATACGGCGCCGGATTTCAATGCGACTTCTTCTGAGATCGCGATAGAATCAATGGAAATTGCCCATGAGGGTATGACCAGAGTATCTTAATTCATGACAATAGAAGACGCGTGAAGCGAGGTTTTTATTACGCGTAAAGCGTGGATTCTGTTGTTTGTAAGGAGAAACATATGTTTGAAACAGAATTTTCCTTTGTGTTGCCAAAAGGGTATGTGGACCGGGACGGGAACCTGCATAAGCAGGGAAAAATGCGCCTGGCGACCGCCGCGGACGAGATTATTCCGCTCCGGGATCCGCGGGTGCAGCAAAATCCCGGCTATCTGACGATTATCCTGCTTTCCCGGGTCATTACCGTTTTGGGAGAAATGCCGGCGGTGGATACAAAAGTGGTCGAGGGGTTGTATACCGTTGATTTGGCGTATTTGCAGGATTTTTACCAAAGAATCAACCAGGCGGAAATCCCGACGTACCGTACGGTCTGCCCTCACTGCGGGGAAGAGATTCAGGTGCCCGTAAATTTTATGGAAGCCGGGCCATAGAGGTATATCCGGCGGAAAGAATCTATGAGGAAACGGCGTTTATCGCTTACTATATGCACTGGAGCCGGGAAAATATCTGGAGTTTGAACCACAGGGAACGTATTCGCTGGTGCGAGGAAATATCCAATATAAACCGCAGGATGAATCAGGAGCCTGAGAATGATATTTTCCGGATATAGGGGAGGAAAGAAATGTCGATGCATAACGATCTGGCGAAGCATACGAAGTTTAAAGTGATTTTAAACGGGACGCCTCTCGGGTTTTCAAAAGTATCCAATATTTCCGCGACGATGGAATTTGAAACCGTAGTGGAAGGCGGAGTCAACGACAGGGTGCATTATTTGCCGAAACCGCGCCAGACGATGGATAAGCTGGTATTGGAGTATGGGATTGCAAGCGGGGAACTTCTGCGTACGACGTTAACGGCGGGAAGCGAACTGAACATGGGAATCGTCATTATGGTTATGCCGGAAAGCGGAGCGATCCCTACGGCGACGTACGAGGCGGACTGGGGCATCGTTACAAAATGGGAAATTGATACGCTGGACGCGTTAGACAGCGGCCTGCTGATTAAAAAAGTAGAGATTTCCCATACCGGCCTGAATGAAACGATCAACAAAATAGGATTATAAAATGATAAAGACATGGAAACCGTTTCAATCAAAAATACAGCTGCATATCGAAACCGGCTTTTTGCAAAGCCTGTGGGATAAATATGTACCGGCCTCTTTCGATGCATACGAGCGCATTTCGCTAATTTATTTAAACGGAACGCCCGATTCGCACAATGAGCCGGACAGCCGGATCGAAGTGCTGATCCGGCTGCTCTTAAACAATGTCCGTATGCAAATCAACATCCTGAAAAATCAGATGCTTATGAACCAGCATACGGTGTACAAAAGTTTTGCCGGAATGACAAATTATTATCTGGAACAGCTTCGCAGAACGGATTTTCACGTATACCGGCCTTTGAACCGGTACGTCGCATATCTGGAACAGACGGAGCGGGAAAACCTCCGTTATCAGGACTGGCAGCGGGACAATCAGGCGATTCAGAAGATCATACGGGACAATCAGGTTTTACATATCTTTTCCCGGCAGATCAGAGAATGGCTTACCGTCCAGGCGCCGGAACTGGAAAGAGCTTTTGTGAAAAACTGTTTCCAGTCCCTGGGAAAGAAAGAGTACGAACTTCTGTCGGAAGCGCTGATCTGGGCAGAATGGCAGCAGGCAGAAACCTATATCCGGGAATGTAGCTGGGAGAACTACCAGGCGATTCTGAACCGGCTGGAAAAAGAAACGGAAATTTCCATGCCGCAAAACATGGAAAGGGAAGAACTAATTTTGCTGCTGCAAAAGCTGCAGCCGGAACAATACCGGAATTTTTATCAGAAAGTTCTTTTTCTGCGAAAAAATACCACGGCGGAAAAAAACGAATTACTTCGCACGTTCCGTACCGGCCAGCTCTCCACGGGCCTGTTCCGTACCGGCCAGCTCCTCACGGGTCTGTTTCGTATCGGCCTGATTTGGAAAAGGGAGAAAAAAGAAGTCGTTCGCCAAATGGAACGGATGGAGCTCGAGGAACTCCGTGTTTTCCTAAAAGAATTTCCGAAAGCGGTCACAAAAGCACGCCAAATGCAGGAAGAACTGAAAAAAACAGGGCGGCCGGAAGTACAGGCGGAAAGAGCGGAAATCCGCGGCGAAATATGCAGAAAATATGAAGCCAGATTAAAAAAGATACAGGAAAAATATGCCGTAAAGATGAAAGCGTCTTTGCAGCAGGAAGTATTTTGGCCGGAAAATACGGATGTGTATTCCGCCGAAGAAGCGCCTGTAAAAACTATAGCCGGGGAACTTATTTTTAGAAAACCAAATGCAAAAGAAACGCCGGTAGAAACAGCGTCCGGGAAACCGTATGCGGAAGAAATGCCGGCAGAAACTACGGACGGGAAAACATATTCCGAAGAAACCCCAGTAGAAACAGCGTCCGGGAAACCGTATGCGGAAGAAATGCCGGCAGAAACAGCGTCCGGGAAGCTGTATGCCGAAGAAACGCCGGTAGAAGCTGCGGTCGTGAAAACATATTCCGAAGAAATGTCCGTTGTACGGAGCCGGGAGTTGCAGGAGATAATAGGGACGACGGAACTGTCGGCGATCATGGAAGCGACAGAATTATCTGTGATTACGGAAAAAGCGCGGCAGCTGGAGAGTGAAGCTGAAAAAAAACTACAAAATCAGAAGCAGGAAGCCATACGGCTGGAAAGACGGATTCTGGAAAATTATTCGGAGGTTTTATCCGTACACACAGACGAGCAGTTTTCGGAGCGTTTTCCATATGAAAGAACTTTCGGATTTCCCGGCAGGATAAAAAATGCAGAAACGGAATTTCAAAACCTTGCTCCAGAATTTGTCCATCAATTGTTCCAGTGGAGCACAGCGTTGCTAAATGCTGAAAAAACAGAGCAAAAGCCGGCAAGTCCGGCACATTCCACGGATACCATAAATTCGGAACTTACGTTAAATACCGTGGCCTCAGCACATTCCACAGATACCACGATTCTGGCGCCTACGATAGATACCGTGGCTCCGTCAGCAGGAGAACTAAAAAAACTGATCAAACAGCTTACCATACATATCCAGGAAAAAGGATTGCTGACCTATCAGGAAACGCTGCTACAAAAACCGTCAGTGCAGGAATTGCTAACGTATGTCCGGGGAATGGAAACGACGGAATATCAGGAATTTATCAGGCATCTGTCGGGTGCGATCCTGATGCGTATTCAGTCTGGAAAAGATGTTTTGCAGCAAAATTTGCAGCGGCAAAATTTCTCACAGCAGTATATTCATCAATTGCAAAAGTGGAGCACAGCGCTGATACAAACCGGAGAAACAGAACGGCATCCGGCGGATTTTACAAAACCGGAAGCGGCAGAATTGAAAAAACTGATCGAACAACTCACCGTGCATATCCAGGGAAAAGGATTGCTGGCAGATCGGGAAACGCTGCTACAAAAACCGTCGGTGCAGGAATTGTTAACGTATGTCCGGGGAATGGAAGCAACAGAATATCAGGAATTTGTCAGGCATCTGGCAGATGTGATCCTGATGCGTACTCAGTCTGGAAAAGATGTTTTTCCACAACAGTTATCAGAAGTATCGGATTCAGCGTTTCCAGAACTGCGGGAATGGGGGCAGGCGCTGCTTATTTATTCCGTAAAAGAAAACGGAGAAAACGAGTTTTCAGCAGAGCAGCAACCGATGGAAAAAACAGTTTTTTCGGAGGAAAATTCATCTGCTGCAGTACCGGAGCAGCTACAGGCGGAAACGATCCGGCAGCAAATTGAGGTTTCAAAAGAGAGAAACAGGCTGCAGCAGTTGCTGGATCAAATCAATAACAGGCTGCAGGGAACGGGAGTTCCTCTGGCATATCGGGAACAGCAGCTTCAGGATGCGTCTATACGTAAATTACTGAACCGGATTTCGCAGACGGATACGAAAGAATATAAAGAACTGGTTTATCGTCTGGCGGATCAGATTGTGTCGCTGCAAGAGCGGGAACAGCAACCCGTCCGGAAGAATCAGCAGCACGAGGATGCCGCAAGGAAAGAACCGGAGAAAGAAAACATTCCGTTTTTTCAGGCGGACGGACAAAGCATTTACGATACATATCCAAAATTCGTTTATTACATACAGGAATATGAAGCGTATCGGCAGCGAACTGACAAAGAAAAAGATACGCTGTTTGAAACGACAGAAAAATGGTTAGAGAAAGAAATCAACCAAAACATATTCCAGACAAAAAACAGCATAGAACTTTCCACAAAATTAACGAAAGAAACAGTGGAACTTCCAGATCACATGCATTTATCGGATCACGTACATTTATCGGATCACGTACATTTATCGGATAACATACATTTACCAGAAAACATGCACTTATCGGGTAACATGCATTTACCGGAGAACATGAATTTACCAGATAACATGTCGTTGACAGAAAACGAGCGGCAAATATTACAGACAAACCGTTATTTGCCGGAAAGCGAACGGCAGGTTTTGAAAACGAATCAGCGTGTATCGGAAAAAGTACAGATGCAGACAAAAGCGTTACAGGCGGAAGCGGCGCAGGCGAAAGAGTTTCAACAGCAACTGGAAGTACGTTTAAAAGAGGTAGAGAGTAAACTGAAAAAAGTGGAAAATCAGGGAATTGGAAGAGAAAGTGTCGGGAATATTGTGGAGAAAGTGAAAAGGCAGCTTCATGAAGAACTGCATATAGAACGGCTGCGGAGGGGATTGATATGACGCAATTACTTCTAAAGATTCGGCTGCAAAAGGTGGTTTTGTGTTTTTGCCGTCTGGATTGCACAAAATATTTCTTTTTGCCTGTTTCGTCAAATAGATTTTCTAACCATCCTGAGCAGTTTATTTCAATTCACGTAACCGCCCGTGATTCGCCATCCAGGCTCAGGCACGGGCT
Source organism: Eubacterium sp. (assembly GCA_022796875.1). Classification (GTDB taxonomy): domain Bacteria; phylum Bacillota; class Clostridia; order Lachnospirales; family Lachnospiraceae; genus JAAWJJ01. The sequence continues at coordinate 16,201 of JAAWJJ010000004.1, read as the reverse complement.
TTTCGGGACGTCCCTGTCCCGAAATTACTGATTATGTGCAGGATGCTAAGAAAATCTTATTTTCCTGCACAAGGCAATTAGTAATTATTTTGTGCAATCTGCCGGCCCAAGTACAACGAAATCCGTTCCCTTTTGACGCCTGAATCTTCAGAAATGATTGACTAGGAGGGAAGCGGCGGCGCGATTGACAACGGGGGACGGCAGGAGCAATTGCCAACGGAAGACGTCAGGAGCGTTTGGTAGTGGAAAGTGACGGACGCGATTGACAATGGGGGACGGCAGGGAACTTGCGGGCGCAACTTTCCGAGCGCCCTATGTGTAGCGTAGCGCTGGCCAAGCGGATGAAATTCTTATGAATTATCATTGTGGAGGCAAATGAGATTTTCTTACACTCTGTGCGTTTGGCAGCAATTTCGGGACAGGGATGTCCCGGAAAGCCCGTGCTGAGCCTGGATGGCGAATCACGGGCGGTTGCGTACGGGTACGGTGACGATATCAGAGTGTTTAGAAAATCCAATTGCTGGAGCAGATAATACATAAGAATTTCATCCGCGCGTCCAGGCACCGAACCACAAAAAAGCAACTAAAAAGAAAGGAATCACCTCATGGGTTTGACCAAAGCAAAACTGATTATTGAAAAAGAAACAGGTTCCAAAACGATCGACGTCCTGTTCAACCCTTCGGAATACCAGCTGACGGACAGCGCATCGTATTCCGAAAAAAAAGTACCGGGACTGGACGGCCCCGTCATACAGTACATTTCCGGCGACGCCACGGAATTAAGCGTCAGCCTTTTTCTGGACACATACGTTTCCAATACCTCGTCGTTTCTTCCGGTATCCGTTCCCGGAATCGGAGGCGGAAGCCAGTCCTCGGACGTTTCCGAAATTACAAGGGAGATAGCGGAAACGACGTCGATCGACGGAAGCCTGCACCGGCCGCCGAAAGTCACTTTCCGGTGGGGGTCGCTGAATTTTGAAGGAATCGTCACAAAAGTCAACCATACGTATACGATGTTTACGGAAAGCGGGATGCCGGTCCGGGCAAAAGTGAACCTGACGTTTAAATCGCTGTTTTCCCCGAAAGACAACAAGAGGAAATCCCCGTTTGAATCGCCGGACCGTACCAAATACCGGACGGTGAAAGACGGGATGCAGCTATGGGATCTGGCGTATGCGGAATACGGTGATCCGGATTTGTGGAAAGTCATTGCGCGGGAAAACGGGATCCGGAATCCGTTGGATATCAAAGCGGGGCAGGTAGTAAAACTGCCGGCATTATAAAACTGCCGGCATTATAAAACGAAAAGCGGGGGAGAAGCATTGTCTACAGTTTCCATGTCGGGTTTGATGTCAAAATACAAAGATTTTCTCGTGCCGGCTTTGAAAGTAAAAGTAGCGGGCAAAGAGGTTTCCAAAAACAGTGATTATGTAGTAGAAACGGTGGAAGTGACGCTGTCAAAGGAAGCTTCCAGCGCTGCCAGCATCAAATTATCTGATGTATACGACGCCAAAAACAGACGGTTTGTCAGTAAGATCAGCTCTGATTTTATTCTGGGGGCGCTGGTGGAAATAGAGATGGGATACGGTTCGTCTTTGACTTCTTTATTTTACGGCTATATCGAGGAGATCAACTACGAACTGTCTGACGCACCGACCGTCCATGTTATGGCGGTGGATGTAAGGAAAATTATGATGGGAAGCAAAAAGAGCAACATTTCCCATAAAGTAAAAAGTTATTCGGAAGCGTTTCAGGAAGTGATCAAGAATTATAAAGCGGCTTATAAAAACACCAGCGTGGACAATACGGACAAAATGGACGTGGAATGTATTATCCAGAACGGAAACGACTACAAATTTATTACCGAAGAGCTTTGTAAAAAAGGAGAACGGGATTTTTTTGTACACGCAGGAACGGTCTATTTTAAAAAACTGTCGGCGGATCTGTTTGGTACCGTGGAATTGGAGTGGCCGGGAGATTTTATTTATTTTCAGAGGCGGGCTTCTTTTCAGGATACCGTAATTAAAATTCTCGGGCAGGACGTCGGAAAGAAAAAAGAGGTCGAGGCAAAAATCGCCGTAAAGGCGGACGACAGCCAGAAAGCGCTCGTACAAAGCGAGATCACGGAAATGAACGCGGATATCCAGGCCGACGGGGACGCGAAAAAAATTGCGGATTATAAAGCGGAACAGGAAAAAAAGAAAGCCAGGCAGGCCAGCGGGACCTGTATCGGGATTCCGGAGATTTTGCCGGGAGGGCATGTGAAAATAAAAAACGCCGACGGAAAACTGCTCAACGGGACGTATGATATAGCGGAAGCAAAGCATACGTTCAGCGGGGACGGATATCGGACGTCGTTTGAAGCGGGAGGTTGGAAACGTTGAATTTCTATGACGAATTACTGGAAACGAAAAAAGAAAACGATACTCTTCCCGCCATTACGGCTCCCGGGCTGTTAAACGCTGTCGTAAAAGAGATCTGGGATAAAGATCATCCGGGGATGGTTAAAGTAGAGTATCTTCTCGGAGAAAAAAATCATAAGACCTCAGACTGGGTCAGGGTGCTGACGCCGTACGGAGGAAAAGAATACGGCAATTACTGGCTTCCGGAAATTGATACGGAAGTCATCGTAGGATTTATTCAGGGAAATTTAAATATGCCGGTCATACTGGGATGTTTATGGAATAAAACGGACGCCCACCCGAAAAATACGGTCAATGAGAAAAATACGGAGAAGACGATGATCACAAAAGCAGGAAATAAGATTTTATTTTCTGATGAAGAGAAGAAAGAAAAGATTACGATCCAGACGCCGAAAGAAACGGAGATTACGATTGACGATGAGAAGCAGGCGGTTTCCATTCAGGATAAAGAGAAAAAGAACTGTATTTTACTGGACTGCAAAGGAGGAAATATTACCGTAACGGCCAAAACGGCGATCAAATTGAAAGTCGGGAGCAAAGAAGTGTTCAGCACGGACGGCAGTACGGTAACGATCGCTGCAGATACGGTTTCGTTAAACGGAAAGCAGAGCCTGAAACTGAAAGGACAGACGGCAAATATAAGCGGAACCAGCGTAAAAATAAAGGCGGACGGGGAACTGGGGCTCCAGGCATCCGGAATGGCGCAGCTGAAAGGAAGTATGGTAAAGATCAATTAATACGGAGGCGGACGGATGGAACAAAACAAAGAGGTAAAAGCGTTTCTCGGCACCGGATGGAAATTTCCGGTCACGGTGGACGGCGCCACAGGGCGGATCCGGATGTCTTCCGGAGAGGAAAATATTGAAGAGTCGGTGCGGATTATCATTGGTACGAAACGCGGCGAACGGATGATGGAGCCGGAATTTGGCTGCCGGATCTGGGAGTATTCTTTTGAAACGGCGGACTACACGACGTTATATGCGATGAAAAACGAGGTGGAACAGGCGCTGATCCGGTGGGAACCGCGCATCACGGGAGTACAGGCCGAGATCAGCGACGAACAGGTCGGGCAGGGACTGCTATTAATCCGTGTCAGCTATGTGGTCCGTTCCACGAACAATTTATATAATATGGTTTATCCGTTTTTTATTAATGAAGGAGAATGATGAAGAATCAGGCGGAATGACGAAGGATCAGGCAGAATGATGAAGAATCAGAAAGGAGGAGCGTCCCATGCATATTCCCAAAAAAGAAAAACGTACCGCGCAGGATTTCGTGGAATATATGAAAACGTGTGCGAAACAGTATGTTCCGGAATGGCAGTACAATGAGGAAGATCCGGATGCGGGCACGGCTCTGGTGGCGTTGTTTGCGGACATGATGTCGGATAATATCCGGCGGTTTAATCTGTCTGCGGCCAAAGATATGCTTTCTTTTTTTCATGAAGTCCATGCGAATATGCTCCCGGCAAAGCCGGCGGAAGGTTTCGTTACTTTTGAGCTGCCGGAGGGGCTGGAAAGGGAAGAAGAAGTTTTGCAGGGGACGAAACTGCTGGCGCAGGCAGAGGACATCCCGGTTGTATTTGAAACCCGGGAAGACGTCCTGGTCCGGCAAATGGATTTAGAGAAAATATATGTGTCAAATCCGCAGGACGACGGGATTTATCAGGTGTTTGACCGGGAACGGGAGAAAACGCCGTCCTTTTATCTGTTTGGGAAAAAAGGGAAAAATTTGCAGCGGCACCGGATTTTTTTCTGTTTTCCACACGGTCTGGATATTGCGGCAAGCGCGGCGGCAGAACTTTCCTTTCAGTTTGCCGGCGCGAAAGCGGAGGTGAAAAAGTGGCGGCAGGCGCTGCGGGAGGGGAACGGCATCTCCTTTTCTTACGGAACCGTGGACGGATATGAAGCCGTTACTGATTTGCGTCTGTCCCAAAAGGGCAAGGAACCGGAAGTGATACATTCCGGCGAGGAACCGGAGGCGGAATATTTGGGCGAAGACAGGGAAAGCACGGTCTGTTTTGAGATTACAGGCGGCGACAGCGGGATTGCCGCAAAAGAAGAATTTGATTCTATGTATGTAATACAGGCCGAAATCCGGGATGCGGAATTGTTTTCAAAGGTCCGTTTTTCTTCCCTCAGCCTTTCCGTCAGAAACGATAACTGTAAACCGGATTTGCTCCACGTAAACGGAACGGACCAGGAGATGGAGGATTTTCCGGTTTTTGGAACAGAGTTGTCCCTGTATAACGAATGTTACATTGTCAGCGAAGAAGCGCTGGGAAAAGCCGGGGCGCATGTAAGGCTCGAATTTGACCTGGATTTTGTCAAACTTCCGCTGGAGCTGCCCGAAGAAGAAAAAAGGCAGTGGAAGACCATTATGAAAAAACGGGATTTCGTTCCCGAGAAAGAATACGATATTACCGTTCAGGAGGTTGTATGGGAATACTATAACGGGTTTGGATGGACGAGGCTGCCGGAGGGAAATGAGTATAAACATTTGTTTCAGGCAGGAGAGGATTTCCGGAGCCGGCGGGTAAAAATGGAGTTTGCCTGTCCGGCGGATATCAGCCGGGTGCTGGTCAATTCTACGGAAAGCTATGCCATCCGGGCAAGAATACTGAAAATAAACAATGCCTATAAGACGCGGGGGGCTTATGTCGCGCCCGTGGCAGGACGCGTGCTGTTAAGCTACGACTATTCCGCCGCGCCCCTTTTTCCGTCGAAAACGGTACGGCAGAACAATTTGAAACGGCAGGAAATCAGCCGGGAAGAGATGGAAAAAGAAGGCTTTTCGGCAGCTTTCTGCGACAGGAACCCGGATCAAAACGACGCCTGTTATCTGGGGTTTGGACAGCCGTTTTCCGGCGGCCCGTTAAAACTGTTATTCGTCCTGAACGATATGCTGCGCCAGGACGCGCGGACGGTACAGTGGGAATATTGCGGGAAAGACGGATGGAAACCGCTGCATCCTATAGACGGCACAAAAGGATTTCATCATACGGGACTGGTATCGTGGACGCAGAATCACGATCTGTGCCGGACAGCGTTGTTTGGGCAGGAATTGTACTGGATCCGTCTGCTCGATCTGGAAGACGGCTGTCTGAAACCTGGGAGTAAAAAAGAAGCATATCCGCCGAAAGTGGAAGGAATCTATCCTAATTCCACAAGTATTCTGGGGATTGAAACTGTAGAAGAACGTTATGGGATCGCGCCTTTGGAAGAAGAAAAAAAGATCCGCCTGCCGTTTACCGATATTGCGGATATCCGGGTGCAGGTGCTGGTGCGGAAAGATTTTCGGCAGGGAGCGCTGCAGCCGGTCTGGGAAGAGTGGAAAGAAGCAAAAGAGCTGGACGGACAGAGCGGGAAAAGGCGCGAGTTCGCCGTTGACCGCCAGAGCGGATGGGTGACTTTTCCGAAATATATGAATATTTCCTGCCTGGACGAACAGGATGAAATTGCCGTCCGTATCCGGTACCAACACTGCCAGGGGGAACGGGGAAACCAAAAGGCAGGAGAGATCAACCGGCTGAGCCAGAGTATTGGGTTTATCAGCGGAAGCTTTAATCCGATCGCTGCGGCGGGAGGGGTTTCCGGAGAAACGGTAGCGGAAGCCGTCAAACGGAATGCCCAGGTATTACGGCACGGATACCGCTGCGTATCCGCAGGGGATTATGAGGATATGGCATGGGAAGCGACCAGAAATATCAGCAAGGTCAAGTGTTTTTCCGGATACGACCGGGAGGGAAACAGAAAACCGGGAGCGGTAACGCTTGTGGTGCTTCCGAAAGAGTATGCGGAACATGCGTATAGTTTTGAAAGGATAAAACTGCAGATACAGGAGTATATATCTGCACATATGGATGAAACCATATTCCGGACGGGAAAATTTTCCGTCATCAGGCCGGAACTGATCAGCCTGGATGTAAAGGCCCTGATCGAACCGGAACAGGAAAACGAGATTTTTTCGGTACGGAAAAAGGCGCAGAAAGAACTGGAACGTTTTCTGCATCCGTTAGACGGTAATTTTTACGGGGAAGGATGGGAGATCGGCACGCTTCCGGACCGGAACCAGATTGCCCATGCCTTAAAAAGAACCGGAGGGGTAAAGTTTGTACAAAACCTGACGTTCCAAACCCGGTATACCGGGAGCGGGGCAGAGCCGGAGGAGGAGAAACTCCCCTTTTACCGGCTGCCGTGGAGCGGCACCCATGAGATACAATTAAGTGAAGCATTTTTGTAATAAATGAGCAGAAAAGAGGCGCCCGTTTATGTTTTATGATATGAAGCTGGACGACAGGTCCTATCGGGAAATTGAAGAAGAAGCGGTATTTCATATACCGGGAGAATGTCCGCAGTGGACGAACTATAATCCGTCCGACCCGGGAATGACGCTGGTACAGTTGTTTTCCTGGCTGACGGAAGTACAGCAGTATCATTTAAGCCAGCCTGACGAACGAAAACGGAAGAAGTATCTGGAACTGTTCGGCATCCGGCTCAGACATATCCGTCCGTCGGCGGGCGCCGTTACGATAGAACCCGGATTGGAGCAGTTCGGAAAGCAGATTCCGCTGCAGAAAGGAACTCGTTTTTTTGCGGACGATCTGGCGTTTGAAACGGTAAAAAAAGAATGGGTGCATCCGGCTCGGCTGATCGGGGCCTGTATGGTACGGGGAAATTCATACAGCAATTATTATAATATCGGAAATGAATCCGAAAAACAGATGCAGCTGTATCCGTTTGGAGAAGAAGCGGAAACGGGAAACCAATGCTGTTTTATACTGGACCGTCCTTTGAGCAATATCCGGGAGAACAATATTTATTTTGATATCCGTACGGAATATGGGATTACCAGAAATCCGGCGGATGAGGGATTTCTCCCGCTGGCGAAGCTGGAATGGGAATATTATGGCAGCGGCGGATGGGAACCGCTGCAGGTGGAAGCCGACCATACCCATGCGTTTTTACAAAGCGGTAAAATATGTTTCCGGATTCCAAAAGAAATGGCGAAAGACCGGCTTTTGGGTGCATATGTGATTCGGGTAACGCTTGCGGAAAATGATTTTGACGTGGCGCCCCTGATCCGGAATATTTATTTGAATGAAATAGAGGTAAAGCAGCAGTATACCGCCTGCGATTATGAAGAATATGAACTGGATGTTTCCGGAACCGAAGATAGTTTTTCCGTATGTACCGGGTTATCTCTGGCCGATACGGGAAAAGCAGAGCTGTATATCAAAAAAGAAGCGTCTGCCGGCGGTTCCTGCGCGCCGGAAAACCGCAGCGCAGGCCAAAACAGCGTCTGGTATCTTTGCAAAGAAATCCGGAGGGAGAAAACAACGGAGGGAGATACCAGATTGTGGTTTCCAAAACCGGCATGGGCAAAAGGAACCCTGTCCTGCCGTCTGGCTGTTTTTGAAAAAGATATGGAAGAGAAGCGTCTGGCCGGAAAAGGAAACGCTTTTGCAAACCAGGAATTTGAACTGCATGTTTCCGATCTTGTCTATGAGGAATTTGAGATTCTCGTATACGACGAGGAAAACGGGGGATACGTCGGTTATGAAAAGACCGAAGATTTTGACGGCTGCACGCCGGAAGACGCGGTATATCTCCTGGAACCGAAAAGCGGAAAGCTCCTGTTTGGAGATTGCGAAAGAGGGATGGCTCCGGAGGGAGAAATCCGTATTATCCGCATGAAATTCAGCGCCGGAAGCGCCGGCAATATCAAGGCGGATAAAATCCGGGACTGTGAGTCCTGTCCGGGACTGTTGGTCAGACAGTACAAAAGTACAAAAGGAGGACGGGACGACGAAACGGTATCGGAGTGTTTCGAACGGTTTCGGAGAAAGATGCGGGAAGTCCATCGTGGCGTGACCGGTTCCGATTATGAAACTCTGGTCAAAAAAGCGCCGGGGCTTTTGATTCAGGACAGCCGCGTCATACCGCCTGCGGAATGGGAAGATATGGGGGTAACGCCGCCGGAAAATATGATTTCCATCGTGGTACAGCCGTTTGGCGCTCCCGGACAGCATAAAGTGTTAAGCGAAACTTACCGCCGCAATTTAAAACGGATTCTGGATAAGAAAAAAATGATTGGAACCCGGATCCGGCTGTTGAATCCGGAATACATAGCGGTTTCTGTGTACGCCGAGATTGTCGTCCGGCCGCAGTTTCCGGATGCGAAAAAGCGGATGGAAGAAACCGTGAGGAATTATTTAAACGAAAGAACATGGGAGATCGGGAAGCCGGTGCTTTGCAGCGTATTGTACGGGCTTCTGGATACGTTACCATGCGTGCAGCAGGTGAAATCCCTGTCCGTAAACGCCGGAGGAAACGGCTGCCGCTATCGGATGAACGGCGATATCGCGCTGCCGCCAAACGGCCTGGCTTACGGAAAAGATCTGGAATTTTGTATTTTTACCGGAAACGAGGGGTGAATGTAATTGGAGCCGTTAAAATATTTTGTATTTAATAAAAAGAGGGATTATCTCCACGGGTATACCGAGCAGATCCGCATCACGGATGACGGACTGGAACTGTATGTCGAACCGCCCCGGCAGGACGGTACGTTTTTCAGCCGTTTGCTGGACAGCGGACAGGAGGGAAACGACTGGCACCGGGCGGTAATCCAAAGCGTGGATTACGGCGACGATTCCATACGGTTTTTCTTTTACTGCAGCGATTCTTCCCAGATTTTGCTAAACGGACGGCTGTTGGAATGGTGGGAAGTGATCGAAAGCCGGGAGCTTACGGCAAAAGAAAAGCATGAGGCGATGCGGCCGTTTCTGGCGCATCAGGTGTTAAACCCCAAAGATATTTTGCTGTATCATGCCAAAGGGCGGTATTTATGGATGGAAATACAGTTGTTTTGCCAGGCGGAGAAGACCCCAAAGATTTTAAACATGAAACTATATGCCGAGAACCGGAGTTTTCTCCGGTATCTTCCGGAAATTTACCGGACGCAGCCCGAGAACGATTTCCTGAAACGGTTTTTAAGCCTGTTTGAAGCGGTGTATCAGGATATGGATGAAAAAATACGGACCTCGGCCAGACAGATGGACCCGGCTACCGCCGAATCCGAATTTTTAAAATGGATGGCGGAGTGGGCAGGTATTTCGGAAGCGCACCTCTGGCCGGAAGACAAACTACGTGTTTTGTTAAAAGGCATTGTAGGCAAAAACCTGATTCGGGGGACGAGGGCGTATATGAGCAATATCATTGAAACCTTTACCGGGGAAACGCCTTTTTTTGTAGAGTACGGCGAGATAGAAGCCTACAAAGGAAACCGGAAAGTATACCGGAAGCTCCTGGAACATTATGCCCACGATCCCTATATCGTAAATATACTGGTACGGGAGCAGGCGGTTCCCGCCAGGCAGGAACAAAAAGCGTTAAAGAGGATCATCGAAGATATGAAACCGGCGCATATGGAAGTACGGCTGATCATTCTGAAACCGTACATTTACCTGAATAAAAACGTGTATGTAGGAGTGAACAGCGTACTTGGCACATATCAGAAAGCGCGGTTGGACGGAATGACCGCTATCCCGTCCGTAGTAGGCGTTTTGGGAGTATCGTCCAAACAAATGATGCGAAGCGGCGAGAAGAAAGAGGAGGCAGATATTCATGAAGAATCTGAAAAGTTTTCCGTTTGAAAGAAATCGGTATTTCTATGGGAAACTGCTTTCGGTAGAGGATTTTGAAACAGAGCAGAAATATTTTAACGATAAGCGCAGGACCATTAACCGGTTTCTGTTCGGATCCGGCGTGGTATGCGGCCTTCACGTGCTGGAGGTCGACGATGAAAGCATTTCCCTGGAACGGGGACTGGCGCTGGATTTTGCGGGCAGGGAAATCGTCGTGGATGAGCCGGTGGTAAAAAGGATCGCGGATATCGAAGGCTACGATACGGAACAGACGCCGGAATCGGACCGCGGTTTTTATTACCTTTGCCTGGACTATAAGGAACAGCCTTGTGAACGGATGCACAATGTTGCGGATACCGGCCAGTGCGGAGAAGGAGAATACAATAAATACAAAGAGGGATACCGTCTGTATATTACGCAAAACGAGCCGGAGCGGGAAGTGTGTTCCGCGGGGAAGCTCTATGAAAAAAGGATCGAAGTCTACTATGAAAACGGAATCCGGATTTCCCAGACGCTTCCGAAGTACCTGGAAACCGGAAGCGATACGGCGCTTCGGGTCGAAGTTGAAAATACCGGCCAGCAGCAAAGTTTTTCTTTTTCCTATGAATTGTCGCTGTCGTTTCTGACGTTCCGGGACGACACGAAAGTCCGGGTTTGTTTTGATGAAAAAGACCATGCAAAAGATCAGAAGTATGTGCTTGAGATTCCGTTAAAAGCGGCCGGCGCCGATCAGGTGGAGGCGGAAGCGGCGCTGGTTCCGGAAAGTTTTCAGCTTACGGTCGGAAAAAAGAAGTACCGTATGGCGGAGGGACGTTCCCACCGGGTGCAGGTCGGCAGGCAGGACGCAAGCCGGAAACTTTTGGAAGAGTATTACAAGAGCGCGATGGACCATGTGATGGATTATACGTTCCGGCAGAGTATTTATCTGGCGAAAATCTATGTCGTAAAAACGGAGGATCTCTGCCTGATCGAGCGGATCGAACGGCTTCCGTTCGGGCAGTACATCCTGCATACGGAAATTGCCGCGGCATTACTGCAGAAGCTGGCGGAAGATGTAAAGAAACTCAAAGCGGAAAAAGAGATCGGCAAAAAACAGGAAGAAAGCGGCAAAAAGCAGGGGAACCAAACGGAAGCCGCTTATGGAGAAGTCATATTCGACGTAAAAAAAGCAAAAGCCGGAGAGGTGCTTTATTCGGAACAGATTTACCATGGCCTGGGCCTTTGCCCCGTTATGATAGAACTCGGGTATGAAGCGGAGTATGCGGATTCCCAAAGTACGGAAACCGTTTTTGGCGACGCTTCCGTATTTCAAAATGCAAAACCGGGATTTCTGGCCTCCCTCGGGGCGAAACTGGAACTGTCGGAGGGCGCGTTTGTCATTGGGATGCGGGTACAGAGAAACGATACGGCGCAGAAAGTAAGGGTGCGCTGGAGCGCGGTAAAAAATCCGGAAGCCGGGGAAGCGGTTCAAAAGAAGCGGCTTTTTATACAGCCGGATATTCCAAACCTGCACGTCGGGGAAACTATGACCTTTACGACGGTTACAGAAGGATTTGAAGAGGAGCGCATCAAGTGGACGGTTAAGGACCAGGACGGCGGGACCATTGACAAAAACGGGAAATATACGGCGCCGGAAACCGCGGGCGTGTACCGTATCAGCGCGGCCAGCACGGCATATCCGGATATTGCCGCGTCTACGTTCGTAGTGGTACGGGAAAAGGAAAAAGATTGGTTGGGGTGATGCACAATGCTCATAGAACATCCGGACAGCCGTTATGAAGTGATTCAGAAACGGAAAACGACAGACGTTCTGGATCTGTATATTGTGAAAGATTTAAACGATGAGAAGCAAAGGCTCTATACGGCCGTTTGCGTCAAAGACCGGGAATTGTCCAGAAAGCTGATTTTGGTTACGACGAAAAAGAATACGAATATTTCTTTTCGCGACCTGCATGAAAGTTTTAACCTGGAGGGGAACTATTATATCGTGTTCCGGTATACGAAAGGGGAAACGCTTCAGCAGGCGCTGCAGGAGCATACGTTTTCGCTGCAGGAGAGGCTTCTTCTTTTAAAAAACATTTTCGGGCAGCTGTTTTTGTTAAATATGCCGGACTGCTTCATATACGAGGCGTTGAGAAAAGACAGCATTGTCGTAAATCAGGCGTTGGAGGTTAGCTTTAATTATTTTTTTACGGAAGTGGATTATTACTGGCAGATAGAAGAAAAACACTGCCTGCGGCGAGTCGGCGAACTGGTGCAGGAACTGTTTCACAAGGAGCTGGCGGAGAAACAGGATAAAGAGCTGACGGAGTTTTCGAAGAATTTAACGCAGGAACGGTTCAGCAATCTCTGGGATTGTTATGACGCCTGCAACGACCTGTACGAGCATTTGACGGCCAAAAGCGAGTGGGAGGAAATCAGGCCGGGCCGGTTCTGGTGGCGGGCATGGGAAGCTTTTAAGAGAAAGATTCCGGTGATAAAAGCCGTGCTTTCGGTGCTGTTGATCGTGGCGGCGGGCGCGTTTCTTTTGTTCCATTTGCCGAATCCGGTCTTATCGGAGGACGGGATTGCTTTTGAAAAAATCGGGACGCTGGAAATACCGCAGGGAAAGAGGTAAGTTAGATGCAGGGCGGATTGATCATGAGGACGGCGAAAAAGCTTAAAAATGTGCTTTTGATGCCGTTTCAGGCAATTTATCGGAAAATAAAAAGAATATTGAGCCCGGAATCTTTTGCATCGCAGGTGGTCCGGGACGTCCGCAAAGGCGTAGGGAAAAAAGAGGAGAAAGAACGCTCTTTACACGATTATTTTTCGTTTGGACGCTATTATGTGTTAAAAAAGGTCGTTTACCTGATTTTGCTGGCATGCCTGATTTTACCGGTTTTGTACATAAAACTGCTGCATCCGGTTCTTATTTCCTGTTTTTTTACGAAAACGATGGTAGTAAATTCGGAGGAAATGATCGGATATTCCGGAAAAGTCAGGCTGTTGTTGAAAGAAGACGGGCCGCTGCTTTTCGAGGGAAAAATGGAAAAAGGGCGCATCAACGGAAACGGGCAGCTTTACGATACTTCCGGGCTGCTGCTTTATGACGGCGGATTTGAAATGGAAGCTTATTCCGGGGAAGGGGAACTGTATTATCCCGGAACAACAAACCTTTGTTATAAAGGGACTTTTGTGCTGAACGAATATCAGGGCCAGGGAATGTTATATAAAGAAGACGGAACGCTGCTCTATCAGGGCGAGTTTAAAAACGGGCTTTATGAGGGCGACGGGATTTTGTATTTTGAAAACGGGCAGGAACAGTATGCGGGTACGTTTGCAAAAGGAGAAATACAGGGAACGGGTACTCTTTATAACGAAGACGGAGAAGTCGTGGCAACAGGAGTGTTTGAAAACGGGGAACCTCTGCTTCAGGACGTGGAGCTGACGGATGAAGAGGGAAAGCTTCAGTATGAGGGTACGGTAAATGCAGACGGAGAATACGAAGGAGAGGGCAAACTCTATGAAGACGGCATCCTGGCATACGACGGTACGTTTGCAGACGGCAAAAAAGAAGGAGAGGGTACCGTTTACGATGAAACCGGGGCAGTCGTTTATGAGGGCGGCTTCGCGGCGGACGTTTACGAGGGAAAAGGAAAACTTTATGAAGACGGGGAGTTAACGTACAGCGGCGGTTTTGCGGACGGAGAACAGAGCGGAAAGGGCAAGGCGTATGGCGAGGACGGAGTACTGGTCTATAACGGCAGCTTTGAGAACGGCAGTTACAACGGAAAAGGGAAACTCTATGAGGAAGAAAAACTGGTGTATGACGGAGAATTTACGGACGGCAGAAAAGAGGGAACCGGGAAACTGTACGATGAAAATGAAACATTAACGTATAGCGGGAATTTTATGGACGACAGGAAAGAGGGAGCGGGAAAGCTGTACGATGAAAATGAAAAACTGGTGTATGACGGAAGTTTCAAAGACGACGCTTATGAGGGAATCGGACGTTTATACGATGCGGAAACAGATGTTTTGGTTTACGACGGGGATTTTGTCAGAGGGCTCTATCAGGGAGTAGGGATTTTGACAGACCCGGAAACGAACCGGCTGGTTTACCGCGGTGAATTTTACCAGGGAGCTTATCAGGGAAACGGAAAATTATACGATATTGCGACCGGTACGCAGATTTACGACGGAGAGTTCCAAAACGGGCTTTACAGCGGACAGGGAACGCAGTGGGATACGGCGGGAAACCTGATCTATGTCGGAAATTTCCTTGCGGGAAACTTTTCCGGTTCCGGTATTCTCTATGATGCGGCTACCGGAAAGGTGCGGCAGTCCGGGCAGTTTAAAAACGGGACGCTGGTGACGGATTCCGACGAAGTGGAAGTACAGTACGGGACGATCGGTTGTACGGTAACGTACGCGGACGGTTCCCCGGCAGCAAAAGTGGAAGTGGATTTAAGCGACGGCCAGGGCGGCGTCACGGATGAAAACGGCAGGGTATTTTTTGCCAACCATGCGCTTGGCAGTTACCGCGTAACGGTTCGGGTACCGTCGGGTTATACGTGCAGCAGCCCGTCCGAGAGCGTCATGCTTACAAAGCAAAACAGTAATGTATCGGTAAATTTTGTTCTGGAAAAAACAGAAGACGAGAAAAAAGACGACGAAAAGCAGGAAGACGAAAAGCAGGACGACGAAAAGCAGGAAGACGAAAAAACAGACGGCGAAAAGCAGGAAGACGAAAAAACGTAAGACGGAAAACAAGAAAGCAGGAGTAAAGAAATTATGTCGGATTATACAAAAATTGCAGATACCGGGAATGAAATTCTGGAGTTGTTAAAAGAAGCGCTTGTCCCGGAACTGATTGACAGTGCGGACAAAATAGGCCTTTGTTCTCCGGAGGACCACGGGAATCTGGCCGTGGGCGTCTGGCTGTATGATGTAAAAGAAGATACGGATATTCAGATGCACGACATGGTTTCGGTCGGCCATCAGTCGCAGCGTTATCCGTCTGTTTACCTGACGCTGCGGTATATGATTACACTGTATCTGCAGAGCGATTTAAAATACAGGGCGGCGCAGGAACATCAGATCATGGGGAAGATTATTCAGACGTTAAAGGACCATGCCGTATTGGATGCGGAAACGTTGCAGCCCGCCGAACGCGCATCCGGAATGAATATCCGCATCCAGATGCAGGAGCTGACGACGGAAGAGAAGATGCGCTTCTGGACCGTTCCTGATATGGCGTATAAAACGTCATTGTTTTACACAGCCGGACCGGTAGAAATTCTGTCCGCCAGAAAGAAACAGGTAAGCAGGGTACGGGAAGTACAGTATCTGGTCGGAAAAGAAGAAACGTATCGGGAAAAATAAAAATGCCAGGGAGTGAGGAAACGTGCCAGCGACAAAAATCAGTGTTTGCCTATCGAAAGCCATTTTGTTAAAAGATGCCTTTTCCGAAGAGCCGGTGGGAAACGGCGTACGGATCCGTACCGCGCAGGGGAAAAGCCCGATCGCAAAGCCGGGAGGATACCGGTTGTTTATAAATATGGGAACTGAGCCGTTTGAAGCGGAGATTACTTCTCCGGTATACCGGCCGGAAAAGATACTGCTCAGGCCGGATGGCGGAGAAAAGGTGGAAGAGATATTTCTGTATCCCTCCCCGGCGTATCCGGTCAGGGACGGGAGCACTCTCGTTTTGGGCACCGCGGCGCCCGAAACAAAATTGTGGTTTTATTTGGCGGAGAAGACGCAGGAAAGAAAACTGCTGGAGGATTATCAGAAAGGGAAAGAATCCATCTCCATTTTTATGCGCCATCTGTCAGGAGGCGGAAAAAGGAATTGGTATATATGGGACAAAGAGAAAAAAAGGGGCGAGTTTTTTCAGGTGCGGACAGAGGCGGACGAAACGGAAAATTATGAATTGTCCGCTTCGTTAAAAGAGAATTACCGCCGGAAAGATACTTTGATTTATCCGGCCTGGGAGTGTATGACAGACAGCCGGGGCGAATTTTTTCTAATCCTGGATGGATTGAAAGAGCAAAAGTACCGGCTTTGCTGTTCTTTCATGCAGAAAAATAAACAGATTTCCAAAGAGATGGAAATTGTGGGAGGAAAGCAGACGAGATGCTGCTTATAA
>JAAWJJ010000055.1 GCA_022796875.1 Eubacterium sp. | reverse complement strand
GGAAAAGATCCACAAATCAAGGGATTCTTTCCAGATTTTTCTATATATAGAGCAAGAGTATCGCTCAACCATCTCATTTGATGATTTTGCGACACCCTCCTGTTTATTTCCTATTATTCTCCTGTCCCGTCATTCTCTTTCTTTAGCAGAAGCTCCGCCAGAAAACCGCCATACTGGCTATGCCCGATCAGAAGCTTTCCGTTATGGACTTCCATAATCTGCTTTACAAGCAGCAGTCCCAGGCCGTGGCGCTGTTCCGCCGTATCGGTATCGCAGGCCATATAATGCGGCGCATGGTTGATACTTGCTATTTTTTCGTCTGAAACGCCGATTCCGTCATCTTCAATACAGATCACATTGTTTTCTTCCTCCTGTCTGACGCTTACATATATGGAACAGCCGTCTGCATTATGGTTGATGCTGTTTTGAATCAGATTTGATACCGCCCGTTTCAGCAATTCCTTATCTGCAATTCCAAAACAGGCAGCGACGGATTCCCCGGTCGTCCAAAGAATCGGATACTTCTCATCAATGTCCATATTCATAAAATCCACTACAACCTGCCGTACAACGGAAAGAATATTCTGCTCTTTTTTCATAAGCGGCTGCATATTGTACTCCAGCCTGGATGTCAGGTTTAAATCGTTTACGAGATTTTTCATCCGCTCGCTCTGCCTTACAATAACCGCCGCTTTTTTCCGCTGTTCTTCCGAAAGGTTTCTGTCGTTTTCCAATTGCCCGGCATACCCCATTACCATGGAAAGAGGCGTACGGATATCGTGAGAAATACCTGCAATCCAGTTTACCCGCGCCGTTTCCTTTTTTTTCAGTTGATATTGCTGCATCTGCAGCCGGTCAGACGTCCGGTTAATGTTCATTGCAAGCTCGGAAAGCACACCGTTTTCCCTTAAATGGACCGGCTCGCCTGCAGGCAGATCCTGTATTCCTTTCGTAATCGGTTTTACCGATTTCAAAAGCTTTGCATTGGCAGTCAGATAGATTAATATTATAACGATCACATTAACAGCCAGCACTTTCAAAATATTTTGCGGTAAATTGGCAATCCACTGATAATCCCAGCTCGGCGTAATTTCTTTCCAGTATCTGTCTTTCGGATAACCCACGACGACGATCCCGTCTTTCGCTTTTCCTGTATAAGCCGGACAATCACCGAGATATCCAAGCGTAAAATCCGGAACGTCCGACAGCGTATAGGATAATGGAACCCAGTCCGGCAAATCCGGCGTATGCCAGGTTACCTGCATTGTAGTCCCGTCAAGCAAAAACGCCCATGCGTTACTTTCTTTCAGCTCACGGGCCACCTCTTCGCCCAAAACATACCCTGTTTCCGTTTTGACCAGTGCCTCTCCCGCCTCTTTCGCGGTCATATAAGGAGAACGGTTCAGAAGACGCTCCCTTGTCAGGATATAAAGGACTCCAAAATTCACTATTATAATCAGGATAAAACTCAACAACAGAATACTGAAAAATCTTCTTATTAATTTAGGTACGCTTTTCATACTATTTTTCCTCCCGGATCCCACCCGGCATGCTTTCCTTTCGCTTCTCCAGATCCTATTCCGACACGCTTTCTCTCTTACTTCCTCTCCAGGATCAGCTTGTATCCCAGCCCTTTTACCGTTACCAGGGATACCGGCCGCGACGGATTCCGTTCAATTTTTTCACGAATACGCCGAATGTGCGCCATAAGGGAATTTTCATATCCAAAGGGATTCTCTCCCCATGCCGCTTCGCACAATGCGTCGATCGTCACGATGCGCCCGGCATTACGGTAAAGAACCGTTAACAGCTCGTGCTCTTTCGCCGTTAATGCAATATGCTCCCCGTCCTTTATGACTTCCGCCCGGGAAAAATCAATGTCACTGTCATGCAGTTTTACATGAGGATCGTCTTCCTTATAACTGCGCCTGAGAATAGCCGTCACGCGGCAAATCAATTCTTTCGGCAAAAATGGTTTGACAATATAATCGTCGGCTCCCAGTCCAAACCCCTTCAACCTGTCGTCCTCTTCTCCTCTGGCCGTCAAAAACAGAACCGGATAATCCGCCATCGTTTTTAACTGTTCCAAAAGGGAAAAACCATCCCCGTCCGGCAGCATCACGTCAAGGATCGCCAGTTCCGGTGAAAAACTTTTTGCCGCCAGCACCGCCTCTTTTACGGTACCCGCCGTTTTTATATTTGTATACCCGTCTTTCTTCAAAATAGATACGACCATATCTTGGAGTCCTTTTTCATCATCTACAAGCAAAATACGTTTTTCCTTTAAATAAGCGGAATCCATACAATCACCCTTTCTTATTGCAACATTATACCATGTCCTCCGGACATTGCACCCTCTGGGAAAAATGCCCATTCGGGCGGTATAATCTCTGTCGATATTATATCATGATTTCATAGAAATCATGATCGCCGCCGTTCGCCGAAAGCGTAAACGCTTTCTTCTCACTTGCGCTCATTATATCATAATTCCCCCACGCTTTTTATTTTGCGGAGGAATGTAAGGAAAATGTAAGGCAGCGGGAATGTTCCTGCAAGGTTCCCGTTATAAACTAAAAAAGGAAACAGGAAAGAAAGGAAAATAAAAAAGTGATCAAAAAGGAGCGTATGCGAATGAATATCATTGAAACAACCCACCTGACAAAAACATACGGCAGTTTTACCGCCGTATCCGACCTCAACCTTCATATCCCTCAGCGCACCGTCTACGGATTTCTCGGTCCGAACGGCGCCGGAAAATCCACAACCATGAAAATGTTTCTCGGCCTGACCAGGCCGTCTGACGGAACGTTTACAATTGGCGGAAAAAAATATCCCGAAAACCGCGTGGAGATTTTAAAGAAAACAGGTTCCTTTATTGAAACCCCGGCATTTTACGGCAACCTGACCGGAAAAGAAAATCTGGAAATTATCCGCAGTATATTAGGCCTGCCCTGTTCCGCCGTACCCGAAGCTCTCGAACTGGTCGGGCTTACCCCGTACAAAGACCGGCTGGCAAAAAAATATTCGCTCGGCATGAAACAGCGTCTGGGACTGGCCGGCGCGCTGATCGGCAAACCGCCGATCCTGATTCTGGACGAACCGACAAACGGACTGGACCCCGTAGGCATCCACGAAATCAGGACACTGATCCGCTCTCTTCCGGAAAAATTCGACTGCACCGTGATCGTATCGTCACACCTGCTTTCCGAAATAGAGCTGATGGCGGACAATATCGGTATTCTCAATCACGGACGCCTTTTATTTGAAGGAACGTTAGAGCAGTTAAAAGAAAGCGTAAAATCACAGGGATTCCCGACCGATCATCTGGAGGATACTTTCCTCGCTCTGATCGACGCCGATAACCGGCAGATGGGAGGTGCCAAATGAGCTTTTCCTTAGAATGTAAAAAAATAAAACGAACCGGATTTCTGCCGGCCTTTCTCGGCGGCGGCCTGCTTTCCGCTATGTTTCCTTTGATTAACATGGCTGTACGCGCGGAAGTTTATGTCGGAACCGGCGGTTCCCCGATATCCGTTCTTCTGGACGCCAACTGGCAAATGATGGCAATGCTTAATATGCTGATCCTGATTACTGTATCCTGCATTATTTATCATACGGAATATGCAGATAATGCCATACAAAAAATGTGCACATTTCCAATCAGGGAAAGCCGTTTGTATTTTGGCAAAATGATTCTGACGCTGATTTTGCTCGTACTGATTCTCGCCATCCAGGGCCTTGCGGTCGGATTTTGTTCTTTCCACTGGTTTGAACCGTCACCGGAACTGATGCCACAATTGCTGAAAACGTTTGGATTTCTTATGCTGTTATCCGTTCCGGCCGCCCTGCTGTCGCTGTTTATAGCATCTGTCTGTAAAAACATGTGGATTTCACTGGGCGTCGGCATTGTCTGCGTATTTACCGCTTCCATGCTGCCGCCCGATAATTTCATACTATCACTGTTTCCGTTTGCATTACCGTTCCAGATCCCTGTCGGAATGGAAAGCGGCGCGTTGAGCTTTTTCGGTACGGGAAACGGCACATTCTCTCTCTACTTTATTGTGGTGATTGCCGAAGTGTTGGTTTTGTGCTTTGCGGAAATACTTTTTTTGAAAATCAGGAGGTCATTTGAATGAATTTTTTCTCTCTTATTCATGTTGAATTTAAAAAGATCCGGCGTTCAAAAATCCTGCTGCTTTTACTCGCAGCCGTGATAATTTTATGGGTTCCCTCCATATTAAATGCTTCTGTAAATTTTAATATACAGGACATAGGGATTTCTCCGGAAAATAATTTTCTGATACAGGGATTTCTGGGAATGTCCTGGTTTCTGTTTCCTGCCAGTATGGTCGCCTGCACGGTTCTGTTGAATCAGACAGAACGGGGCAATAACGGAATTTTAAAAATGCTTGCACTGCCCGTAAATACCGCAAAGCTGTGTATTGCGAAATTCACAGTGCTGCTGTCTTTGGCTGCCGCCCAAATTTTAATGAGCGTCGGTATGTACTTTATCAGCGCTGCCATCGCATCGCAAACGCAGCACTATCCGTTTTTGTTATCCCCAACGTTTGTCCTGAAAGAAGCGGGACTGATATTTTTGGCTTCCGTTCCCATGATTACTTTTTTCCAGGCATTATCCGTCTGCATCCGGACGCCTGTTTTCTCCGTCGGCATCGGCCTGGCCTCAATCGTCCCGTCGGTGCTTATGATAAACACAAAAGCATGGTTTGCCTGGCCGATGTCATATCCGCTGTTTATCATTACGTCGGAATATGGAAAACTGGCGTCAAGTATGGACGCTTCCCGGATAGAATGGATCCCCTGGATCCCGGTCGCAGCAATTTTCACCGTCGTTTGTTTCCTGCTGTCCTGTTTTTGTTTTGGACGCGCAGAAAGGAAGTAATACAATGAAACAAAAGTTTTTCACGATTCTATGTACGATTATGATGCTGATCCCATGGACCATACTGCCGGTCAGGACGCATGAGTGGGCGTTAAAATCTCCCACGGCAGAAATCATCGTTTACAGCTATATCGCCGTCATGCTGTTCATCGGAATTTTTACGCTCATAGCATACGTCAAAGCAAAAATACAAAACGGCCTGATGAAAATCTGCCTTGTCGTAAACAGCCTGTACATGGCCGCAGGCATCGGACTTTTCTTCCTTGGCATCGCCTCCCTGAAACCGTAGGTTTACTGGCAGATATTATGAAACACTGACAGATATTATATAACGTCTGTGGATTTACCAACCGGTACTATGGTACTATTTTTTGTCAATATTTGTGCCGTGAATATCTTCATTGTTCAAATCAAGAATCTCATTCATCTTTCTCAAAAACACTTCGATCAACGGATTATAGTTATTCTGGTTCCAGGCCGCTACCAGGCCTGGATCCCAGTTACTTTTTTCCATTTCATAAAATTTTACATTCGGATTTTGCCTCAAACGGGTGCGGCTGTCCAGAATAGACACTCCTATGCCCACTTCCACCCAGAGAATCTGCTCCGCCAGCGTCTTTGCGAAACGCACTGGCGGCACAAATCCATGCTCTTTACATATACCAAAGATCAACTGCGACGATTCCGGATTGTCCTCCGGCGATATCATAACAAACGTTTCATTCTTCACATCATCCAGAGTCACAAATTCTTTTTTTGCCAGCGGATGATATTTGCTCATGCAAATATAGTCTTTGGAATGTTCCACATACTGATAAATGATACTTTCTTTATTTTCGATTTCAAACTGCAGCGTAAAAACAATATCCAGCCGACCGGCATAAAGTTCCGAAACCAGAAAATCAAAAGAGCCAGCCTGAAACCACAGATCTACATTTGGATATTTATTCATAAAATACTGATAAATCTGCGGCATAAAATCCGCCACATTCGTCTGATCCAAAATACCGATCTTTAAAGAGCCGGCCATTCCCCGCTGTACCTTTTCCGCTTCCGTAATCATTTCACTGTAATTCCGATAAAGATCCGACATTCTGATATACAGGGAACTGCCGGCCGGAGTCAGGCGGATGCCATTGCTCGTCCTCACAAATAACTGGATATTTAATTCCTCTTCCATATTTTTAATATGACGGCTCAAGGCAGGCTGCGAGATAAACAGTTGTTCCGCCGCTTTTGTAAAACTCAGGCATTTTGCCACCGTTACAAAATATTTTATCTGAGAAATTGTCATGTGGTTATTCCCCCCGTTTTTCAAAACTCCAAAAATTATAACGCTGTCGTCTGCCTCTTCTCTGCCTGCATTTTTTATCGTGGTTCCTGTTATTTTCTATTTCGTCAAAATTTGAATACGCCACATCAGGAAATAACATCTTCATTTTTTATTTCATCAAACATTTCTTTCACAGAATGTGCATTTTTTGTTAATTTTTTAATACTCAAATCTTCTGCCTTATTATTAGCCAATCGAAGTTGATTTTCAGACGAAAGAAGTGCTTCCCTTGTTTTTTGCAAGTGCGAAATTGTTTTATCAATCTCGTCAATAGCAGTCTTGAATTTATCGCTGGCAATTCTATAATTGCGTGCAAATCCCTCTTTAAAGGCATTCATGTTGTCTTCAAAATGCAAAATATCTATCTGCTGATGCTTTGCCATCTCTAATTCCTGCCGATATTTTAATGAATTCAATGCAGCATTCCGCAACAATGTAATAAGTGGAATAAAAAATTGAGGGCGTATTACATACATTTTTTCATATCTGTAAGAAACATCTACAATACCATTGTTATACAATTCATTATTAATTTCCAGCAAAGAAACCAGTACCGCATATTCACATCCTTTTTCATGTCTATCCCTATCAAGTTCTTTAAAAAAATCCTCATTCTTGTGTTTAGTCGCTGTTTCATCCATCTCATTTTTCATTTCAAACATAATGGAGATAAACTCTATTCCTTCCGCTGCTTCTCTAAAAATAAAATCCCCTTTACTCCCTGTTTTCGTGTCATTATCTTTTTCAAAATATGCTGTTGGAAATGCCGTCATTCTTAACGAATTAAACTGATTCAGACAATGCTGCTCAAGGCTTTCTCCAATCATTTTAGTAGTTTGTCTGGCTTTAAAATCTTTATAATACTCAATCAACTCATCTTTTGACTTCAGCTTGTCTTCATATTCTCTTTGCAAAGATTGTTCTTTTAATTGGTTTTCTGTATCTTTATTCGACAGTTGACTTTTTAATTTCGTAATTTCTGTTAATTTTTGAGAAAGTTCCTTTTCTTTCTCCTGAACCGCCTCTGAAACTGCCAGTTTCTTTTCTGTTTCGCTAGTCCCAAGTTTAACTTTTAATTCTTCAATTATACGATTTTTTTCTGTCAATTCCTCGCTTTTTCTTTCTAATACCTCTTGTTTTTCCTTATCTTTTTTATTAACAGCTTCACTAACTGCTAACTGTTTTTCGGTTTCACTGCCAGACATTTTAGCCTTTAGCTGCTCAATAACTTTATCCTTTTCTCTGTCCTCAATAGAAAACTTTTCTTTCAACGCAGTAATTTCTTCTACTTTCTTTGAAATTTCTTTTTCTTTACCACTAACCGCCTCCGAAACAGCCAATTTCCTTTCATTTTCATTATTTTCTATTTGAGCTTTAAGTTGAGCAATCATACGATCCTTGTCCACTAATTCGTCATTTTTCTTTTCAACTACAAGTTCTCGTTCCTTTTCCTTTTTATTAATAGCTTCGCTTATTGCAAGCTGTTTCTCAGTTTCATTTCCATATACTTGTGTCTTTAATTGCTCAATCAGTTTGTCTTTATCTACAAGTTCTGCTTCTTTTGAAGAGAGTAATTTATCAAACTCCTCTTTCTGCTTCATTTTAGCTAATTCTAAATCTTTTTCTTTCATTTCTTCAAAATCTTTTTCTCTTTGATTGATTTCTTTATCAAATTCTTTATCTCTAACTTGCTGAACAATCTGTGCATAGCCAGATTCATCAACCATGAAAACTTCTCCACAATTAGGACATTTTATCTGCTGCATAGTCTTATACCCTTCCTATATGTATTTCTTCACACAATGACTATCTTTATGTTTTAATTTTACCAGAATATAGGAGAGTTTACCACAAGAAATATGGGGCAGGTTTTTTTCTGTTTCTTATCCTCTTTTCAATCGTCTATGCAGCATTTTCTTCCAAATTTTTCTTGCAGAAACGCAAACATCTGTTTCAACATGTAAATATTTAGCCAAGCATTATCATATTTGACAGATAAACATATGCAAAAACATTAAAAACTTAAGCAGGGTCAGATTTCCGAATTGGAATCCGACCCTGTAACTTATTTCTAACAACTCCGTCTATTCATAATGTCCCCGCCTGAAATTTTCTCTCAGACTTTTGCCATGTTCACTCGTTCTTCAATATATTTCCCTACTTCATCGCGTTTCATATCAAGCGCTAATGCAAGTTCTCCGTAAAGGCTGTCCTCTGCCAGGCGCAGGTATTTTTCATCGCTGGCCGTTGCCTTTTTTCCCTCGGCAATGCGGGATACTCTTCTGCGGTGCAGGGTTTTCAATACTTTAATGCACTCCCTGCAGTCGCACGTTCTTAACGCTTCTTTGTACTGCAATTCCCGTTTTTTCTCATCCTCTACCCAAAGCGTTTCTACGGTTCCGATATGTTCAATCAAATCTTCTGCTTCTTCTCTGGAAATGATAGGACGCATTACTACTTTCTGGTTGTCTACCGGCGTAAAGACTGTTCCGCCGTTTGCATAAACAGGCTTTAGCGTATAGTAGATTTTCTCTTTTGGAAGCCCTTCCATCTCTACAGAGCCAACCTTTTCTACCCGGCAGGCGCCGTTGCTTCCGTAAATAATAATCTCTCCTATCTGATACATTTTATCCCCTCCTGACTTTATAGAATATTATCCATTGCAATTTACATAAAACAGATTTGTTATTATGTAAAATTAAGTTTTTCATGCTCCACCATTTATTTTATCAGGATTTTTCGCAAAATGTCAGCTATTCTTTCACAAATAATACATTTTTGGTAATTATTATGAAAAAATTAGAAATCCAGGGTAGTTTTTGTATCATTTTTATTAATGGAGATAACGGGCATTATACTCCATGTTGATCTCCGAGATTTCTTTTTTCCCATCAATATAATCCTGGTACATCGTAAACGGATTGCCGCCTCCCAGCCAGCAGGAAGAACAATTCTCGCAGCCTCCTCCGCAATCCATAGACTCTTTAATGATCTGTTCCCTTTCTTCTTTTGTAGTATCTTTAATTAATATGCTTTTCATTCTTTGTACCCGTCCTCATTCTCTACATTCTTTATACTCTCTACATTCTCTGCATTATTTACATTCTCTGCATTCTTTACATTCTCTGTATTCTTTACATTTCCTGCATTTTTTACTTTTCCCTGCTTTTTCTTCGCCCGGTAATCGGTGGAATTTTGTCCGACGACAAAAAAGAGGCTCTCATGACAGCATTGCTTCCGAATTTTTCGCGGATCACATCCACTGCCTTATCCATTTTCTCCAGCTTTTCATAATCTGTCGTATCAAAAAGCGATATCTGCCGAACCGATTCCTGTTCCATAACCCTGCCCGCCTGTAATCCCAGCTGACGAAGTTCCTCTCCGTTCCACGAATCATCAAACAGCCGGCAGGCTTCTTTATAAATTTCTGTTGTGATATTTGTCGGCTGCGGCAGCACGCGCTGATGCGAAGTACGACGCAAATCCGAATATCTCAGCATAACGGATACCAGTTCCGCACGCGCATTATCCTGCCTCAGACGCCATCCCACGTTTTCAGCCAGTGAAAGCAACACCATTTTTGCCGTTTCCGCATCCGTTACATCGAATGATACGGTGGTTTCGTTGCTGTAACTTCTGCTCTCCGGCGTGGAATCATCCATCATTCCCATATCGCGCCCATTGGCAAAATTCCAAATCGTTTTTCCGTGTTTTTTCAACACAGACGTCAGAATTTCCAAATTAGCGTGCGCCAGGTCGCCGATCGTATGGATACCGATATTTTGCAGCTTTTTCACGGATGATTTGCCGACTAAAAACAGATCTCCAACCGGCAAAGGCCACATTTTCTCCGCTATTTCATTTGGAAACAACGTATGCACCCGGTTCGGTTTTTCAAAATCACTTGCCATTTTTGCAAGCAGTTTGTTTTCCGAAATACCGATATTGACTGTAAATCCCAGTGTATCAAATATTTCATCTTTCAGCCGGACTGCCGATTCCAACGGACTGCCGTACAGATTTTCCATTCCGGTCATGTCCAGAAACGCTTCATCTATACTGTATTTTTCCACATCCGGAGAATATTTATTCAAAATTTCAAAAAAAGCGTCAGAAAACTGCTTATATACTTCGTAATTCGGCGGAACCAGTTTTAACGCCGGACATTTCCGAACTGCCTGTATGACCGGCTCCGCCGTATGGATATGGAATTTTTTTGCCGGAATTGATTTCGCCAGTATGATCCCGTGCCTTTTCGAAACATCGCCGCCGACTGCCGACGGAATGGTCCTCAGATCTTCCGTTTCTCCCAGTTCCCGCATCCGATATACTGCCTCCCAGGACAAAAACGCGCTGTTTACATCTACATGAAAAAAAACTTTTCCTGCCAATTTTTTCACCTCACAGATTTATTATAGTAAAACATTTGTTCTGTGTAAACTGCTT
Organism: Eubacterium sp.; assembly: GCA_022796875.1. Classification (GTDB taxonomy): domain Bacteria; phylum Bacillota; class Clostridia; order Lachnospirales; family Lachnospiraceae; genus JAAWJJ01. The sequence goes on along the minus strand of JAAWJJ010000055.1, from coordinate 15,491 downwards.
TACCCGTTGCCCGTGAAACAAATATTGGACGGCCAATACCATGTATTATTTTGCAAAAATTACATTTTAATCATAGCGGAAAATTCACGCATCGTTTCCGATATTTTAATTTGCTGCGGACATACCTGTTCACAGCTCCGGCAGGCAATACAATTCGCCGGACGCATTTTTTTTGGCATACTCGCTACCGCCATCGGCGCAATAAATCCCCCTCCGGTAATTTTGTGTTCATTGTACAATGCAATCAGTTCCGGAATCGGCAATTCCTGAGGACAATGCCCCGTACAATAATGGCAGGACGTACACGGAACCCCGTCTTTCTGCGTCTGTGCGTCCGCCAGCTCTGTCAGCTGGTCAAATTCTTTCTGGGAAAGCGGTTTATCCTCCTGCCAAATAGCTATATTTTCTTTTAACTGTTCCAAACTCGAACTGCCGGAAAGTACTACCGTAACGCCTTCAATTGTCTGCAAAAAACGATATGCCCAGGCAGGTACGGACTCTTCCGGACGCATTTTTAAAAGTTCTGCCTCCATTTCTTTCGGCGCGTTTGCAAGCTTGCCGCCGCGCATCGGTTCCATCACCCAGATCGGAATACCCGCTTTGCGCAGCAGTTCCGCCTTTTCTTTTGCCTGCTGAAAATGCCAGTCCATATAATTTAACTGAAGCTGTCCAAATTCCATTTCGGAGCCATAGGCATCCAGAAAACGCTGGATTACTTCAATGTTCCCGTGAGCGGAAAATCCCAAATGACGAATCCTGCCGTTTTTCTTCTGCTCCAGTAAATAGTCCAGAATACCAAATTCCGGATTCAGATAATCGTCAATATTTCCTTCATAAACATTGTGGAACAAATAAAAGTCAAAATAATCCGTTTTGCATTTCTTCAATTGCGCCTCAAAAATCTTTTTGACTTTCCCCATATTGGAATTGTCATACCCGGGAAATTTTGTAGCCAGATAATAGCTTTCTCTCGGATACTTTGATAAGTATTCTCCTGCAATGAATTCCGAATTGCCGTTGTGATACCCCCATGCCGTGTCAAAATAATTCACTCCGTTTTGGTATGCGTAGTCGATCATTTCTCCCGCTGCCTCTTTGTCGATCACAGCGTCGTCACCGCCTACTACCGGTAAACGCATCATCCCGAGCGCCAGCCCTGATAACTTCATGTCCTGAAATTCCCTGTAAATCATATAACCCCTCCTGTCGATAATTTATAACCCTGATTTCATTTTATTTTACAACCCTGATTCCATTCTGTTTTATAACCCTGATTCTATTCTGTTTTATAACCCTGATTTCATTTTATTACTTTCGTTTTTGCCCTGTTTTCTGTATTTCACTATTCCTGTTCCGCCAGCAAATCATTTACCACCTCCCCAGCTATCATCAGTCCTGCCGCAGGCGGTACAAACGCGTTGCTTCCTGCCGGTAATTTCCCTGTTTTTTCTTCTAGCTCTTCTACCCGGACGTATTGCGGAGTGATCGGTTTTTCTTTCGAATATACTACCTTTAAACAGTCAATCCCCCATTTTTTCAACTCTCTGCGCATCACGCGCGCCAACGGGCAAACCGATGTTTCATAAATATCCGCCACTTCCAGCATTGCGGAGTTTCTTTTATTTCCTGCCCCCATCGCACTGATAATCGGAACGGAGGCTTCTTTTGCCTGTTTTGCCAGCATCAGTTTTCCAGTCACCGTATCGATCGCATCTACCACATAATCATATTGTGTAAAATCAAACTGCGCCGCGGTTTCCGGCAAATAAAAAACAGGATAGGTACGAACCACAGCCTGCGGATTAATTTCTAATATCCTTTCTTTTGCCACATCTACTTTTTGACGACCGATTGTTTTTTCCGTCGCATAAATCTGGCGGTTAATATTACTCCGAACTATAATATCACTGTCAATCAGATCCAACTGCCCAATAGCGCTGCGTGAAAGCGCTTCCGCCACATATCCGCCGACGCCGCCGATTCCGAAAACGGCGACCCTTGCTTTTTGTAAACGGCGGACAGCGTCTTTGCCAAACAAAATTTCCGTTCGTTCAAAACTTCCCATACTCTCATCCTCACTGCCTGTAAAAATCTGTGAAACCGATACCATAAACTTCCAGTCTGAAACCGCGAGCCAGTCTTTCGGTTTTTAAACCATATATGGCAAAACGGCGGCATGAACCGCTTCATACCGCCGATAGACTTTCTTACTATAATACTAAAGATGGTGCAGAATATACTCTGGCTTCCAATTCTTTATCCAGATCATACAACGCTTTCAAATCTGCGCCGAAACGTTCATAACGTTTCAGATTGGTATCCGCATTCTCTTCTTCTTCACCCTGTTCTTTTACGAACCAATCCAAAAACTGCATTGTCCTGTAGTCATTTGCTTTTGCTGCGGCAGTATACAGATTATTAATCAGAGATGTTACATACTGTTCATGTTCCAACCCTGCTTTTAACGGATCCACAAGATCTTTCAATTCGATATTCGGTTTTTCGATTGCTTCCAGTGTCACTTTCTCTCCGTTATTCTGCATATAATGTAAGAACAACATCGCATGGTCGCGTTCTTCCTGCGCCTGTATGTAATACCAGTTTGCATATCCGTCCAAACCCTCTTCTTTATAAAAATTAGAAAAATCCAGATACAAATATGCAGAATATAATTCTTTGTTAATCTGTTCATTTAATAATATTGCTACTTCTTTTTCTAACATCTTTCTACCTCCATCTTTTGAATAGTTCTATTATATTCTTTCTGCCTTTTGAAAGCAAGAGCGTATTTCCAATTCTTTCCTTTCCGGTCACAACACCAATGTAATCAGCCGCACCACGAAAGCGCAGGCCCACGCGATCCCGCACTGCCAAAATACCATACCAACTGCCCACTTACTGCCAAGTTCTCTTTTTACGGATGCGATCGCCGCCACACACGGCGTATATAACAGGCAAAATACGAGCAGCGGCCAGACCGCCGCCGTACTCAGTACCTGCAGCAGGCCCGCAGTCGTCCCAAACAGGATATTCAGGCTTGATACTACGCTTTCTTTTGCAATAAATCCGGTAATCAGCGCGGTAGATATTCTCCAGTCCCCAAATCCAAGCGGCTTAAAAACAGGAGCGATATATCCGGATAATACCGCCAGGATACTGCTGCCGGAGTCTTCTGCCAGCGCCAGATGCAGATCAAAAGACTGTAAAAACCAGATCACGATCGTCGCAATAAAGATGACCGTGAACGCCCTCTGCAAAAAGTCTTTCGCCTTATCCCATAATAAACGCAAAATATTGACCGCTCCTGGCATACGGTAATTCGGCAGTTCCATGACAAACGGAACGGCCTCCCCTTTAAACGCAGTTCCTTTCAGTATCAGCAATAACAGCAGTCCGATAACAATTCCCAGAATATACAGCACAATCATAACCGGCGCCGCACGCCCCGGGAAAAATGCCGCCGCAAAAAAACCGTAAATCGGCAGTTTCGCGGAACAGCTCATAAACGGCGTCAGAAGAACCGTCATTTTCCGGTCGCGCTCCGACGGCAATGTCCGGCTTGCCATGACGCCCGGCACGGTACACCCGAACCCGATCAACATCGGCACAATACTCCGCCCGGATAAGCCTATTTTCCGCAGCGGCCGGTCCATTACAAAAGCCACACGCGCCATATATCCGGTATCTTCCAGCAAAGACAAAAAGAAAAACAACGTCACGATGATCGGCAGAAAGCTTAACACGCTGCCGATTCCGGCAAAAATCCCGTCGATCACGAGCGAGTGCAGCACGGTGTTCACATTCCAGCCTGTCAGCGCCGCATCCGTTGCCACAGTCAGCCATTCCACGCCGGCTTCCACCAGTCCCTGCAGCCATGCGCCGATTACGTTAAACGTCAGCCAGAAGATAAGCGCCATAATCCCGATAAACACCGGCACCGCCGTATATTTTCCGGTCAGGATCCTGTCCATTTTGCCGCTCCTGACGTGCTCCCGGCTTTCACGCGCTTTCACGACTGTTTCGCCCACCAGACGGGAAATAAAAGTAAAACGCATATCCGCAATGGCCGCCGCCCGGTCGAGCCCCCGTTCTTCTTCCATCTGGCAGATAATATGTTCTATCATTTCTTTTTCATTCTGCTGAAGATTCAGATCCGATATGATCGTTTCGTCGCCCTCGACAATTTTTGTCGCGGCGAAACGCACCGGAATCCCGGCGTCTTTGGCATGATCTTCGATCAAATGCATAATCCCGTGCAGGCACCGGTGTACCGCCCCGCCGTTATCGTCGGCGTCGCAGAAGTCCAGACGTCCCGGCCGCTCCTGGTATTTCGCAATATGTAACGCGTGGTTTACCAGCTCGTCCACGCCCTCGTTTTTTGCAGCCGAAATCGGTACGACCGGGATGCCAAGCATGCCCTCCATATCGTTGATCAGAATAGAACCGCCGTTTCCCCAAACCTCATCCATCATATTCAAAGCCAGCACCATCGGTACGTCCAGTTCCATTAACTGCATCGTCAGGTACAGGTTCCGTTCAATATTGGTCGCGTCCACAATGTTGATAATCCCCGTCGGTTTCTCGTCGATAATGAACTGGCGCGTCACGATTTCTTCACTGGAATACGGCGACATCGAATAAATACCCGGCAAATCTATGATTTCGGTATTGTCGTGTCCCCGGATCTGGCCACTCTTGCGGTCCACGGTTACTCCCGGGAAATTTCCGACATGCTGGTTGGAACCGGTCAGCTGGTTAAACAGCGTCGTTTTTCCGCAGTTCTGGTTTCCGGCCAGCGCAAACGTCAGTGTCGTCCCGTCCGGCAGAGGATGCTCCCCTTTTTTCGTATGATACCTGCCGCCCTCTCCCAGTCCCGGGTGTTCCGTCTGCCTGCGGCTTTTTTTCCTCTGGCTCTCCTCCTGCGTATCTTTTCTCTTTTCCGTTCCTGTTCCTGTTTCTTTTTTCTCTTTTTGGATTGGCTCTATCTCAATCTTTTCGGCATCGTCCAGACGCAGCGTCAGTTCATAACCGTGAATCCGCAGCTGCATCGGATCGCCCAGCGGCGCGTATTTTACCAGCATGATTTCCGCACCGGGCAGTACCCCCATATCGAGAAAATGCTGCCGCAGCGCGCCTTCGCCTCCTACGGAAGTAACGACCGCCAGGCCTCCGATCTCCAAATCTCTTAACGTCATTGTTGCTTTCCCCTCGATCTTCGTAAAATCCTTATATATCATCACCGATCTGCAGATCAGAATTTATTATCGTAAGAATAGTTTTCCCTTACTTCATGGATATAGTAGTAAATGTGCTTCACTTTCACGATCTCCAGCAGATTCTGTCCGTCCAGATCTCCCTCGACGGAAGCGATATACCGTTTCGCCGTATATTCCTCGCAGCCGACCCAATAGTTGAGATAACTGTCGTCTTCATCGTCTACTTCTATTTCAATATACAGATGCAGATCGTTCCCCTCTTTATCCTGCGCCGGGTAATTCAGGTAAAACCGTTTCACCTGCATGTTCCGTTCTTCCGTTAAAAATCCGCTTAAAGAAGTTTCATCCTCCGCGGACGGATGCAGGTTTTCCGCCGCATTTTCGGATAAAGCCTGATTTTTTGCGGTCGGCGGGCCGTCCTGTCCGACCACCGGCAGACTTTCCGGATTTGCCAGGCTCTGCCGTATAATCTCTTTCATTTCATCGCTTATATTATGTTCCATTTCATCCTCCACTGTACTTCATCCTCTATACTCATCGTCCTCTACACTCATCATCTGCTGTACTCATTTTATAAGCAGGGGTAAAAATCAGCGATACCCTGGCGCCGATATACCGTTTGTAAAACGTTTTCTGCAGATCGCCAATATACGGAACATCCTCTATAAAATGATTGATTTCTTCCATATTCAGCCTGTGATAAATCCTTTTCACCGCTGCGTTACAATCTGCATTTTCCGCTTTCGTCAGGAAATCATAGTAATTAATTTTTCTGCCGTCTATTTTTACGGCAGAAGTCGGAAACCGAAACACTCTTTTGTTCAGTTCTTCTTCATTCTCAAGGACACTTTTCATAACGCTTTCATCTGCCTGAGGCAGCAGGCAGCTTCCGCAATCATATACAGGAGCAGGAACTGTCGTTTCTGAAACCAAGTCGTACAGAAATCCCCAGTTGCCGTTATGCCGGTCAAAGTTGCCAAGCAGCGCATCTATGACAAATACATCCCAAAAGTATTCCAGCAGCCTGCCCGGTTCTACAAACTGTTGTTTTTCTATTGTTTCCAGAATATCCATAAGCTCCGTTCCATTCCCATTACTGTCAGAATCAAGAATCGTATTTTTGATGGAACAGAAATCAAAAAGCTGCTTTCCATCCGCGGTAAAATCACGGCATGCACAGACCACCTTTGTCTTTCCCTCCACGTCAAAAGTTCCAAGCATGGTTTCCTGTGCCGTAACGCCCAGTATATTGAAAATACTGCAGGCAATATGCTCTGAAAAACAACTGTTAGTATACGAAAGTTCCGTAGGCTTTGCCCGGCCTGACGGCGGGAATTTCAGCATATACTGCTTCCCCTCATATTCCACTGCAATCTTTTTTCCGTTTGCCCCATTATATGCTTTGCCAAATACCCGCCTGCAATTGGTAAAATCTACGTTTCCTTTCATTCTCTTCCCCCTCCCCAGAGGTATTTCTGCCGCAGATAATCCGCATGTTCTGGAGTAATGGCGCCCTCGTTGATTTCCGCTATATTAATGCTGCCATATAATTCTCCCCACAGGCAGTCAAGAATACCGGATTTTGTTTTCAGGCCTTCCTTATATGCGTCAAGATCATGCTGAAGATAATCCGGCAGTCCATATTCAAAGCTGCGTACCTTTTTTGTTTCCCGAAGTCCGCTTTCCGTCAGCATTTCCATAGAAACGCCAAGGGCGTTCGCCAGTTTATATACGGTTTCTGCCGAGCATTTTTCCAGCTTTGTTTTTCCGCGGCAAATATCGTTCAGCGTTGTATGAGGCACATTTGCCATAACCGCGAGCCGGTATTTTGTCATATTCTTTTTAGCCAGCAAATCTTCTATGATCATGGTCTTTCACCTCTCTCGCCCCTATTGCTTCCCTTGCCTCTATTGCTTCCCTGCCTCTATTATATTGTCATGCCGAAATAATAGCAAGATGAACGCATAAAAAAATATTATCTGCGCTGTAAGTTACAGTTCAGATAATATTTTTAAATCCCGCAAACGATGCGGTTATATTTTATGGCAGCAAAGGTTTTCCACATCATGCGCCGCTTCCATGATGATCTCGCTTACGGTCGGATGCGCATGGATTGTTTCGCCCACCTGTTCGACAGACAGGTTCTGGCGGATGGCCAGCGTTGCTTCCGCAATCATTTCCGTAGCGTGCGGCGCGATCAGATGGCAGCCGAGTATTTTTCCGGTTTTCGCATCCGTCACGACTTTCGAAAATCCGTCCTGGCAGTTGATTGCCAGACTGCGTCCGTTTCCGGAAACGTTAAACCGGCCGGTTTTTACTTCATACCCGTTCGCAACGGCTTTTTCCTCGGTAAGCCCTACCGTTGCAATTTCCGGCGTGCTGTAAATACATCCCGGAACGGCGTCATAATTCATATGCTGGTGTTCTCCAGCCGCATTATGGGCCGCCACGATTCCCTGCGCCGTCGCAACATGGGCAAGCTGCATTTTTCCGGTAATATCGCCGATGGCATAAATATTTGGCACGGAGGTCCGCATTTCAGCGTCTGTTTTTACAAATCCTCGTTCGGTTTCTACCCCGGCGGCATCCAATCCAAGTCCGGCGGTATCCGGTCGGCGTCCTGCGGCCATAATAACCATCTGCCCGGCCGCTTCCATAACGGCTCCGTCTTTTTCAAATTTTACAGTCAGCCCGTCCTGGATTTCCAATACTTTCGCGTCCGTATGGATAGCAACGCCTCTGTCCGTCAAAATACCGGCCATCGTACAGCAGATATCCGGTTCGTTTCCGAAGAGGATTGACGGCAGCATTTCAATGATCGTAACCTTCTTTCCCAGATCTGAAAATAACGTTGCAAACTCAATGCCGATGACGCCGCCGCCGACAATGACGACGGAATCCGGACAGGTTTCCATACTCAGCACGCCGTCGGAGTTTACTACGCCCGGTTTATCCGCGCCCGGAATCGGAATATTTGCCGGAACCGACCCGGAAGCAAGGATAATATTTTCCGCCTCGTATAATTCATCGCCGGCTTTTATCGTATGAGCGTCCACCAATACCGCTTCGGCATTTACCGCTGCCGCGCCGTGCCCCTGCACCAGGTTCTCTACCCCACTTTTTAAAGTTTTTACTACCTTATCTTTTCTTTTGGCCATTTTTTTGTAGTCAAAATCATACTGATCGACTCTAATTCCCAGTTTCTTCGCGGTTCCCAGTTCCGCATACAGTTCCGCGCTGTGCAGTAATGTTTTTGTCGGGATACATCCGCGGTTTAAGCACGTCCCGCCCATATCCCTTTTTTCAAAAATAACCGTTTTCTTTCCTAACTGCGCGGACCTGATTGCAGCAATATAGCCGCCCGGGCCGCCTCCGATTACTGCTGTTTCATATTTTATCATTTCCATTGCTCCTTTGTCCAAATTCCAGTATTATAACCGGAAAAACCCTTTTTTCTGCGCTAACTCAACCGCCTTTTTTGCATTTACTTTTTTCGGTCCGTTTCTTTTCACTACGCACGTAATCTCATCGCCCGGATAAAATACAATTTCGCGCTCTCCGTCCAACGCCAGGGTTCCCATATAGTCCATAGTAAAAGATATTTTTTCATCCAACGCTATTGTTCTCACATTTTTAATGCAAACCGGCCGGATAACGCCGGCGCCTACCGCCGCGTAAGTATTCGGCTGTCCCTCCGTAAATTCGGCATACCCGCCAAACCCGTCTTCTGCCGTCACCTGAATAGCCGCTCCTACCATTGCGGAAAAACCGATGGAAGCCATGCTGCACTGCGTTACGATAATGCGGTCGATTTCTTCATAATTCCAGATTGCCCTGGAACCAACAAACGGATTTTTACAGAAAACCAGGTCGATTAACGCCAGTTCCCGGAATTCCCCGTTGATATAAATTTCTATGCATTTTGCCTGTGCGGCGCATTCTTCCAGAGGAACCGCATGGTTTGCAAGAACGGCGGCCGCCACTCCGGCCACCGTCCCTTCCATTAATTCAGGATATACGTTGTTTGTCCCCGTGGATAACGAAATCATCGGTACTTTCCGGCTCCCTTTCGCCGCTGCGCGGCTCGTTCCGTCGCCGCCCATGATAATCATGACGTCCGCCCCGATCCGTTCCATTTCCTCCGCAAAAAAAACCGTATCATGCTGCGTTTCCGTACGTTCCATATCATAAATCTCCAACTGGGAGAGGTCGCCCGGATAATCCGGCATGCTGCTCTTCTGCAGCAGCATGCGCCCATATCCAAGTCGGTCCGGCATAATATATACCTTTTGATTCCCGATTGCAGAAACAGACAGTAAAATACGCTCTACAATATTCAGTTTTTCCATGTCGTCAATCGTTGTCGCTGCGGTTAACAGCCTGCGGATATCTTTTCCGGACTGCGGATTGCATGCTATTCCTATGATTCCCATCTTAAGGCCCTCGCTTTTATCTGTTGATGCTTTTTGCCATGACCGCGTATCATCGCCAGACGTTAATTATCGTTGCTTTCCGGTCTTGATTTTTCCAGTTCCGCAATAACGTCGACCACTACTCTGCCCTGTTCTTCCGGAAGCAGTTCTTTCCCTAACGTTTTCTTAATCGCGCGGATTACATCCATTTTATCCGGTACGATCTGCCATTCTACCGTTCCAACCGGAATAAATGTATTCGGCGTGCCTACGCGCTCGATCGGCGCTTTCAGGCTTCCCGCATCTCTTTCTGTCACCTGGGCAGCGATTTCCTCGCCAAAGCCGCCCCTGATATTCGCTTCATGCGCAATAACCAGATGGCCCGTTTTGCGAACAGAAGTTAATACCGTATCGATGTCGAACGGAATCAGCGTACGCGGGTCGATTACCTCGCAGGAAATCCCCTGTTTTTCCAGATCTTCCGCCGCTGCCAGCGCATCTTTCAATAATTTATGCCATGCAACGATCGTCACATCCGTACCTTCCCGCAGAATATTCGCATGCCCAAACTCCAATATGTAATCTTCGTCCGCTTCCGGAATATTATCATGCTCCGTATAGCAGGTCGTACGGCAGTCCAGCCACAACACCGGATCGTTATCGCGGATGGCATGCTTCATCATGCCGTAAGCGTCTTTCGGAAACGTCGGAACTGCAATTTTAATGCCCGGATAGTTCATTAACCATGCTTCCACGCATTCGGAATGATGCGCTCCGCACTGGGAGCCAATGCCTTGCGCCGAACGGATTACCATCGGTACCGGACACTCCTGGTTTGACAGCCAATACTGTTTTGCCGCGCCGTGGACAATATCGCTCATTGCAAGCGGCAAAAAGTCCGGATACATAAATTCCACGATCGGACGAAGTCCCATCCATGCCATACCTACCGCTACGCCAGTAAATCCCTTTTCATCTAACGGCATATCCATTACTCTGTCAGGAAAATTCTGATACAAGGAAAATAATTTTGTGATCGCCCCGCCGAAAACGCCGACGTCTTCACCCATATAATATACTTTTTCATCACGCTGCATTTCTTCAAAAATAGCTGCCTCTAACGCCTGTGCATAACCTAAATCTCTCATTACAGTTTTCCTCCTTCCGTATAGGAAAATACTTTGTCGGCGCCTTTTGTCATATCGCCTGTCAACATCGGCTGTTCATATGCCCAATCAAATGCCTCTGCAATCTCTTTCTTAACCTCTTTTGCATAGCCTTTCAATTCTTCCGCCGTACAAACGCCCATATCCTGAAGAACTTTCTCAAAACGCAAAATCGGATCCGGATATTTCTCTGTCATCCGTGCGTCGCGTTCTTCCGTTTCATAATCTCTCGGATCGCCGAAATAGTGGCCGCACTTACGGTATGTCATGACTTCTACCAATGCCGGCTGTCCGTTCCGTGCGCTTTCCATAGCTGATTCAATGACCTCGCGGATGGCAATCGGATCCTGCCCCCATACGCTGACGCCTTTTACGTTAAAGCCTGCGGCTCTTCCGGATATTTCGGAACATTTACATTCTTTTTCCGTCGGCGTCGTCATTGCCACGCCGTTATTCATAATAACGTACACAATCGGAAGGTCGAACAGAGAAGCAAAATTCATGGATTCATACAGGGAACCCATCTGTGCGCCGCCATCGCCCTGAACACAGATAACTACGCCTGGTTTTTTCTGTAATTTCAGCGCCATCGCCACACCGGTACAGTGCAGCCAGTCCTCGCCGATCAACCCGTCAAGCGGCAGTAAGTGCAGGTTTTTAATATCCTGCTGATGATAATCGCCGCCGATTCCCATGTTATAACCGGTAGAACGCTCTAACATTCCCGCCACATATAGTTTCATATCGCACATGCTGAGGCAGCCATGGTTTCTGTGATATGGCCTGAGATAATCGTCTTTGCCGATACAAGGCATCAGTCCGGCTTCAAATGCCTCCTGGTTCGTACCAAAATGGAACATTCCCACCAGTTTCCCTTTTCTGCTCTCCGTAGAAATTTTTTTGTCAAACAGACGTGCACGCTGCATAATTTTATACATTTCAACAAGCTGTTCTTTGCTATAAGCCATTTCGTTAACTCCTTTCCGTACGTGAAACTATTATTCTTCCTCTTCGATATAACCGATAACTTCCCCTACATTGTAGGTTTCCCCTACTTTACCTGTGATTTCCGTAATTACGCCGTCGTATAAAGACTCTACCATCGCGTTCATTTTCTCCGTTTTGATCTCGCAGATTTCCTGGTCTTCCTCTACCTGGTCGCCTACGTTTACCAGCCATTTTAAAATCTGTCCTGTTTTCATCTCTGATCCTAATTTGGGAATGTTAATCTCCTGTTTCATTTTTGTTTTCTCCTTTCATAATTGGATAATTTTTTATTATCATAGCTTTTATGTTTCGCTATCGATTACATGTTTGCCTGCGGCGGAAGCTTCACATATACCGTAATTACCGCTACGGCTACAATCAGATTGTCGCCGGCGCCCATCTGGGCCACATGGAGGCCTTTTTCGCTACATCCGCCTTTTTCCGTAACGATTTCCACGTCTTCATAAAAGTTTACCGGTTCCTTTAATGCCTGAAAGTCCAGTTCTTCCGGTTTTGGGCAGCTTACTTTGATGCGCAGGGCGACGTCTTTGATATCCGCCTCCAGAACGTCATGGATTCCCGCCATGCAGCAATGTGACATCGCGTTTTTGATTGCTTTCACGGACGCTGTCGTCATGTTGCCGCCGTGCATATCCACTCCCGTACCGATTTCAATTAAATATCTTTTTTTCTCCATCGTCTTACTCCTCCTGAGCCAACGTCTTTTCGTGATTTGCCATCGCCTGATTTCCCGGCATCTTATTCCTCCTGAGCCGGCGTCCTTTTGTGGTACATCCATGTCCACGGATCCTGCAATACTTTATTCAGGGATTCAAAGAAATTCACGACCTCGATGCCGTCTACAAATCCGTGGTCTACCGTCAGCGCAAAACTTGTCATATTCACCGGCACTACATTTCCGTTTTCGTCAAATCCCGGAACCCTGCGGTTTCTGGAGATTCCCATGATCGCGCCCTGCGGCGGTGAAATAAACGGCTGCTGGCTGTCGATCAAAAATCCGCCCAGGTTACTGACTGCAAAAGTGCCGCCCTCCAGTTTTACTTTCATCAGCTTCCCTTTTTTCAGGTTCTCGTAAACTTTTGCCATTTCCTCGTTGATTTCCTCAATATCTTTTCTGTCCGCATGCTCTAACACCGGCTCCATCAGGATTCCGTTTATAGAAGCGGTTGCGTTCAGATTAATATCGTCGTAATAAATCAGTTCTGTTTTTGTTCTGGAACCGTTCAGTATCATATTCTCTTCCAGCGCGCAGGCCGCCGCTTTCAGGTACAGATTCCCAAACGACACCTTGACCCCTTTTTTCTCCAAAAGTTCTTTACGGAACTTTATTAAATTGTCTACCTGCAAAAGCACCTGTCCGGTTCCCTGCGGATAAGTGTGTTTACTGTAGGTCATCCTTTCCGCAATTACTTTGCGGACGCCTTCCAACGGCTTCTGCTCGCGGATCACCCTTCCTAAATCATCGCGTTCCATTGCATCCTCCTTGTTCACTTTTTATTCTTTCTCTTACTGCTGTTTTGCTGTTACCTGAATACATGCAAAATCCATGCCAGTTTTATGTCTATCCCCGTTTTTGATTTGGATATTATTTTTATACTCTTTTCAATTTAGATCGAATTTTGTATAATGAAATTAATTATACTTTTGTCCAAACAGGTAACATACGATAGATAAGGAGAGAATTTTCTATGGAACAGAAAACATATGAACTTCCGTTTCAGGAACGCTGCCTGCTCCCGGTAAACGAATCCGCCGTTCCCCTGCTCATCACATTAGATTCACTGGCTCTTGACGTAATGATCATTGACGAGCAGACAAAAATCTGTTTTATCAACAGCCATTACCTGCAGTCTTATGGGGAATACTGGGAAAAAATCGGGATACCCGCCAAACAAATTCCCGGTACGGTACTGCTTCAAATGAAAAACCCGGATATGGCCGCCCTGGATCGCCTTTTGAACCTGATCCGCAACTCTCTTGCTTCCGATAATTACTACTATGAGGATTTCGGGTTTTCCGGCCTGTCCGATGTGGTAAGAATTGACACGCCGTCTTTTAAAGGCGCCGCAGTCATACAAACGCACAACGACCTGATTTCCGAACTTTCCGTATCCGTAGCCTATTACAAAGATTTGTACAAGCAGGCGCAGCAGCAGCTTCTTTCCAAAGAAAAACTGCCGTTTCATTTTCAGCAGATTGTCGGAACTTCCCCTCAGTTTGTCAAAATCCTGCATCTGGCCGCACGGGTAGCGCAAACCGACAGTTCCGTCTGCATTTCCGGCGAAAGCGGAACCGGAAAAGAAGTGCTGGCCGGAGCCATACACTACAGCAGCCAATACGCTTCCGGTCCTTTTATCCGCGTAAACTGCGCCGCTATTCCGGAAAGCCTTATGGAAAGCGAATTATTCGGTTATGAAAAAGGAGCCTTTACCGGCGCTAACACAAACGGAAAAGCCGGCAAATTTGAACTTGCCAATAATGGCACTCTTTTTTTGGATGAGATCGGTGAAATGCCGGTTTCCATGCAGGTCAAATTACTTCGTGCCCTGCAGGAGCGGGAAATCACCAGGATTGGCGGCAGCAAACCGATCAAACTGAATTTCCGTCTGATCACGGCCACAAACAGGGATTTGGAAAAAATGGTCGCAGACGGTACGTTCCGTGAAGATATCTATTACCGTATCTGCATCATTCCTCTGCAGCTCCCGCCGCTGCGGGATAGGCGCACGGATATCCCCCTGTTATCCGACATGTTTCTGTCTTCCCTGGATATGCCGCAATGGGAAAACCGTCATTTTTCTACCGACGTTTCCGACCATTTCCTGCGCTATTCCTGGCCCGGAAATATCCGTGAATTAAAAAACTGCGTAGAACGAATGGCCATCCTTTGTCCGACCGAAGAAATATCCGCGGATTACCTGCCTGCAAATATTATCAGCTCGCTCGCGGAAACGGATAAAAATGCCGCTACCCCCCCTATCCGCGGAGAGTTACAACTTAAAGGACCTGATCGAAAAAACAGAATACGACGCCATCAAATCCGTTTTATCCCTGACCGGTGGAAACAAAGCCAAAGCCATCAAAATCCTTGGTATTTCAAAACGGAATTTCTATATGAAACTCGAAAAATTTCATCTGAAATAAAGGATAAAAATAAAAAAGAAGACCGTCTGTTGATCTTCTTTTTTATTTTTTATCCTTTTTTCGGTATATTTTTTATACTGTCGTTTCCAAATTATACAGATTGTTTTCTTAGTTTAACCCCGGTGCAGCTTCTTTTTACACCGCTTTTTTGTACTGATTTTTTCTGTTGCATTTTGGGCAAACAGCTTTATCTGAAACTCAATTTAAAGTATGGAGATATAAAAAATATGATCAGAAGTTGGCGGCGTCCGGGCGCAGTTCGGGCTTTTGAGGACATCCCTGTCCTCAAATTGCTGATTATATACAGAGCGCTAAGAAAATCTCATTTTTTTCCACAAGGACAATTGGTTATTATTTTGTACAGGCCTGACATTCTACGTCTGTGAAAACCTGCCCTTATGCTGCCAATCTTCTGTAATATTTAACGGAACTATTAGAATTGCCGGTACGTCGGTTTCTTCCGCTTACAAAAATGTTGCCGGAACATTTTACCGCCGATGTTTTCAGGCAGACGGCACAAAACAGGATGGACTGTCCTTGTGCAG
>JAAWJJ010000054.1 GCA_022796875.1 Eubacterium sp. | reverse complement strand
GACGGAAAACCGAGTTTGAATCGGGGGAATCAAATCACATCCGCCCATCCCGGAGTTAGGGATACTAAAAATTCTGGAACCGGTTTCCCGGCTCTGGCAACATAGCGGGAAATCCACGTGAAAATATGTAGATAATATTTTTTATGTACTTCTATTTCAGTGCTGTCTGAACAATCATTTTGCAGGAAAACAGCCGAACTGCCAGCGTTCCGTGAAAATAACCCGGCATCAGTTCAGATATCTTTATTTTACTGGACAGTCCGGAAAAAGTATAATACAATTAAATATATATATCTATAAGGTTTATCCTATGACAGGGGTTATGATAAGGTTGATAATATGACGCATAAACAATTGGAGTATTTTTTAAAAACGGCGGAGTGTCTGAATATGACGAAAGCTTCCAGAGAACTGTATATCAGCCAGCCGGCTTTGAGCGAGCAGATACAGCGTCTGGAATCCGAACTGGGAGTGGAATTGTTTTACCGGAAGAACCGGTCTTTAACGCTTACGATAGCGGGAAGCGTTCTCGTGCGGGAGGCGCAGGAACTTTTTGCAAAAGAAGAGGAACTGATCGAGGCGGTGCAGACGGCCGGGAAAATTTTAAAGCGGCATTTGAATATCCGGTATGTACCGGGACTGTGCACCGAACGTTTTTCGTACCTTACCAGAAGTTTTCACGAACTGCATCCGGATATTATGCTGGCTTTAACCGGAACGAACTGGAATGATATGAACGACATTTTTATGAGCGGGGAATATGACGTAGCTTTTTATCTGCGTATGGGGAAATATGAAGTTCCAAAATCGGAACATGTCGACCTGGCCGTATCAAACGCGGCGATTGTGCTGTCCGACCGTCATCCGCTGGCTTCTATGCCGGAACTTCATTTTGAGGATATCCGGCATGAAACATTCTGTCTGGATATTATGCCGCGGAAGACAAGCCTGAAAGTTTTTTCCCTGTATGAATTGTTTGAAAATCACGGAGTCAGGCAGCCGCATATTTTACCGGCGAAAAACCTGGATGACATTATGGTAAATATCAGCAGCGGGATCGCGATCAGCGTATTAAGTTCCGAACTTTGCGGAGAGCTTCCGCCGGGACTTCGTTATGTTCCGTTTCCGGATCTTCCGGAAAGCAGTTTTTCACTGTATTGGAACAGCCGGAATAACAATCCGGCCGTTCCGGTGTTTGTAGATTTTATAAAGGAGAATTTTATTCCCGCGACTTAAAAATATGAAAATATCCGTTATTTTTCATGTGGCGGAAAGCTCCGGAAGTTTGTCCGTCAGAAAAGGTTACAAGGAAACATGGATATCAAATTTCTCTGCCAGAATCTTTTCCAGGCAGTCCGTAACGGAACAGACAGTAATTTTTCCGTCGGCGGATTCTTTGTAAACGTCGTCCATGATAGCCCGGTAACCGTTTGGAGTACGCCGGTTTAAGATGCGGTGTGTAACATGCAGTGCGTCCGGATGGGTGGACATATAATGGTTTAAAAATAAAAAGTCGGTTTCGTAACAGGTAACATCTGAAAAAAGAACTTCTATCCGGCTGTGATGCCTTTTATTTTCCGGCAGGTTTTCCCGGTCGGAAGTTTCATCCGGTATATTGTCCTGATAGATATCCGCAGCGGTTTTCCGTGAAACAGCATACCATCCCGGAACGTCTTTTTCTACCCGGAAAAATTCGCCGCGCATTTCCTGCCAGTCATCTGTCATGATATCCAGCGCGGCCGGAGGCATCGGGCCGCCCAATCCGACGTCGCAGAAAAAGGTGCGGCCGTTTAAGGTGACAAGATTTGTACGGTGGTCGACCGGATGTGTAAATTCATCCGTTCCGAGAAGTACACGGCACATACAAGGGCGCACATCAAACCCAATGGTACGTAAAAGGATATAAAACAATCCGTTCAATTCCAGGCAGTATCCGCCGCGGCGGCGGGTTACAATTTTATCAAAAAGAGCATCCTGGTTTAAATCGGCTTCTATATGAAAATCGTGACTGTCTAACGTTTCAAACGGAACAGCGCATTGATGGAGGTAAATCAGTGTGTTCAGCGTTTCTTTCGACGGCGTGGCGTCGCCGGTATATCCGATTCTGTTTAAATAGGCGGAGAGTTCGGTCGCAGATAGTTTTCCCATTTAAAATCCTCGCTTTCTTAAAAATGAATTTTATAATCAGTATTTCATTAAAATTTTGTTAATCCATTTTAGCACAACCAAAGCGATAACGGGAATGTTTTTTTCGTATGTTCCTATACAAAGGTTTTATATCGCTTTTTCAAAGAGAGTACCTGCAAATAGTATGAAGATTAAACCAGCAACTGAAAATAGTTGCATATTTTTTTGTAAAGCAGTATATTATATGAAAAGGAGTAACGTCATGAGTAAGAAAGATAAATTGATTGACAGACTGCTAAAAAAGCCAAAGGACTTTACTTTTGATGAGATGGAATCTTTACTTTCCTATTTCGGATATAAATTAAAACAAGGTGGAACCGGGTCAGGAGTAAAATTTATAAAAGACGGAAGCAATGAAGTGATAAACTTTCATAAACCACATCCGAGCGGAGTCCTGAAGAAATATATGTTAGATCAGGTAATAGAGAAATTAAGAAAGGATGATTTACTATGAGTAATTTGTTATCATATAAGAATTATAATGGTACTGTGGAATATTCCAAAGAGGGTAGCTGCCTTTTCGGAAAGGTAGTTGGAATAAAGTCTTTACTATCATATGAAGGTGATTCAGTACAGGAATTAGAGCAGGATTTTCAGAATGTGATTGATGAATATTTATTGGATTGCAGGGAAAGAAACGTGGAACCCGAACAGCCATACAAAGGAACATTTAATGTCAGGATTAGTCCGGAACTCCATCGGAATATTGCCGTATATGCGATGGAACATGGAAAAAGTTTGAATGCTGCCGTTGAGGAAGCAATTGGAAATATGGTTGGGGCGTAGGCGGAAGATTATGCATACGTTTGTCTGTTCCGGCTGGAATGACTATTTTACGGAAAAGGATCAAAGCTGAAAGTATCGGTTATCAGCCATAACGAAATAGTTTTTTACCATAACCAAAAGGTAATCGTTTTATAAAAACGGCAGGCAAAGCGTTCGTTTCACAGGAACAAAACGCCAAAAAGAAGTATCCGGCCGCAAATTTTGGAAATGTCCCGTTATTTCATTACAAACTGTAATGGCAGTCCTGCTTTTCGGAATAGGACAAAAGCCGGAAGTTTGATTATAATGGAAACACAAGCAATGAAATGCCTTTTACCTTTTACCTTTTTAACATTATTCAAATAATAATTGGAGGAAAAAACATGGGAAAATATGAAGATAATCTGGAATTGATCCGCAAAACCGTTCGTTGTGAAAAGACAGACCGTATTCCGGTCGTTCCGTGTGCAAACGCTTATTATGCAAGAAGCCAGGGCGTATTGATGAAAGAATATATCAACGACTTTGACAAAGCCTGCGAAGCAAACTTAAAAGAACATCAGAGGATCGGCGCGGACGCGACGCAGAACGTCATCTTCTCGCCATACCTGCTGGGTACACAGTGGTTAAGCAAAACGGCGATTCCGGGCGTAGATCTGGGCGATAACGATATGTGGCAGTCCGTAGAGTTTGAAAATATGAAGTTTGAGGATTATGCGAAAATCAAAGAACTGGGGTGGGATGAATTTCAGAAACGGTTTATAGCCGAAAAATGCGATAACAACTGGGAAAAGCTGCAGCCGTTTTTTGAAGCAAATCCGAGATGCTATCAGAAGTTTTATGAAGCGGGGATTCCGTGCATCTGCGATTTCCTGATGATTACGCCGTTTGAGTATTTCTGCGGAGGCCGTTCCCTGGAGTGCTTCTTTATGGACGATTTGATGGAAGAGCCGGAACTGATGCATGAAATATTTGATATAGTGTTGGAGTCAAACCTGAAAACGTATCGTCAGCAGATTCAGGATACGCATGCGACCGGCGTATGGATCGGCGGGTGGCGCAGCGGCCCGGATATGGTTTCTCCGAATATGTTTGATGAATTTGTATGGCCTGCTTTTGAAGCGTATTACAACCTCTGTATCGAGATGAATGTGATTCCGATTTTCCATCTGGATTCCAACTGGGATCTGGCACTGGACAAATTCAACCGTCTGGAGCCGGGGACTTATGTGATGGCTCTGGATTCAAAGACAGATATCCGGAAGTGCAGGGAAGTGTTAGGTCCGAAAGTATGTATTCTCGGCGACGTGCCGTGTGAGCTGATGACGTTCGGTACTCCTGAAGAAGTAAAACAATACGTAAACGGCGTGTTGGAGGACGTAGGGCCTTATGGCGTCATGGTAGCGACCGGATGCGATATCCCGTCGGATGCAAAACCGGAAAATGTAAAAGCAATGGCAGATGCGGCGCATGACTTTTTTAAGACGCATCCGCAGGGCTAAGCGAAACACTGAATGAAAAAAGGAGTTCTGTAAAAGGAACTTCTTTTTTGCGGTTAAAAATATTTGCGGTTTTACACGGAACATAGTATGATAACGAAAAGAAGCGACATTATGATCGGAAAGAATTACGGTTGTGATTCGCCGGATGAAAATCATGCGGGATTCGGATATGGAGGAAAATATGAATTTTACACAGATGAAATATTTTATTACAGCGGCAAAATGTCTGAATTTTACAAAAGCGGCAAGCCAGCTTTATATTACGCAGCCGGCTTTGAGCCGCCAGATTTCCAATATTGAGATGGAACTGAACATGCAGCTTTTTGTAAGGAATAACCGCTCGGTAAAACTGACGCCTGCCGCAGTTGTTTTACTGGAAGAATTTGAAAAGATTTATCATGATTATAATCTGGCCGTTGCCAAAGCATTGAACAGTTTTCAGGGGTTATCCGGCGAACTGAATATCGGGATACTGGAAGGATTGCGGTTAGGGGATCTGTTTCCGGAGGTCTTGCAGTATTTCTCTGAATATTATCCTTATGTAAAGATTAATTTGAGAAGTTATAGCTTTAACGGCCTGATCGAGGGATTATACAGTAATAAGCTCGATTTTATTATTACGCTGCGGTTTGATGTGGAGAACCGGGACAGACTTCAATATAAAGTAATTGAAAAAACGAGGGATCACGTAGTGGTTCATAAAGACCACCGGCTGGCGGGAGCCAGATATGTGAAGCTTTCGGATTTTAAAGACGATACTTTTATTATGGTATCGACGGAAGATTCGGAGGAATCTCCCCGGCTGATCCTTGACGCTCTTAAAAATGCGGGCGTATCGCCGAATATCAAGTTCGCTTCCTCTATTTCGGAAGAGATGCTCTGGGTGGAGGCGGGCGTAGGAGTTTGTATTTTGGATAACAGAAGCATACTTTTCGAAAATCCCGCAGTACATTTTCTGGATGTGGACCCGGTCAGCGATCCGAGCCTGACGCTGGCCTGGAATATCGACAACTATAATCCGTTAAAGAAAATTTTTAAAGAAAACTTTTTAAGAAAAGAAGAATAAATCGGGGAAAGAGTCACTTTTTACGGAAAGGAAAAGTAACGATAACAGAAATCTGATTTTAGAAAAATATAATAATATTTTTAGAAAAATATAAGAGAATCTGACATTACAAAAACGAATGGAAGAAACCGTTTTCGTTATGTGAAACAGAAAAAAAGAAGAAAAAAAGGATAAGAAATACCTTGAAACTGCTTTTTAGGGCAGCAAAAAAGGTATTTCTTTTTCAGTTATACCATAATATGTTCAATCATTACAAAAGTGCATGACAAAATCAGGTTTGATAATTGGACGGCATTATTTTTCGGAGAATATAATGATGGAGAACAAAACAAACAACAGTGAGCGGAACGCATGCAGGAGTCCCTGCCCCGCAGGCGTTCTTATCAAAAAGGAAGGTTAGGTGAATTGTATGAAATGGGGAATTTTGGCATTCGTAATCATTTACGAACTCATCACGATTATCGGAGTTGGTGCGATTATTGCCAGAAAAAACAAATCAGCCAATGCGGAAGGTTCCTTTGCATTTGCAAATAAGGGATTGTCTACCGCACATGTCGGCGTTACGTTGGCGCTGACAATGCTCGGTTCCGCGCATATCTGGGGAACCTGTGAAAATGCTGCGGGTATGGGATCAATTGCGGCATGGTTCGGTATTGCATGTACGGTTATGATGGTAGTCATTACACAGATTACAGGACCGTGGATCCGTAAGATAGGAGTTTCCACCGTACCGGATTTGTTCGGCAAACTGTTCGGCAAAAAAACAAGGCTGCTGACAGCCTGCGTTATGGGTCCGTTGGTATTCGGGTGCCTGTGCCTGGAAACACAGTGTATTGCTGTAACATTTGTGGCATGTACCGGATGGTCTTATACAATCGGCGCTATCGTGGGCGGCGTATTCGGGATTTTATATGTGTTATTTGCAGGTATGAAAGAAGTATCCTGGCTGAATATGATTAATGCGGTATTTATGTATGCAGCCCTGATCATTGCCCTGATCGCCATGTTCGTATGCCTGCCGGGGAACGGCTGGGCAGATGTGGAAGCAAACTTAAACAGCATGGGGAATAGCTGGATGCTTGATATATTCGGAAACAAAGACCTGATTATCGGATTTGCGATCCCGACGATTTTCTGTACTTCCATGTTCCAGGGCGTAAGCCAGATGGGACTCCAGACGTGTATCGCAGCAGACAATGTAAAATCCGTAAAGAAATCCATGTGGCTGGCAGGACCGGTAAATGGCTGTTTCTGTATTATCCCTGCCTTGCTCGGTATGGCAGCTTTGGCATTGGGTTATTTGAAAGTCGGCGGAAGCGCAATGTTTATGACGCCGTCCATGATGCTGGATATTTTACCGAACTGGGTAACGGCGTTAATCTGTGCTTCATTCCTGGGTGCATTGCTTTCCACGTTTGCGATGACGTCCTTATGCCCGGCAACTATTTTTGCATATGACTTATACGGCGGGCTTTACAAAAAGAACGCTTCGGAAAAAGAAAAAACAAGAGTTATGCGTATTATGATCATTGTTGTAGGTGTGCTGGCGATTTGCCTCGCGAACTTCCAGCCGACGGTCGTTACGACGATCAACTGGATCTTTACCTGGGGTGTGCCGCTGTTTGTGATGATGGTGATCGGACTTTGCTGGAAGCGCAGCACTCCTGCGGCGATCATTACATTTTTTGTATCATGGATCGCAAATATTATCTGGATTACCGGCGGCGTGATGGAAAAAACAGGGATGACGAATTTCCATCAGGTATACCTTTGCACAATTATTTCGGTTGTACTCGGCGTAATCCTGACAGCGGTCCTGCCGGGAAAACCAGGATACTTCCGTTTGTCAAAAGCAGAAAAAGAAGCTTGTTAAGGAGGGATACATATGGTTGCTCATATTATAATAGAAAGCGTTGCAATGGTATTTGCGATTACAATCGTTGGCGTATTGATCGGAAAATTGTTTAAAGAAGCAGAGAAAGAAGATTAGGAGGCGCTTATTATGATCTCAATGACACAGTTATGGATGATTGGAATTATCGGCCTGATGGCTATATTCGGAATTTGTGCCGGAGTATTTTATAAACTGGGAAATAAAGAAGATTAAACAAAAAAGGGGCTGCCGTAAAATGGCAGCTCTTTTCATTTTATTTTGTTGTAAAGCGTATTGCGCGATATTTGTAGTTCCCGCGCCGCCTGCGCAATATTGCCGTCTGCTTTTGCCAGAACATGCCGGATGTATTTTGCCTCCATTTCTTTCAGGGAACAGATTTCGGACGGGAACTGCATGTCAGTATCAGCAGCCGTTGCCGTCCGGTTCTTTAACTGTGCCTGAAGCTGAGCGGTCTGATTCCGGGACTGCGAGGCCGGTTTCTGCGGCTGTAAAGGATAGGCCTGCGAAAAGTATGCCGGACTGTCTGCAGCGTCTGTTTCCGCATGGGATACAGGGCCGGACGGCTGCAGTTCCCTCATAGCCAGCGCAGCGTCTATTTTTTTATGAGGATACAATACGGATACTCTTGTAATGAAATGCTGTAGCTGGCGTACGTTGCCCGGCCATGGGTATCCGGTCAGTTTATCGAGCGCGCCGTCCGTAAAGGTAACGGCGCTGTTTGTGTTTTCCAAAAAATGCCCGATGAGCAGCGGAATATCTTCTTTCCGTTCCCTTAAGGGAGGAATGTAGATTTCCAACGTGGAAAGCCGGTAATACAAGTCCGACCGAAAGCGTTTTTCCGCGCTAAGCTGCATCAGATTTTTATTCGTCGTGGCAATGATATCCGCTTTTAACGGATAGACTTTCATGCCGCCGACACGTTCAAATTCCCGTTCTTCCAGAACACGCAGCAGTTTGCTTTGAAGAAATATATCCATATCTCCGATTTCATCTAATAAAATCGTTCCGTCTTCTGCAATTTCAAATTTGCCTTTCTGGGCCGAGGAGGCACCGGTAAAAGCTCCTTTTTCGTGCCCGAACAGTTCGGATTCCATTAAATCCCCCGGAATCGCGGTACAGTTAATTTTGATAAACGGTTTTGCGTGGATATTGTGGCGTTCCCGATGGATAGCACCTGCGAGGATTTCTTTGCCGCATCCGGTTTCTCCGGTAATTAATACGGGGAAATTGGTTCCGGCGGCCAGACGGCAGGTTTCGATCAGCTTCTGTATGGCAGGGCTTTTCCCGATAAAATTTTCAAATCCGTATCTGGAAGTGTTGCGGGCAAGCGTATGGTAGACTTGCTGGTCGGCGTCCGTTGCGGATAACTGGGAAACGATATGTTTCAGGTAAGCGACGTCCGGGACGATGACGCTGCAGAACGCGCCAATGACGGTTCCCTCGTTTACAATGGGAATGATATTGCTGAATACTTTTTTCCCGTGGATGGTTTCTATAATGCCGATCTGGGCGTTGCCGTCCGCCAGAGTTTTTTTCACAATTTTCCGTGATTCCAGCGAGGCAATCGGTTTCCCGATAGAATCCGCCGGATTCCTCTGCCAGCGGGTCGTTGCTTTTTGGTTTGCATGCAGGACAAGACCTGAGGCGTCCACAATAATACTGGGAGCAGGCAGGGCGTTTAAAAAGCTTTTCAGAGTTCCGTTGGGGTCTTTTAATTTTTCGGGGGTTAAGTTCAGTTCCATTTCATGGAGTTCCTTTCACAAATATAAATGTACTGAAAACTATCATATGTCCTATTATATAACATATCGCGCAGAAAATAAACAGTATAGGGAGAAAGAATAATAAGAGTCGATATCCATGCAAGTATGGCTGTTTACCGCATTGCATGCGGAAATAAATGACGAAAACAAGGGAATTTCCGCATATCGGGGAATTGGCATGAAATTTGCAAATTATGAAAGTATCATGCGCGCAGAAGATAAAGAAAAAAGGAGAGATAATTTTATGGATGTTTACAAACAGATTTTGAAAAAGGATTTTGTTCTGATGATCATTGCAATGATTATTTGCGGGACGGCACAGATGGCTGCGAATACGAATGTGGCGGCATACTGCATTGGTCAAATCGGGGTTTCACAGGCGCAATTTGGAACGATTGTAGCCGTGGCCGGCCTGGTAGCAACGTTATCTTATCCGTTGATCGGTATTTTGTGCGATAAAATGCGGCACGGGGTCTGCGGCGCGATCGGAGGCGGTATGCTGGCGGCGTCTTTTCTGATGTATTTGGGATTCCATTCTTTCGGAACGGTTATGCTATGCAGGTGTATCCAGTTTTTTGCATTTGGGTTTATCATTAATGCGGCGCTATCCATTGCGGCGGCTTCTGTGAAAAAAGAACTGCGTTCGGCGGCGATGGTATTGTACGGACTGGGGCCGGCGCTTTCCTATTTTACCGGTCCGCAGACCGGAACCAGCATCTGCACGGCTATGGGGTTTCCGACGATGTTTAAAGTATGCGCCGTTCTGGCGGTAATCGGAGCGGTTGTTTTCCTGATTAACGGTTCTAAACCGGTTCTGGAGGAAAATGCGCCGAAAAAAGCGGCGTTCGGATTTGAAAAAACGGCGCTGCCGGGATTTGTGCTTTCATTCCTTATTTTGCAGATCGTATTTATCAGCCAGTCTTACGCAACGGTCAGCCTGCTGGAAAGAGGAATCGAACAGGCGGCATTATTCTGGAGCGTAGGCGCGGTTGTAAATATCATTGCGCGTCTGTTTATTACGAAATTGATTGACCGGATCGGAATTAACAAAGTATTTTATGTTTCCGTTACTTTGCTTGTAGTCGCCGTATTGTGTATTGCGTTGGCGTCAAGCCTGCCGTTTGTACTTTTAGCAGCGGTATGTTGGGGAATCGGTTATAATGGTACTCAGGCATGTATCATGTCAGTATCTGTCCTGCGCGCGTCGGCGGACCGTATCGGGCAGGCGAATTCCACGCATCAGATGGGACATAACGCAGCACAGATCGTGTGGTCGCAGGTAGCCGGAATTGTAGCCGGTATTTTGGGATATCAGGGAATGTTTTTGTGCATGCTGATTCCGATGGCGGCAGGTATCGTATTTTTCCTCGTTTATGTAAGGAGAATGGTAAACCGTGTAACAGCGGAAAAGCAGGAGGCTTTTAATCAATGAAACCAATTCAGAATTTTGGGAAAAAAGGCATTGCATTGATGTTTTATACGGCGGTATTGATGTTTATCTGCGGCTGTGTCAATACCGGTATGACCCAGACCGTGATTCCGATTATTTCGGAAACGCGCGGATGGGACGGTTCCGTGATGTTAAGCTGGGTTACATACGGAAGCTGGATCGGAGTCATTGCGTGCGTGCTGTGGGGACAGCTCCTGTTTAAAAAAGGAGCGAAGCTCGTGGCCGTATTGGGGCTGGTTGGCGGCGGAATCGCGATTGCCGTTTACGGGAACGCGCCGGCGCTGCCGGTACTCTGTCTGGCAATCGTGTTAAACCGTGTGTTTTCCACGGCTTACCAGAATAATGCGGCTAACGCCCTGATTAATACGTGGTTTCCGCGCAAAAAAGGCATTGTATTCGGCTGGGTGACGATGGGGATTATTTTCTGCGATATTATCTGGCTGCCAATGATTACAGCGGGTGTCGGGAATCTGGGACTGAAGCCGTCGTTACTGATTGTAGCGGTTGTGTTTTTCGCACTCGCAGTTATCGGTTTGATCTGGTTAAAAAACACGCCGGAAGAAGCCGGGGTTTATCCGGATAACCAGCCGGAAGGCGTAAGCGACTTAAAACAGAGCCTGACGGAATTGCAGGCATACAAAAGCCCTTGGACCGTTGCCCGGATGCTGAAAGAAAAAGCGGTCTGGCTGACAGGGGTCGGTATCGGCTTTTTGTGGCTGTGCGCAGTAGGATGCCTTTCCCAGAATGTTCCGCGAATCATGAGTTTTGGTTATGGGCGCGCCGAGGCGGTGACGATCGTTTCCATATCTGCTGTGTTCGCTTTGGTTGGAAGTTATGCGTTCGGCAAGGCGGATACGGTATTCGGAACGAAAAAAGCCTGCCAGATTTACGGCATAGTCCAGGCAGCAGCCTTGATACTGGTGTTTTTGCAGCCTTTTGGAACGATATTTATCTGGCTGTCCTCCTGTCTTTTGTATTCCTGTATCGGGGGAATCGCCAACCTCGCGCCGTCCATGATCGGCACGCTGTTTGGGAGAAAGGATTTTGCAGCGGCCAACCGTCTGTTAAATCCGATGATCTATGCGATTTATTCTACCAGTTTTCTGGTAGTATCGAGATGCCTGGAAGTATTTGGAAATTATGAATCTGTTTATATTGTATTTCTGGCGCTGACCGCCGCCGGGTTTGCGATGGTATGCGCCATCGATACCGAAGCGATTAAAGTACAACATTCAAAGGAGAGTAGTTGATATGATATATGAAAAGTTTTTAACGCAGAACCAGCACCGGCTGCCGGAAACCGCATACAAAGTTCCGGTACGGTATACCGGTGAAATGATAAAAGAAAAAAATGTGGAGGTTGTGATGCGCGACGGCGTCCGTCTGTATGTGGATATTTACCGTCCGGATACAAAAGAGCCGCTGCCGGCGCTGCTGTCTTTCGGGCCTCATAACAAAGATTTTATGGATCCTGTGCTGACAGAAAGGTCCGGCGCGCAGCCTGCCTGGTCTTCCGTATGGAGCGGAAACGCGGAAACGGGGGATAACCTTTACCTGACGTCTCGCGGGTACGTGCATGTCATCAGTAATTTCCGCGGTTCCGGCGGGAACGACGATGGAAAGCCGTCGCCGTTTGACGGGTACGACCTGATTGAATGGATGGCGGAGCAGCCGTGGTGCGACGGGAATATCGGCATGATCGGACTGTCTGCATACGCGCAGTTCCAGTGGAATGTGGCGATTACAAATCCGCCGCACCTGAAAGCGATCGCGCCGTTAGACGCCGGAAATCTGTATGAATTTGCGGATTACCATACAGGCGGGATGCTCTGCCTGATGCGGACCTGCGTCCGGCAGGCGTCGATTGCGCACCATACGCAGGGAAAACCGGGAAAACTGCCTGGCGAAATGGAATCGTACTGGGAAAAGGCAATGGCCAATAAAGATTACCAGATGTATCCGTACATATACAATATTATTTCCCAGAAAGGGCAGATCAACCCGGGTATGTTCCAGGAACTGATCTATCCGTTTGCGCCGGAGAATGAAATAGAAAAGGGAAAAGAAAAAGCTTCTAAAATAAAAATTCCGGCCCTGACGGGCTCCGGATGGCACGCTCATTCGTATGTCGGCCATCTGGCCGGGTGCCAGAGCTGGTACAAGAATATTGACGTGCCGAAAAAAATGATTATCGGAGGGCTCGCACACTTTGAGCGTCCGTTCCATGAGCTGCACAATGAGATTTTGTCGTGGTACGACTACTGGCTGCGCGGCATCAATACCGGGATTATGGAAGCGCCGAACGTCCGTTACTGGATCCATGGCGCAAACTGCTGGGGCGAGGCGGACAACTGGCCGATACCGGAAACGCAGTGGACGAAACTGTATTTGCAGAGCTGGGAACGGCTGACGCCGGAAGCACACGACCATTATTCCGAACGGGAAGACGCGCAGCCGGATCTGTTTGCGCAGATGCCGCCGACAAAGACGCGGAAAGAGCAGAAGTTACGCTATATGACGGAGCCTCTGCCGGAAGACGTGCTGGTAGCGGGGCCGATTTCCCTGACGTTATACGCGTCGATCGACCAGGAAGATACGAACTGGATCGTATCGTTAAAAGACGTCGGGCCGGACGGTTCGGTACAGACCGCGCGCAAAGGCGAAGAATTTGTACCGGAAGACCTGCCGGAACGCGAACTGACAAGGGGATGGTTAAAAGCGTCTTACCGTGCGGTAGATGAGAAACATTCGACGCCGTACCGGCCGATTCATATCTGCACGCCGGAAACAGTAAAACCGGTGAAACCTTGTGAAATCGTGGAATATAAGATCGAGATTCAGGCTGCGGCAAACCTGTTTGAAAAAGGGCATCGGATCTGCCTGGATATTATGAGTATGGATTTCCCGACCGGGACAGGATTGTTTGACGTGGAATATATCGCATACCATGTATGCAGCAGCAAAAATACGGTACATAAAATCTACCATGACGAGAAGCATCCGTCGCATCTGCTGCTTCCGCTCGTACCGTATAAAAAAGAGGAGGGGAAATCGTAACATGCTGGAAGATAAAAAAATAACTGCAAATGCCGGACAGACTTTTTGCCCGCCGTTGGAAAACATGGATGTGCCTGTCGTAGGTTATGACATGGCGAAAGACCTGCCGCCAAAAGAGGGCGGGTATCAGTTTCAGGAAAAGTGGAAAAACAGCGGCTACCGTATGGTTGGGACAGACGAAAACAAATTTTTGCCGGACGTTACGGCGGAAATGCTGGATTGGTTTTGGGCAAACCTGGAAAAGGTGTATTACTTGTGGGCGCCGGGGGAACATTTGTCGTTCCAGTGGGAGAAAGCGCCGAACGAAGTCGGATACGAAGGCTCCATTGAGTTTATCCATGAAACGAACCATCTCTATCCGGTACGCATGAAACGGATCAGTATGGATAATTATCCGTTTACCGACTGCCTGAAGCACTGCTGGATTTCCGACGGGATGTTCGGCGGTACGGAGTACGGGATGCGCCTGATCCATATGTATGAAGATATGGACGGCGGCGTACAGTGGACGACAATCAAGCTTGTGCATGAAAGCCAGGCGGAATGGGTGCGTAATTATAGGAAAGACGCCGATCCGGTAAAAACAAAAAACCACAACGAATATGAAGCCGGACGGTTTAAAGATTTTCTGCCGCAGGTTTACGCGCTGTGGAAAGAGCATCCGGATCCTTGCCAGAATATGCATTTTGATCTGCGAACCAGAAAAAATGAAGATGGAAGCTGGTCGCATATCAGTCCGAACCTGCCGCCGCAGCGGATCAGGAATGTGAGAAAACAGGGGGCTTGAAATATGACGGAAAAAGAAAATAGATTCAGGATGATGCAAAAGATAAAGAGTGAGCAGAAAAAAAATACGCTGACGGCACTGACCGGAGGCGTACCGGAATCGGTTCCGTGCTGGTTCAGGGACTGCCAGATGCTGTTCGTATCCCCGATGGGGGAGCGTCCGCCGCTCGGAGAAACCGAAGGATACGATGCTTACGGCGTGCATCTGACCGCTTCAGCGGCGGCTGGCGGCGCGTTTACTCCGACGCCGACGGTTCCTCCGGTGCTTCGCGACATTACGGAGTGGAAAACGCAGGTGAAGTTTCCGGATTATGACAGCGTTGACTGGGAAGCGGCCTGTGCCAAAGACCTTGCAGCGCAAAACCTTGACCGGGAAAACAAAGTCATCGATATGTTTTGCGCGAACGGCTTGTTTGAGAGGATGCATTATCTGATGGGTTTTGAAGAAACTCTGTGCGCGTTGTATGAGGAACCGGAAGCGGTCATGGAACTGGCGGAAGCAATCGCAGATACAAAGATTAGCCTGATAAAACACAGCCTGCGGCTGTACCGGCCGGATGTATTTACCTTTTTGGATGATTACGCGCATCAGGACGGACTTTTCATGTCGTTGGAAATGTACCGGGAATTTTTCAAACCGCAGTTAAAGCGGATTGTGGACGCGGTTCATGAAGAGGGCGTACTTTTTAAAATGCATTGCTGCGGCAAGATGCAGGATCTGGCGCAGGATTATATGGATCTCGGCATCGACGCGCTCGACCCGGTCATGTGCATGAACGATATCCCGGGCATGAAAGAAATATTTGGGCACAAAGTCGGAATTGTCGGAGGGCTGGACGTCCAGAACGTGATCGATAACGTGAAGTCTACGCCGAAGGACGTGAGAAAAGAAGTGCGCCGCTGTATCGACAGTTACGCGCCGGGTGGCGGATATATGCTGTACTGCGCGTCTGTAAACGTCCGGAACCAGAAAGCCTGGGAGCCGGACGGAGTTATAGGAGCCATGATAGACGAGTGCGGCCGATACGGAAATCAT
Source organism: Eubacterium sp. (assembly GCA_022796875.1). GTDB lineage: Bacteria > Bacillota > Clostridia > Lachnospirales > Lachnospiraceae > JAAWJJ01. The sequence goes on along the minus strand of JAAWJJ010000054.1, from coordinate 10,672 downwards.
TATTATAAAAAATGAACAGGAATAGCAGGGAGCCGGATTGCGGCAGTGTTTCAGATAATGCAGCCAGAGTAGCCGGCACATCTGGGAAAACAGAAGTAATCAAAACGACCAGAAGCACGAGGAGGAAGCGACATGCCAACTTATGAAAAAAGAATGAAACGGATACAGGATACGATCGATTTAAAAGAACCGGATCGGGTGCCCTGGGCACCGTTTTGCCAGGGGTATCTGGCATACCATGCCGGGTTTTCCATGAAAGAGATTGTTTACCATATGGACAAGGCAAAAAAAGCGTTTGTGAAATTTGCTGCGGATTACCAGCCGGATATGATGCTTCAACTTCCGAATAATAACGTCGGAATGGGGCCGATCTGGGAACGTCTGCAAATGAAAAGCCTGGCCTGGGCGGGCGGCCCGGACAAACGAGTAGGCGACGACAGTATCCATCAGTATCTGGAAGAACCGATTTTGTTTGAAGAAGAAATGGAAGAATTTACGACTGATTTTACCGGCTACCTGCTGTCAAAAGGATTCGGCCGGGTGGCGGGACTGTTCGACGGTATGGCGGACTGGAAATTCAACCGTGTCAACCCGACGTTTAACAGCGTACTGAATATTGTAACGGCGCTCAGTACCCCGGCGTCCCGGAAGATGCTCCGGGAAATATGGGAAGTAAACGAAATGATCGTCCGGCGGAGAGAAGCGTTTGCAGATATTGAAAAGACGCTGGAGGATATGGGGTTTCCAATTTTGGATAAAGGAGGGGCTGCGGTTCCGTTCGACCGTTACAGCGACGTTTACCGGGGGACGTTGGATTCCCTTACCGATCTGTACGATAACGAGGATACGATTCTGTCCTATTCCCGGCAGAATTTGAAAATTATGAAAGAGATGATCCGGGAACAGGGAAAATTCCTGAAAGGGAAATGGGTATTTATTGCGCTGCATAAAGGGATGGACGGCTTTATGTCCGATGAGCAGTACGCAAAGTACTACTGGAAAGACCTGCTGGAGATCGTAGAGGAAATCGTAAACTGCGGGATGGTGCCGTATATTTTTACAGAGGGGAAATACGATACCCGCCTGGAATATTTAAAAGAGGTGCCGAAAGGAAAAACGGTCGTCCATATTGAGGACTGCAATATGAAAGAAGTAAAACGGATTCTCGGCGGCGTCGCCTGTATCGAAGGCGGTTTTCCGGCTTATCTGCTCGAACATGGGACAAAAGAAGAAGTGGTGGATATGTGTAAATCCCTGATCGACGACTGCGCTGGAGGCGGCGGGTATATTTTTTCCACGGACGGGGGTATGGACCACGCGAAACCGGAATTGTTAGAAGCCGCTATGGATACGGTATTGACGTATGGAAAAAAATACTGACAAATTTTGAGAAAATTGTAGTATAATAGTGACAGACAGGATACCGCCCGAAAGGGTATTCACCGGAGGGCCGGCTTTCAGCCGCCGGCTGTTTCGGAATCAATCCGGTTTTGGAGCATATACGAAATGGAAAAGATGTTAGACGACGTACGTCGTGATGCGATTGCAAAATTAAAAGAAGCGGAAGAAACCGCGTCAAAAAAAGAACAGAAATTACTGGTAGAAGCCGCCATGGATGTTATGACTCTTCATTATGTGGCATGCGGAGAAGGGATGCATGCGTTGGAAGAAAAAGCGAAGATCATGGAATCGGAATTTCTGAAAACACTTATTGTTCTTGCGGCAAACGGCATGGATTTCGAATCGGCGGCGGAGATTGCAACAAATGAATACTGGATGGAGGCGCCGGACGGTACGGAAGCCATGATCGATTATATTTATATCAGAGGCGTTCTGGGAATATTGGAAGGGGAAAGCGAGCAGGTGCTTACAGAAATACTGCAAACCCTTATTCCGAAAAACCGCAGGCTGGAGTACCGGGTGCAGGTGGACAAATGGGAAAAAGTAATTAAAACGCAGCATCGAAAAGAAATTTCGGATAAATTTGCCAGAATCCATCCGCCGGTATTTCAAAACACGGATTTGCTGCATCATATTTCCGTATTGGAAAAAGAAATACTTATACTCACGGATAAGTCCATGAAACGGGTGATGCGCGAAATGGAAGAACGTGACCTGGCGGTATGCGTATATGCCCTGTGGGAAAAAGTCCAGAGAAAAATTCTGGATAATCTCGGGACAAGGGTTGTTACAAAAATTATGGAGATTGTGGTATCTCTTGCGCCTGTAAGTGAAGAAGAGGTATCGGACAGTATTACAAAAATGCTTTCTGTCATTGAAGTTCTGCAAAGAAGAGGCGCTTTGCAGGAATTGTACGAATCTTATGATATAAAGAATTATGATATATAAAACGGAATGTAAAGTGCAGGGAATAAAAGGCAGGGGCGGTTGGTCACCCTGCCTTAAAATTCTGTTGTCTGTGCCGGAACCTATGCAGGAACGGGTACCGCTCTGTTTTTGCCTCAGCTATTGTTCGATTACAAACTCTACGCATCCCATATATCCTGGGGCAACATCATATTCATTAAAGCAGATTACCACATTTCCGTCCGTATTGATATAAAAGTCCTGGTCTTCCGGGATTTCGGTGAAATTATTTGCAGGCATTTCTTCGTTATCAAGCCAATACATCACATTTTCATCTTCAGACATCTGTTTGCGCATTTGTTCTTTCACCGCTTCACTGATAACAGTGACATAATCTTCTCCAAAAAAGTCCGAAAGAACCGCTTTTTTTCCGGTGGTTTTATCGATTGTATAGTGTTTGTGCATTTCGTAACCGCTGCCGGCTCCCTGATAGAGCACTACATCGAGCGAGAACCAGCGGTCGTCATCGGTCAGTACTTTGCTGTCAATGATAATATTGCCGTAGCCGCTTTCAAATTCTTCCATATTGTTTTTGAATTCTTCAATCAGTTCGTCGGTTGCTTTCTGAATATCAAAATTAATGTCGTCTGCTGTTTCTTTTGCCTGTTCCGCCGTTTCCTCAGAACTGCCGTTTCCGTTTTCCGGCACGATTTTCGGAACTTTTACATCTGCCGTATAACGTTCTTCATCGACCTGATATTCACGCACAGTAACCACTTTGAAGAAATTGCCAATGACGGGGAGGCTCTGCATGGCGGCGGCCATGGTTCGGCTGGTATTAGGAAGAATTAAAAGAACGGCAAATACCGCTGCCGTGCTTCCGATAACACGAAAGATTTGACGGCGTTTTTTCTGCTTCTTTTTTTCTTTTGCCAGAATTATAGCCTCTTCCATTTTTTCTTTCATATGTTCAGGTATTTTAATATTTTCATATTCCCGTTTCCATTTTTCCATGTTCTGCGCCTCCTGTTCCCATGTATTTTTTTAATTTTTCCATTGCCCGATACAAACGGCTTTTTACGGTATTTTCATTCAGGTTCATAATTTCTGCAATTGTCCGGAGCGTTTCTTCTTCAAAAAAACGTAAAATGACGATGCGGCGGTCTTTTTCGTTTAGTTTGCACAGAGCCTGTTTCAGGTTAAGCTCTTCGGTTTTGTCCGGTATGTATTCCGCCGCTTCGCCTGTTTCCGGAATTTCTTCCATAGCTATTGTTCTCCCGCGGTTTTTGTTAAGAAACCGTACCGCTTCATTCATCATAATCCTGCAGATCCAGGTGTCGGCATATTCCGGATTCCTGAGAGAATTGCTTTTTAAGATGGCCCGGTAAGCTCCCTCCTGCACGATATCCATGGCATCCTGTTCCTGAAATGTGTAACTGTATGCGATCCGATAATATTTTTTATAATTTTCGGTCAGGCATTTATGGATCAGAGATTCTTTATCAATGCTTTTCATTTGTAATTCCTCCTTTCTGACAGTTAGACCATTTCTCCGGCTAAAAAGTTTCAATTATAAATAAAAAAATAATTTATAAAGAAAATCTGACATGGTTAGAGTCAGTGCGTTTTAATATTTTAACAAATGCCGCTGATATACGACAGATAAAAATGGACAGGAACTAATGTTTGGGATTGAGTAGACAATGTCATAACGATGCACTATCATAGGAACACCGGAATAGAAATAACAGAAAAACGAAAAAGCAGAAAAACGGAAAGACAAAAGAACAAAAAATGGAAGAATGGAAAGGAACATGGAGGCGTGATCGTCCTCCCGGGCGTAACGATAGGCAATGGTTCCGTTATAGGGGCAGGAAGCATCGTTACAAGAAGTATATCGGAACATTCCCTGGCAGTAGGGAATCCACATGCCGCGTCATCCGCAAAATTAATTGAGAGAGCGGAGAAAATGTCTGAGGAATTACCCGGTTTTCTTTTATAGACAGGGTTTTCCTATTCAAATTCACAGACAATAGAGCCTTGTTGAATGATGTGTTTTCTTGCTTTTCGGAAAAAGTGATTTTTTGTATGCGGAAATTTCAGGTCGATGTTATCGTTAAGGACATAGACGGTAAAGCGGTATAAATGCCGTTTGCCTTTTGGCGGTTTCGGGCCGGCGTACCGATACAACCCATAACCGATGCCTTGCCTGGCATTTCCTGAATTTGGCACGGTTTTTCCATGGGGAATGGCTCCGTTTATTCTTTTATCAGGCGGCAAATTCCAGATAAGCCAGTGCGTAAAATCTTTAAAAAGAGGATGCGTGATATCCTCAAGAGTGATGGCAAGTGTTTTAGCTGACGGAGATAAATTGTTGATCAGAAATTCCGGGGAAAGATCCTGGCCTCTTCCGGTATTTTTTACGGGAAATTTTTCTCCGTTTATCATATCTTTACATTCGAATAATAAAGTATCCATATTATTTCCCCTCTCTTGACAGGCGAATTAAATTCTTTCAAGCTGTTCTATGAAGTTATCTATTATATTCATAAAACTTGCATCTGCAGGAACTGTATCGTCAAAAAATCCGGCGTGATCCAGTGAAACGAATCCATGCAGGATACTGTGATAAAATCTGGAGTAAAAAATGATTTTTCCGTTATCGTCCGTATACTGCGATAATATCTCAAACAAAATGGATTTTACTGCCCGCCCTGTTTCGACCAGTTCTTCTGAATGACTGTGAGGAATTAGCATAATGATCTGATACATTTCCGGATTTTGCCGCACATATTGGCAAAAGGCGGCGGACACTGCCCGAAGCGCATTTCCGCGCCGCTTTCCTCTTGCGGCATCTGTCATCATAGCACTTAGCTGATTCAGAGCCAGGTTGGCAAGAGATAGATACAGTTCTTCTATTCCACTGATATGTGTATATAGTGAAGCAGGTTTTATATTTAATTTTAAAGCCAATTTATGTAAAGTCAGGTTTTTATAACCGTTATCTTCCACCAGAGAAGCTGCTGCCTTTATCACTGTTTCTGTATTCAGGCCCTGCCGCGGCATGTCCATTCCACCTTTTTCCTAATAATGTTAGGAAAATTATATCCTAATAGTGTTAGGAAGTCAATAGAGATTTTTCGACATAAGTATTACAAAAAAGCTTGACCGATACAGAGTAGCACAAATAAAAAAACACAAAATATTCCCAAAAAATTTTTGGAATTATGTTGACACTGTGTCAGAATATTGCTATAATACATATGATGACACTGTGTCAGAATAAAAAGGAGCGTCGAACATGAAGAAGAATATTGGATCTCAGTTAGCGTTATATCCTATCTCGGTTACCGTTATTGATGCCGTGAAAGAAGAAAAGTCTACATGGACACTTGTTCCCCACGTTGGAATTATTGGACATGACCGTGTTCTGTTTCGGTTCCCCACCTGTGAATATCTGAGAACAGGTGAAGTAATTGGCAAATGTCTTTTTTTAAAAAATAGTGAAAGAGTATAGGGGGGGATATGGTATGCCAAAAGGATCAGAAGAATTAACGGCAGCAAGAAAAGAAGAAATCATTACCGCCTGTGCTGAGTTATATAAGACGATGAGTTTTAAAGAGATTACAATTAAGGAAATTGGGAACGCCACATCTTTTACCCGGACATCCATTTATAACTATTTTCAGACAAAAGAAGAAATATTTCTTGCGTTATTACAAAGAGAATATGAATTATGGATAGACGGGCTGAAACAGATTCAGACGGAACATGAAAAAATGACGAAAATGGAATTTGCCGATGCGCTGGCTCGTTCTCTGGAGGAGAGGCACAATCTGCTGAAAATTATGTCTATGAACCACTATGATATGGAAGACAACAGCCGTATAGAGCGTTTGATTGAATTTAAAGTAGTATATGGTCAGTCGCTGACAGAAGTCAGGAACTGTCTGGATAAGTTCTTTTCAGATATGAAAGTTCAGGATAAACAGGACTTTATTTTCTCCTTTTTCCCGTTTATGTTTGGTATTTATCCGTATACCGTTGTAACGGAAAAGCAAAAAGAGGCAATGGCGCAGGCGAAAGTCAATTATGTGTATATGTCCATTTATGAGATTACCTGTGCCGAAGTGAAAAAGTTATTGGGTGTCTGATTGCGGCAAAAGCGGCTTCTGCCACTTTGACAGCGGAAGAAAGATTGCGAATGGGAAAGATCGTAGATAAAAGTTTATGAATGGAGGATTTACATGAAAAAAATAATTAGTAGGATGCTGCTGGCAGCTCTTATATGTTTTGGATTAACGGCATGCGGAAGCAATGGAACAGAAAATAGCAGACAGCAGGAAGACAGTTCTGCAAATAATGAAACGGAGAAAAACAGACAGGATACGGAAACAGAAGCAGAGGATACGGAGTCGACTTCTGAAAAAACAAATGAAGAGGAACAAATTGCGGAAGAACGGGTTACAGAGGAAACAGCGTCTGGCCAGTCAGGAACTTTGGTAGTGTATTTTTCCTGTACGGGAACAACAAAGGGGTTGGCGGAGGCTGTGGCAAATGAATGGAATGCCGATTTGTACGAAATTGTGCCGGAAGAACCCTATACATCCGAAGATTTGGATTATAACGATGACAACAGCCGCAGCACAAAGGAAATGGAGGATTCATCAAGCAGGCCGGCTATTTCCGGCAGTGTGGAAAATATGGAACAATATGACAGAATTATTTTAGGTTATCCAATCTGGTGGGGAGAGGCTCCGAGAATTGTATCAACTTTTGTGGAAAGTTATGATTTTTCCGGAAAAACAATCATACCGTTCTGTACTTCTGGTGGAAGTGGGATCGGTTCTTCGTCAGATACGCTGGAAACACTTGCAGGAAACGGGACGTGGCTGGAAGGAAAAAGGTTCAGCGGCGGTGAATCAGGAGAGGATGTAATTAAGAGTCTTGGGATTGAGTAAATGGAGGTGCAGGATGAGGCGGCTTACTGCAATGCCCGAAGTGAGAGGTAAAACCCGGTGAGTATCGGCAGACTGCGGCTGAAGTGGGAAGCACAGCAGGCTATGATCCGATAGCCGGGACGCTGGAACGGATAGAATAGGGAGAGAAGCATATGAAATATAAGAAGTTTGGAAATTCAGATTTGAATGTATCCCGTATCTGCATGGGATGCATGGGATTTGGCGATGCGTCAAACGGGCAGCATTCATGGACGATAGATGAAGAACATTCCCGTGAGATTGTGAAATGGGGACTGTAATTAGGGGTTAATTTTTTTGATACAGCGATAGGATACCAGAGCGGGACAAGCGAGCAGTATGTGGGATTATGGGACGCCGCTTTATGACATTATGGAGAGCTTAAATAAGATTGTCAAGGCAGGAAAAGCAAGATATATTGGCATTTCTAATTGTTTTGCGTGGCAGAACTTGCAAAGAAACATGGCGTGTCTATGACAGAGATTTCTTTATCATGGCTTTTGGCAAAGGTTACATCCCCAGTTGTTGGGGCAACAAAACTGCATCACATTGAAGGCGCTGTAAAAGCAGTGGACTTCATTCTGTCAGAAGAAGAGATGAAATATTTGGAGGAAAGATATGTGCCGCACTCATTAGTGGGGGTTATGGCACAGAATACGGTTTCGGCGGCAAAGGAGAAACATGTTTGGTCTACCGGAAACCAGAAGTTTTAGGAGGAATTATTTATGGAAAGAAAATTAGTGGCATATTTTAGTGCAAGCGGTATCACTGCAAAAGTGGCAAAAGCGTTGGCAGAGGCAGCATGCGCAGATATTTATGAGATTAAACCGAAGATTCCCTATACAAAGGAAGATTTAGACTGGATGAATAAAAAGAGCCGCAGCAGTGTGGAAATGAATGATCCGTCTTCCCGTCCGGCACTTGCAGATGTGGCAGCAAATGTAGATAGGTATGATGTGATTTTTGTGGGATTTCCGGTATGGTGGTACACGGCTCCGACAATTATTAAGACATTCCTTGAAGCTTATGATTTTAACGGAAAAATCATTGTGCCATTTGCCACATCCGGCGGAAGCGGTATTGGAACTACGGCAGAAACTTTGCAGGAAGTAGTTCCTGCTGCGACAGTAAAAGCGGGAAAAATCCTGAATGGCAGAATTGCTGCTTTGGAGCTGAAGCAGTGGGCAGATGGTTTTGAATGATAAGGAGGAAAATTCAATTGTAAAACAGACAGCAGACAGAGATCAACTTGGAGTATTTGCGCCAAAATTTGCACAGTTAAATGTTGATGTATTATTTGGAGAGGTATGGAACAGAGAAGATAAACTTTCATTAAGAAACCGTTTCCTTGTGACAGTGGTATCCTTAATGGTACAGGGGATTAGTAGACTCATCGTTCCAGTATCATTTAGTATGTAAAGCTGACTGGTACTTGGAATCTTTGCAGATGTGTAAAGTTTCCGGAAAGGAGCTGCGCACTAATTACTTAGTGCGACAGCCCCTTTCCACATCAGGCGGTTTTTCCCCGGAATGTAGCCGCAGAAAATGGCGGCAGGTCTTGAAAGCAATCGAAAAATCAACCTGACCATTCCTTTATGGGATGTAGTAAACCGGATATCACAATCTGGTTAATGTGGTCTGAGAAATCTATGCCGTTTAGGTGTACGGCAGGGATGTTCCTACATCGTAATGATTCCGAATTGTGCTAAGGAATAGGAAATCAAAATAATAACAAGCAGGATGGGAGCCACGTATCGCACCATAATCCGGTACAGTTTTTTCCTGCCCATCTTTTCTCCGTTTTTGGTAATTTCGTCCGTCACGACATCCGGGCCGACAATCCAACCGACCAGAATCGTCGTGCAGAGCGCCACAAACGGCATCAGCAGACTGTTGCTTAAGTAGTCAAAGAAAGTGAGGAAATCCATTCCCAACAGTTTGATATGGGACCAGATTCCGTTGCCTAGCGAGGACGGAATTCCCATCGCAACACAGATGATAAGACAAATAACGGACGATTTTGTTCTGCTCAGCTTGAAGCGGTCCATAAAGGAGGATACGATCGCCTCCATGACGGAGATCGAACTGGTCAGCGCCGCTAAGAATACCAGCACAAAAAATAGCGCGCCGATGAACACTCCGCCATTCATCTGTTCGAACACTTTCGGCAGCGTGACAAACATCAGGCCCGCGCCGCTGGCTTTGGTCCCGGCTTCGCCGCTGAAAATATAGACGGCGGGAACAACCATAAATCCGGAGAGCAGCGCAACAATTGTGTCAAATATTTCAATCTGGTTTACCGACTTCGTCAGATTTACATCGTTTCTGGAATAGGAGCCGTAGGTGATCATAATTCCCATCGCGAGGCTCATCGAAAAAAACATCTGTCCCATCGCCGCGCAGACGGTCATCACCGAGAACTTGGAAAAATCCGGAAGCAGATAGTACTTGATGCCCTCCGCCGCGTTCGGCAATGTAAACACGTAGATGACGATTACAACGGAAAGAAGCAAGAGCAGCGGCATCAAAAACTTGCTGATTTTCTCGATTCCCTTGTTAACGCCGAGCAGAATGATAATCGCCGTGAACCCGAGAAAGATTGCATAGTAAATGAGTGGTGAGCCGGTGTCCCCGATGAAAGTCGGGAAAAAGGTATCCTCCGCCGCGCTTAAACCCTGGCCGCTGACAAACGTAACCATGTATTTGACCACCCAGCCGCCGATGACGCAGTAATAAGGCAGAATAATGATCGGAACAAGCGCCGCCAGATATCCGAGAAAGCCGAATTTCTTGTGCAAGGTCTTGTAGGCAAGCCCTGGACTCTGTTTGGTTTTGCGCCCGATTGCGATCTCGGTGGACATCAGCGCAAAACCGAAAGTCAGCGCCAGAATAATGTAGACGAGGATGAAGATTCCTCCGCCGTACTGCGCTGCCAGATATGGAAACCTCCATAGATTCCCCAGACCGACAGCACTCCCCGCAGCGGCAAGGACAAAGCCGATCCCACCAGAAAAACTGCTGCGTTTCTTTATGTTGTGCTCCATAATTTTACTCCTCCTAAAGTATATCTGTTTTGGGAAAGACGCTTTTATTCCCCCCCTATATCATAATAGAATTATAGTAATCTTTTGGCGGATTGTAAAGAAATTAGTTTGTTTTATGTTATTCCGTTCTCTCTTTAAATGGGAATTTTAAATATTTCCGTCTGCCTCTTTCAAATAAAAACAGTCTATTTGCTTCGTCATGATAACAACGCTAAGTCCACGCTATAGAAAAAAGTGTCATGCGAAAGTTTTTCTCAGAGGCTTTTCATCATGCGTGTGGACATCAGGCAAGTTTCTCCGTTGGCAAAATGGATGATTCGATTTTTAGTGTCAACTTCTTTT
>JAAWJJ010000053.1 GCA_022796875.1 Eubacterium sp. | reverse complement strand
GATTTCCAGGCTGTGCTGCCAGAGAGGGAACCATTGACGGATTTTTCAGGATATCTTCTCCGGGAAAATGGGCGAAATGGATTCCCCCGAGTTCACTGTCTGAGGTTTTCCTCAAGGTTTTGGGGCGCACCTGGGCGGAAAACCGAGTTTGAATCGGGGGAATCAAATTACATCCGCCCATTCCCGGGGATTAGATATCCAAAAAATCAGGAATCGGTTTCCCGGCTTTGGCAGCATAGTCGGAAATCGACACAAAAAAGAGCAGATAACACTTTTTATATCTTCATATTTTATAGAAGTTTCAGCTAAAACCGTTTTACACAAGAATCGCTGAAACGGTCAACAGCTTCCCTCTCCCATGAAAAGTCCCGTTACCCATATCCAACATTTTCGGGCACATCCGGTCATTTTCAATTGACAAACAAGCATCCATTTCTTATACTAAAAGCAAATAAACGTATCCCGACAAATTCTCAAGGAGAAATAACATGTATAGTATTGAACGAAAAACAGAAATTATTAAAATGCTGGAGCATGACGGTAAAATTGATGTAAATACACTTGCGGCGCATTTTCACACTTCGAAAGAAACCATACGGCGCGATCTGAAAAACCTGGAAACGCAGGGCGTTTTAAAGCGGACTCACGGCGGCGCGGTATCCAACCGTATGGAGAACGGGGCAGTCATCCAGGAATATCCGCTTGCAATCCGAAAGATTCAGAATCACAGGGAAAAACAGGCACTGTGCCAGCGGGCCGTTTCCTATATCAATAACGGCGATATCATATTCGTTGACAATAGTTCCACTACGATGTATCTGGCACAGTTTCTTCCGGCAGCGCTATCCGTAACCTTTTTGACCAATTCGGTCAAATTCCTGACGGAAGCATCCCAATATGACTGTTCCAAAAAAACCCTGATCTGCCTGGGCGGAATGTTCAACCCGAAAAATCTATCCACTTACGCCAATGATTCCCTGATCAATGTGAAAGACTATTATCCTGATAAATGCTTCATCTCCTGTGCCGGAATCAGTCAGGAACATAAACTGACCGACACCAGCCTTTATGAATTGAATACAAAAAAACATATGATCGCAGCTTCCAAAGAAGTATTCCTGCTGGCCGATCACACCAAATTTGACAATGACGGCCAGTTTTTCCTGTCTGACTTTAACAATATTCAGCATATTATTACCGATTCGGAAACGGATTTAAGCAAGTATCCGTATCTCCAAATGGATCATTTGGATCTCGTTTCTGTTTGTGACTGATTATGACTGTTTATGTTGACTTTTCTATAATTCTATGTTATCATATCCACAAAAGCAGAAATAATTCCACATCTGCTTTTGTGGATTCTTTTATTTACGATAATAGAATATATGCTCCTCGTACATTCTATTAGATACAGATCACAAGGAGGGATCTCTATGCCACAAATACACACCGTAACTCTGAATCCGGCGATTGATCGAATACTCTACCTTGACCGTTTTCAACCGGATGTTACAAACAGATTACGAAGCTGTGTAGACGGAATCGGCGGAAAAGGCACGCATGTTTCCATCAATCTGCAGCTCCTCGGTCTGGCAAACCAGGCTCTCGGCATTGTCCATGGCGAAAATGGGAATCGCATCATCCAATTACTGAAAAACTGTGATGTTACGGTAAAATTCCAGCATTATCCAGTACAAAATTCCCGTATGAACTACCTTCTGATTGAGGATAACGGCTCTTGTACCTGTCTTTCCTCAAAAGGCGTTCCACTGTCTGAAACCGACATCACATCATTTATTGATTTTCTGCGGCGGGAACTTCATGACGGCGATTATCTGGTTTTGTCCGGTGATGCCTCAAACTGCCCGGATGCTTTTGTTTACAATACGATTATGGAAGCCTGTCAGGATAAACACCCGAAAATTTTTCTGGATACGAGCGGTGATACTTTAAAAAAATGCATAGAAGCAAAACCGTTTTTAATCAAACCGAACAAAGACGAACTGGCAGAACTGTGCGGCAGAACACTCTCCACGGAAAAAGACCTGATCTGCGCCATGGAAGAAGTTTCACAGGCCGGGATTCCCAATATCGCGGTATCGCTCGGCGGCAAAGGATCTGTCGTCCGCACCGAAGAAGGAGTCTACCGTGTATACCCGGCCAAAGTAAATGTATGCAATACGATCGGCTGCGGCGATTGTTTTTTATCCGGACTGATCTACGGCTTCTACCATAATCTTCCGATCGTGCAAAGTTTAAAACTGGCCACGGCGATTTCCGGTTCCTGCGCCGAATCCTCCATTTCTGTAGGGTTCGACCCTGAGCGGGTGGAAAAACTGTACGGACAGATACAAATCGAAACACAGAAAGCATTGCAAACTACATATACAAAAAATACAAAACTGCAGACTTAATATTCACATAAAATATGTGATGATACAAACCATACAAAAAAGAAAGAAGGAACAGGACTATGAATTTATCGTATTATGACATGCGCGTGGAAATGTGCAGAGTAGCAAGGTTGATGTTTGACCGGCGCCTGACGAATGCCGCCGGAGGGAATTTTTCCGTACGTGTGGACGACAACCGCGTTCTCCTCTCCCCTTCCATGATGTCGGAAGAACGCCACTGCGAACTGGAACCGGAAGATTTCCTGCTGATTGACTACAACCAGAACATTTTAGAAGGAACCGGAAAACTTTCCCGGGAAACGCTGATGCATGTGCTGATTTTAAAAAATTTTAAAGAAATCGGCTCCGTTATCCATGCGCATCCTTTCTACTGTATGCCGTACGTTGCATTCGGCCATGAAATCCCGAACGTAACTGAAGCGACGATGGGCCGCGGGAAAGTCGGCGTGATTCCATGGACGCAGGCATTTACCGATGAACTATCTGAAAATGTTTACAAATATTATGAAGAACACCGGGAGCTCGCCGTAAAAAAACCGATCGGAGCAATCATGCAGTATCACGGCATTGTATGTACCGGAGATACGATCTACAAAGCTTACAGCATGTTGGAACGGATCGAATGTGACGCGTTCTGCAATCTTTCCAAAGCGCAGGTTCTGGCGACGGAAGACGTATGCATCCCGACCTTAAAGTAACAGAAAAAACAACCGTAAAAAAATATATAAAGGACGAACAATATGCATTATCTGGCATTTGACCTCGGTGGAGGGAGCGGCCGCCTGATGCTGGGAACTTATAAAGATCAGACGCTCGCCCTGACAAAAATCCACCAGTTTCCAAACCATCCTATCGAAATACACGGAAATTTGTACTGGGATATCCTGCACATTTACGACGAACTGTGCACCGGCGTCCGAAAAGCGGTTTCCATGACGGAAGATTCCATCCGATCTATCGGATTCGACAGTTTCTGCAATGATTTTGCCTGCATATCCCAAAACGGCACTCTGTTAAGTCCCGTCCGTTGTTATCGGGATCCGCGGACTAAACGCTGTTTTAAGCGCCTGAAAAGTATTATGCCGCAGGAGGAACTCTACCGGATTACCGGAAACCAAAACGCCCTGTTTAATACGCTGCACCAGTTAAACGCCATGGCCGCGGAAAACGAAAGCTGGCTGTTAGATCACAGCGACCGCCTGATTTTCGTGTCGGATTTGTTCATCTCTTTTCTGACCGGGCAGTTTGTGACGGAATACACGACCGCTTCCGTTACGCAGATGTTTGATATCCGCAAAAATGACTGGTCGGAAGAAATTTTAAGAAAATTCCGGATTCGTAAAGATTTATTTGCTCCGATCGTCATGCCCGGCACTGCTATAGGCAAAACTACGGACTCCTGGAACCGACAGATCGGTACAAAGGGGTTTTCGGTTGCCGCCGTCTGCCAGCATGACACCGCTTCCGCTTTTCTGGCTTCCGTTACTCCGAAAGACAGCGCCATTATCAGCTGTGGAACCTGGAGCCTCGTCGGTGTGGAAAGCAGTTCTCCGGTCATTACGGACTTTGGCTGTAAAACAAATATTGCAAACGAAGGAAGCTGCCCGGGACATCACCGTCTTTTAAAAAATGTCATGGGCACCTGGCCGATACAGGAAATCGTACGGGAACTGTCGGAGTTAACTTATGCCGATCTGGAAAACGCTGCATCCCATGCGCCGCATCCGTCCGTTTTTATAGACGTCGACAACGAAATATTCTTCGAGCCGGGAAATATGACGGACAGAATCCATGCCTATTGCAAAAAACAATACGGCCGCTCTTTTTCTGGTATCGGTGAAATGATTCTTTCGATCTATGAAAGTTTGTCTTTCAAATACCGGAAAGCCATCGAAGAACTCGAACAGCTAACACAAAGGCCGATCCCCTGTATCAATATGATCGGCGGCGGCGTCAGCAGCGCTCTGATGTGCCAGATCACCGCAAATATATGCAAACGCCCGGTCGTAGCCGGTCCTGCCGATGCAGCCGTCTATGGCAATCTGCTAATGCAACTCACTGCAGACGGGCAGATCGCATCTGTAGAAGAAGGGCGGAAACTGATCCGGAACTGCATCTCCACACAGGAATATACGCCTGACACAGACCCGATATGGGAAACGGATTATCAGAATTTTTTAACAAAATTAAGGAGGATTTTATGAAAACATACCGCACCGGTATTATTGGCACCGGATTTATCGGAAAAGTACACGCAGAAACCGTACGCCGTCTTGGCAACGTATATGTTGCGGCGATCACCGACCCGTTCAACGGAAAAGAAGTCGCCGAACAGATGAATGTGGAACGCTATTTTGACGATTACAGAGAAATGATTGATACAATGGATCTGGATACGGTACACATCTGCACACCAAACAATACCCATTTTGAGATCGCCATGTACGCAATGGAACACGGCGTCAACGTAATTCTGGAAAAACCGATGTCCACTTCCGTGAAAGAGGCAGAACAAATGCTTGCCAAAGCAAAGGAAACCGGGCTCGTGGCGGCCATCAATTTCCACAACCGTTTCTACCCTATGACCAACCATCTGATGAACGAAATCAGGGACGGAAAATTCGGAGAGGTATTTTCCATTTCCGGCAGTTACTGCCAGGACTGGCTTTTATATGATACGGATTACAGCTGGCGGCTGGAAACCGTTACGTCCGGCGATACCCGGGTCATTGCAGATATCGGATCCCACTGGATGGATCTGGCCGAATTCGTCAGCGGCCAAAAAATCGTAGAAGTATGCGCGGATTTCCAGACAATCCATCCTGTCCGCAAAAAACCGAACAAAACCGTCCTGGCATTTTCCACCGAAACGTTTTCCGAAGAAGACTACACCAAAATACCGATCAGCACGGAAGACAACGCCAGCGTCATGTTCCGCTTTGAGGGCGGCGCCAAAGGAAGCGCGTTTTTCTCCCAGGTAATGGCCGGAAAATCCGTGGATATCGGCCTTTTGATCGGCGGATACAAACAATCCGCGGAATGGAGCAGCATGGACGTCAACGCATTAAAAGTCGGCCATCGGGACAACTGTATCGAGTACCGGGAAAAAGGCATGGCAACGGTTCATCCGAATACGCTCCCGCTCGTCGCCTATCCGTTCGGACATGCAGAAGGTTTTCCGGACGCATTCAAACAATGTTTCCGTGAAATATATGAAAGCATTGGCAATAAAGGGAAAGAATATCACTATGCTACCTTTGAAGACGGGCTGCACGAAATGGTCCTCTGCGAAAAAATATTTGAAAGCAATGAAAAACAGAGCTGGATAAAATTATAATTAACATAAAAAACAGAGCCGGATAAATTTGTAACTAAACAAAACCAGATAAACCTGTTGCTAACGTATCATAAAGAGGAGGTAAATAATCATGGCATATGAAAAATTATTGGAACAAATTAAAATCGGTCCCCGGACCGCACAAAACCGTTTCTTCATACAGGCAATGGAATGTAACATGGAGGACCCGTCTGGAAATCCGTCTGAAGAAACCACGCAACGCTATATTGACCTTGCCAAAGGAGAAGCCGGCCTTATCACACTGGAAGCCATCACGGTAACACGGGAAAGCCGCGCCAGGGATAATCAGCTAACGATCATGCCGCAGAATGAAAAACCGCTGACGAAATTTATGGACCGGGTGCACGCGGCAAATCCGGATACGTTACTGGTATTTCAGCTCACACATTCCGGTGAAATCTCCCATCCGGGATTTTCCAGAAGAGTAACGCCGAATCCGCTTCCGGGATACGGCGGAGATCTGTTAAGCGAAGACGACGTCGCGCATATTATGGATGACTTTGTACAGGCTGCAAAAATCGCCTACAACTGCGGTGCGGACGGAATCGACCTGAAACTGTGCCACGGCTATCTCGGATGCCAGATGATACGCCCTCACAATGACAGAAACTGGAAATACGGCGGAAGCTGGGAAAACAGAACCAGGTTCCCTTATGATTTAATGGAACGGATCCGCAAGGAAATCCCGGACAAAAACTTTCTGATCGGCTCCAAAATTTCCGCATGGGAAGGCTTCCCGGGCGGTTTCGGTACGGAAGGCCCGCACTCTCCTATCATGGATCTGACGGAACCGCTGGATCTGATCAAAGGCCTGGAGGAACGCGGCGCCAGCTACATCGTACAGTCTGCCGGAAGTCCGTCCATTACGGTCAGCCTGACCCAGGCCGACAGGCATATTCCATATTTTGCTTACCTGCACCAGTACTGGGCAAAAGAATTCCGCAAAACGCTGAAACCGGAAACCGTAGTGATCGGTTCCAACTTCTCTCCTTTCCGGAGCGGTAAAAACGAGCTGTGCGCGGTAGAGCCGGAAGAAAGCAGCCTGTTAAACTACGGAACATGGTGCGTGGAACATTCGGTCGTAGATATGATCGGCCTTGGCAGACAGTCCTTTGCAGATCCTTACCTGCCGAAAAAAGTCCGCGAAGGAAAACTGGACGAAATCCATTACTGCCTGCTCTGCGACAGATGTCTGGAACTTTTGATCCAGCAAAGCCGCGTCGGCTGCGTCGCTTACAATAAAGAAGCTCATGCGGAACTCGTGCGTACGAGAAAAGAAAAGGGTAATCTGACCGTACATCACACCTAAAAAAGAAAAAAGGTAATCTGACCATTCACCATACCTGGAAAGGAAAACAATATGAAATTAGGATTTTTTACCGCAAATTTTACGGAAAAACCGTTAGAAGAAGTCATGCAGATGATTCAGCCTTACGGATACGAAGCGCTGGAAATCCCTGCTTATGAAGGAAACGGGCAACTGGAAACCGCCGAAATCCTCAAAGGAAACAATGCTGCCAACTTAAAAAAACTGGCCGCCGGCTACGGTATGACGCTGGAAGCGCTGAGCAATCACTCCGATTCCTTTTTAATCATGGGTCCCGGCGGAAAAGAAACCGATTTTATTTTCAAAGGCACTCCGGAAGAAAAAATCAAACACGGAACTGAAAGCCTGATCCGGACCGCGCAGGCTGCAAACGCGCTGGAAATTCCGACCGTCGTCGGCTATCCGGGCGTGGAAAACTGGGGACGTTTCTTCTTTTTCCCGTATGGGGAAGGATGGGCCGAATACGAAGAACAATTCGTAGAACGTTTTACCCCTGTTCTGGACAAATTCCAGGAATACGGCGTGCGCTTTGCCATTGAAATCCATCCGAACAGCTTTGTATACGATTTAAAAACTGCCGTCCGCGCCCTGGAACTGGTAAACTATCACCCGGCGCTTGGCTACAATTTCGATCCGGCCAATACGCTTTACCTGATGCTGGAGCCGGCAACCGTGATCGACACGTTAAAAGACCGCGTCTACCACGTACATGCCAAAGACGCGGAACTGGCAAAACACAACCTTGGCGCCGGCGGAACGCTGATGCACGGCGATATGCGCGCCCTGGATCACACTTACCGCTTCCGTATTCCAGGCTGGGGCCAGATCGACTGGAAAAGCGTCATCACGGAACTCAGCATGGTAGGTTACAATGGCATCCTCAGCTATGAACACGAAGACGTAACTATGAGCCGGATGGACGGCGTCAAGAAAACCGCCGCTTTCTTAAAACCGCTTCTGATCGAAGCGCCTTATGAAGGACGGACAGACAAACTTTTTAATAAGGACTGATTGCTTTACACTTTTTGAAGATTCTGATATGATAGAGTTGTAACAATTCAAAAAAAGTGTAAAGAAAGCAGGTGATTTTATGCCAACCAACGAAAAAGAAATAAACTGTTATCTTCTGGACCAACTGGAACTGATTGAACGGCTTGAAATGGTAGCGACAGAATCAAATGCAAACGAGGTCTTAAAACAGCTTGCGATTGAAAAAAAGTTTGTTGAGCGTAAACTGTACCAGAATCCCTCTGTAAATAACCAATAACCTGTACGAAAAATTAGTAATCCGTATGTAAAAAATCCCGTTTTGCGGGATTTTTTACAATACCTGCAGCTAAGTTACTTCCCCACCCCATGAAAAGTAACTTAGCTACCGCTTTTCATACTATATCCGCAACATTCCTATTGAAATATTACAAAAAAAGCGGTACTCTTTTAATAAACATACAAACACAAAACGCATGAGGAGGAATCTGCATTTATGAAAAAAAAGAAAAAGAATCCTGCGCTGATCGTTATATTCATCATAGCTCTGTTCATATTTCTGTTCGCAGTCATAAAACTTGGCTCCGTATACTTCAGGTACCAAAAAGAAGATTCCGTATATAAAAACCTGGAAAATTACGCGGCGGTCGGCGCTGCTACACCTGAAAATGAAAAGAACGCAGAATCTGCTTATGTATCGCCTGTTGATTTTTCCTCTCTACAGGAAATCAATCCGGATACGGTTGGATGGATTTATTTTGAAACGATGGACATCAACTATCCCATTGTACAGGGGGAAGACGATGATTTCTATCTGCATCACAGTTTTGAAAAGGAAGAAAGCGTTTCCGGATGTATTTTTCTGGATACGGAATCGGCGCCGGATTTTTCCAGCGACAATTCTTTTGTCTATGGCCACAACATGAAAGACAAATCCATGTTTGCCAAGCTGAACCAATATACGGAAGAATCGTTTTACCTGGAAAATAAAACGTTTTTGATCTATACGCCAACGGAAACACGACGTTACGAAATATATTCCTGCTATCCTGCCGCACTTGACAGCGATTCTTTTACATACAGTTTTGAAAATAAAGAAGACTATGCAAAATGGCAGGATACTGTAAAAAACCGCAGCCTTTATGATACCGGCGTTACTCCGGATCCGGAACAGCCAACCGTAACGCTCATGACCTGCACTCCAAAAGGCAGCAATTACCGGTTTTTAGTCCATGCAAAACTGAAAGAAGTCATCCGCTGATAACAGTGGATGACTTCTTTTCATTTTATATTGACGACTGTCTGAAACAGGATCCGGTTTAAGAGTTGCGGTTTTGAAAAGAACCAATCACATTCAGCGCTACGCCTAACAGAATCACACAGACCGCAGCAATTTTACCATACATGGAAGACATCACCGTTAATATTTTTCCCATATGCGGTATCGTTGCTGCCGCCGTACCAATATAATTATCATAGGAAACCGGAAGAGGATCTTCTTTCTCGTTGGCATCCCCTTTCGTCTGGAAAGTACCGGATACCACATTATTTTTTGTTACCCGGTGAGTAATAATCCCTCCGTCTTCCAGGGAACTGTAAAAAGCAATCACATCATCTTCTTTTACTTCTTCCGGGTTTCCTTTCTGGACATAAACAAGGCTTCCAACCGGCATTTCCGGTTCCATACTGCCGCTAAGTACATGATATGCCTGATAACCAAATACTTTTGGCAGAACCATCAGGGAACACAACGCAATCACAATTACAATCAGCGCAATGCCGACTGTACTTATGATTTTACCGGCTTTGCTCTTACTTTTTTTTGCTACTCTGGCTTCTTTTTTCATGCTTCTTTTCCATGCCCGGAAAACGGCCCTTTGTCTTTTCCGGTCGTTTCTTTCTGTGATTTTCTGCTAATCTGCACAAATAGCTGCTTACGTTTTCTCCTTAAATACAGCATCGCTATTCCCAATGCAATCAATGCTGCCACACTGACCCCGGCATAAATCGGGAGGTTTCCCAACCGGAGTCCCGACTGTTCCTGCCGCATATCGTCTAACGGCACTTCGCCGTCATCCAGGTCTTCCAGTTCCTGCTGGTCTAAAGGTACGTCATCATCCGGCAGATAGACGTCACCGCCGACTCCGTCGGCTGCCGCACCACCTTCCGCGCCGTCTGCATCTTCCGCAGCCGTGCCGTCTTCTGCAGCCGGATTTTGTCCTGCACCCTCTTCCTCTGGATTCGGATTATTTTCCTCCGGCAAAGCGTCCGTACCCTCCTGTCCAGTAACAGCCGACGCATAGCGAAATTCAAAAACATTCTCGGCTTCATTTGACGACAGCGTTTTTACCATATTCAATGCCTGCGGCTGGTATCCGTCCACATAGCGGGAAGACACGTACTGCCGTTCTCCGATATTCCCATAATAAGTGTCGCTTTGCAATACCTGATTGCCGTCCATGTCCAGATAATTTACCGTATAAGCTACCAAATTGCCGCTGATGCCGTAGGCTATGACATAATCTCTGTCACAGGCGACATGAAACGTAGGCGACTCCGCCTCGGAGTTATCCCTGCCGGATCTCCTGACGCCTTTGATATGGTATCTCTCATCCGTTACTTTCGCCACATCCTGCGGTTTCAGATAAACGGTATCGCCATACTTTAACCCTGTAACCTCAATGCAGTCTTTCCCCTTGGATATGCTGGCCGAAGCCGAACTGACTTCAATCCCTTTCTCCGTAAGCGCGCCCTGGTTTCCCGCGTACAGCCTTACCGTATATGTGTATTCCTCATTCGCCGCATACGCGTCCCGCGCGCCCATAAACAACAATACTGCCCCTAACAGGAGGCTGATCCCTATGGATTTCAACACTTTTCCCGGCTTACAAATCCCGAACGGCCTGACTGATCTCAATGGAATCATACTATTTCCTCCTTTTTTTCGTATCTGCAGCTTTTACAGCCGCCTCTTCTTCCTGCCTGCGTCGAGCCATACCTACGCCAATCAACAGGCAAACAAACCCTGATATAAACATAATCCATATATACAACATAATTCTTGTTTCATCACCCGTTTTCACCGGGCGTCCGCGCGAACCGGAACTATCGGAATCGCCAGGATTGCCGGAGTCGCCGGGTTCTCCAACCGTCTGCCGGTCGGACTGCACCAGTTCTACTGCAAAATCCATTTGCAGCCGCGCCGCCGTATTCTGGTAATTATTCACCAGAGTTTCTCCGTCCAGAGCTACTTTCAGCTTCACGGCTCCCGTATCCCCGTTTCCCATCCGATCCAGGTAAAAATAATCATCCAGGCTTGTCGTCGCCCCATGCAGGCCAACGCCGCCGATCCGTCCGTCGCCTCCAAACTTCTCACTGGAATACAGCGTTGTAGTTTCTCCGGCGGTGTCCGTATAAGTAAGCAGATAATCATAAGCTCCGCCTGAAGCGTCTCCTGCATCTTCCAATGTTTCCAAAACCTTATTTTCCATATACCAGTCTGTCTGCCCGTCATACCCGTTCTTCAGCGTAATCGTAAATTCCACGGAATCTCCCGGCTGCATAGCATTTACTTCATCTCCGATATTTGCAGACGTAAAATTGCTCTCTATGTTCTCTCCGTTGAACGACACCTGCCAGCCTGACGAACCCTGTCTGTCCTCAGCCTTTACTATAGCCGGGAACGTGAGCGCCAGAGCCAGGACGGCTAACAGAACAAAATTTCCGGTACCTGCCAATCTCTTCCTCATGTTCCTCGTCCCTCCTTACAAAATTCCCAGATCGGATGCGTCCACACCCCAAGCGCTTTTTATCGCATCTGAAGCATTATGCGTCTGTACCGCATCCACTTCCACATCCACATGAAATTCTACGCCGTCATATTTATAAGTAGTTGTAATGATATTCCCTTTCGTTTCCACCGACGCCTCTGAAGCCACCGCCCCGTCGATACGTATAGTATCCGCAAAGGCTTCTGTTTCACTGCCGGATGGCAGAATTCCTTTATAAAACAACTCCGTACATTCCGCCGTTTTGTTTGGATTCGCAATCCACTTTTCATTGTTCACAAGATTCAGGTCTATCAGATCGGGGGAAAGCGTGGTAACTTTCTTCCCGTCTTTTATCCAGTATTTATAAATACGCACTCTGACATAAGTATCTATGGTTCCGCTGTTTTTCACAGTCAGTTTTTCGTTATACCATTTGTTGAGCGCCAGTTTTTCGCCCTCGCCTAAAAGATTTAAAAGCAACGCGCCGCTCGCAGAACCGTCGCCTCTGTTCGTACTGACTTTCCACTGATTCTTTTCATAATCCCGGCTACTCACTACCTGGCCGTTCTCCAACAAACTGACACCAATCTGGGAAACCGTAATCTCAGCCACATAATTCTCACTGTAATAAGTTAACGCTGCCCGGGTACTCCCAACCGTACTGCCGATCAAAAGTACTGCTGCCAATCCCAACAACAGGTAGATTGCGCTTTTCTTCTTCATAGCCTGTTATCCTCCTCCCCCTGTCTGTCGGCCATCCGGACGTTCGCCTGCCGCCCGGACACTTCTTCATAATCCGTATAGACAGCCGTCCAGTCTGCGCTCGGATTTCCTTCCTCATCATAAATCACCGGTGTACATTCCTGGATTACCACCACGTTAAAACTATCCCTGTCAAAATCCACCGGAAGATCGCCGATCTTTACATCCAGAATCTCCGTGCTGGCTCCCGCCGGCAAAATAGAATTATAATACCAGTAACCGTCTTCTTCGGAATATCTCCATGCATTACCGTTTTCACTCCGGTCAGCATAGGAAATCTGCAGCTGGCCGCCGCAAAATACTTTCACACGAACGAAACAGTCGTTCGTCTGAGAAGCGTTTGTAACAGAAATATGTTTCGTCATATCCGTAACGTCCTCATGGAGTTCCGTCGTAGAACCCATATGCACCACCTGGCTGCCGCCGGCAGATACATAGGTCGTAAAATACGCCGATGCATCTTCAAAATTTGCAGCCAACAGCATAAGCAAAGCTGCAGAAGATACTACGGCCAGCGCCCTGTAACTTTTCAGATATTTTAATATTTTACTTTTATTCAAAATTCTGTGGCTATCCTGCCAATCCACCTTCTTCATCGCTGTCACAGCTCCTTCCTATTCGCCTGCCGCCGTTGTAGGATTCTCCCAGATCCATCCGCCGTTGCCATCGGACGCAAAATGGTTCGTCACGCCGTATCCGCTCCGGTTTCCGCCGTCATAACGGTTTGCGAACTCTACGGACGCTTCCTGCCCGACACCTGCTTCCACTGCCAGGTCGGACCAGATCAGCGCCGTATCCGTATCGGAACCTTCGATCGTATAGCTGGCGCCGGAGTAAACTTCCGTCACAGTAACGGTCAGTCCTGCCGGAATTCGTTCCAGCGTCACCGTATTGCTTCCTGCCGCAGAAAACGTCATACTTTCTACTTCTTCATATTTCGTGACGCCGTTTTTATCTACGCCTGTAATCTGAAATACGAATGTCGCCTGCCCCAGTGATTCATTATAATTCTGAAGCGTCTTGATAATGTTTAATTTTCCATATAACGGTTCGGCATCCGGCTTTAATCCGATCGTTGTATCATATATCCATTCGTCGCTGCCTGCGCCCGATATGGTATAGTCGCTGCTTGGAAGCGCCGTCAGGTAAGGCGCAAAAGTATATTGAACCGTATAATCCGGATTACCAGTCGGTGCAGGTACTACCAGATACAATCCCGGCGTGAGTCCCGTAATCTTTCCCTGCGCTGCCGCCGTCGAGCCATCGTCTTTCCGGATCACTGCCGTCCCGGCTGCCTCCGGATTCTCTTTCCGGCGGATATTTTCCGCCTGCAAGGATAATTCCTGCCAGTCAGCCGCGGTCATCCCTGACGGTCCCTGTTCTATTTTACTCATATCCAATCCACCCGTGCCTGCAAATGGAGCCGTCGGCGTGAATTTCTGTCCTGTCGCGTCCACATCCGCCACTCTGTATACGGAAACCGGAATCGACATCCGGTTAAAATCTTCCAGATACGCCTCATTTCCCCCGGTATTTTCACTGACTTCCACAGATACCGTAAGGCTGCATTCCCGGCTGGTATCAATTCTGCCCGCCGCCTGCGTCTGCAGCAATCCAAAACAGGGCAGTGCAAGCAATGCTGCCAGAACCAACGCATATCCTTTTTTTACTGAATTAGACTTTTTCAATTACTTCCCCCTCCTCGCGGCTCTCTGCTTATCTTTCTTTTTCATAATGCTGCGCATAGCCAGAATAATCAATATCGTAATACCAAACGCCGCCAGGCCATAGAACATATAGTAATTCTGTAATGACTGCACCATAGATTCTACCGGCGTAGATTCCAGTTCTCCGTCGTAAGGTACCCTGTGGCCCCGCACTAACAGACGATGGCTGTTGACTCCGTATGGAGTACAGGTAAACAACGTAACATAATCCTGTCCGCTCTCAATCTTTACCGCATCTTCCAATGCGTCGTAATCGTCTTTCTCAATCATCGGATGAATCTGGTCTACCTCATAGGCCAGGTCTTCATTCAGAATATGCAGATAGAACCGGTCGCCTTTTTCCAACTGATCAATATCGGTAAACAGTTTCGCACTGGGCAGCCCACGGTGGGCAGACAGAACGCTATGGGTATCTTCGCCTCCGATCGGCAGCTTCGTACCGTTCATATGTCCGACGCCTGTCTGCAGTATGTCTTCCGCCGTTCCGTGATAAACAGACAGTTTAATATTTATTTTGGGAATAGTGAGGTATCCCATGATTCCATCCCCGCCGACATTTAATACTTTCCAATACTCGGTATCCCTGATATCCTCCGCGCTGTCCAGGCCGAACACGTCTGTAGTAATACTGTTTTGTGTAAACGTCTGGTTATATTGCCTGGCCGCTGCCCACGCTTTCTCAAAGTCTTCTTCGTCCAACTGGCTCACTGCAGAATCATAATCAGAAATAAGCCTCGACTGCCTGTAAGTATTCCATTGGTTTGATATCGTAGGGTATGCTAAAATTCCAAAACCTACGATCATCAGTAATACGATCAGAACTGTTGTTATCTTCCTTTTCATGGCTGCTCCTTTTGGGAAGCGGCGCCGTCCGCTTCCGGCTGTTCTCCGCCCGCCCGCATATCCTCTGATGAAACTTCATCCGGCCATTCGCTTTCTCCCGGCTGAATTTTATACGGCCAGTCTTCTTCCGACGGCTTTCCGCCTGCCGACCTGTCTTCCGGTTCGCTTTGTGCCAAGGGGAGTTCTTCTGCTCCGCTTTTCACACCCGGGATTTTTTCCGGTTCGCTTTGTACCAGCGGAGGGACTTCTGCTCCGTTTCCTGTCCTGACAATTTCCGTCTGCACGTCTGAATTTTCTTCTTCCTGCCGTTTTCTAAACAGTTTTTTCTCTCTTCGATACATAATATAAATGAATACCGCCGCAACCGCTATCCCCACAAATACCCACAGCAAATAGCTGGTATGCAAACTCATATTGCTCAAAGGAAGTTTCTCGTCTGCAAGTTCTTCTTCTACATAAGGCACTCTGTGGCCCCGCACTAACAGGCGGTGGCTGTTGACTCCATATGGGGTACAGGTCATCAGGGTAACCAGATCTTTCTCCGCTTCTACTTTCAGGTCATCCGTGTCTTCCGGTTCTATCACCGTAATTTTATCCACTTCATAACATAATGTTTCATCCAGAATATGTAACAGAAAATGATCTGTTTCCTCTAGTTTATCCAAATCCGTAAACAATGCCGCGCTGGGCAACCCACGGTGGGCCGAAATGACAGAATGGGTATCCTCTCCGCCAACCGGAAGCGAACTCCCCTCCAAATGCCCTGCCGCTATCTGCAAAATATCATCCGCCGTCGTATGGTAAACAGGGAGCGTAATCTCAATTTTAGGAATTTCCACGGTTCCCATCATGCCGTTTCCTGCAATATTTAAGCAGGACATATATCTCGAATCCTCTTCCGACGCTTCTGCAATAGCAAAAGAATCCGGCAGAATACTTGGAAGCAGATCGTTATTGTAACTCACCGCCGCCTCTTTTTCCGCCTGATAGTCGATCTCTCCCGCCGCTTCCCTGTCTGCAACTGTCTGGTCATAGTCACTGATCAATCGGCTCTGCCTGTAATTATTCCACTGGTTTGCCACAAATGGATAAAGCAGCAGGGACAATCCGCCGGCAAATAAAATAATAATGAGTATTCTTTTTACAATTTTATTCATTCAGCCTCTCCTTGCTGTTATAATATTATCAGGTAGGAGTAAACCGGAAGTTTCTGAACCCAACTTCCCTTTTGTCTGAGCTAACAGCATATTATCAATAAATTTTACAAACACCTGATAACACTACTTTTTGGTAAACCGGGGCAGTAAACTGCCCCGGGACATAGATGCCTTTAAGTTTATTTCAGCATCTTTTAAGTACATTATTGCTTTTTCCGCCTGGTATGCTGCAACCTATTTTGCCGATTTTCTGCGGCTTGCAAAGAATAAACCTGCCGCCACAATGATGATCGCGCATCCGCCGATTGTGAAGATCGTAGTACCGATACCACCGGTGGACGGAAGAGCGGAGAGTTTGGTATCCTGCACTGTTCTTTCACCCGCAATATTCTCTATTGCAACCAAATTGCCTGTGCCTTCTTCTTTTTCACCGTTTTCTCCCTCTTTTACTTCCAGTGTTACATCCTCAATGTTTTCATTAATAGAATAGCCTTCAGGCGCTGTTTTTTCTGTAATTTTGTATGTTCCTACATCTAATCCATTGAGCTTTATTGTACCATCAGCTTTTGTAAATACCTGTCTGACATAAGTAACATTGTCTTTTTCCACTTCCAGTTCACTGATATTCGTACTATTTTTCTCTGCTGCCTGATCAAGAGCTGTTTTCACATCATCTGGAACATCTTCTGTTACAACTCGCTGATAAACACCCGCTTCTGTTTTTGTAAAGTAAACAATTTCATCATTTATTGTCACTTCAAATCCAGCATTCTCTAACGGAGTAGTTCCCTCATCCGTTTTCGTTACGGTAATGATACCTGTGTATAATTTCTCATCATCTTTGCCATAATGCGCGTCATCATAAGAATCATCTTTATGTCCGGCATAAGCCTTATTGTCTATAGTTTGTGTACCTGTAACCTTAACCTTATAAGATACTATAACCTCTTTCCCGGCGTTTGTATTTGCTGTATTAATTAAGTTACTCAAATCAATTGAAAATTTCGTATTGTTATCCGTTGCTACAATTGCTGCACCATATCCGCCATTTTCTTCAGTTGCTTTTAAATCTGTGTCGCCCATCTTAATTGTAGCTGTATCAAGTGCTGTATATTCTCCACCTTGTACTTCGTCATAGATAAAAAATGTTTTTTCCGTCAGAGGACGCCCTGCTTCCACATACGGTACGGTTACTTTGATTGTAAAATCTACGATATCACCGACGCCTACTACATCATCCAGATCATCTTCCGACTTATCAAATGTTATTTCCGACATCTTTGCGGTAACCGACGTATCCATTAATGTCGGGTATGAACCTGTCACATTGCCTTCTTCATCTTTCACTTCGCCAAATCCAACATAAGCAGCCATTGTATTAAATGTATATTTCAGAACTTCTCCCTCTGGAGTCTTTTCCGTTGCTTTAATAGCATAAACGCCTGCCTCAGTAACTTGCTGCCCATTTCCACTCATTTCCGTAAACGTTACATTATCACTATTTCTAACATCAGAAAGTGCTTGTGCAATCTCTGTTGAATTAGTGCCAGTTGTATCTGAAACTTCACCTTTTGCAATTGATATTAACTGTTTGATAACATTTTGTGCAGCCTCTGAATTCCTATCTGTGGCAGCCGCATCTGTCGCATTGATATCAGCCGCTTCCGCTGCTTTAAACGCATTAATATATATCATTTGAATCTCAGGTGATGAAAAAGCCCAGCCTGTTGAAGTAGTCTGATCCGCTTCAATCACCTTGACATATTCCAGTTTTATTTCTCTGTCTGTCGGCAACCCATTTACCGTAATTGTTGCACTTCCCGCAGCGAACGTCGTAATCGACATTCCCAGCACCATTGCCAGTGTTAATAACACTGCAAAAACTTTTTTAAATCTTTTCATTCTCATTCTCCTTTACTTTTTTTATATCCGGGCATATGCATGCAGTGCATTTTCGCCATGTATTTTTGCACTCCCCGCCCATACATTGGTTTCTAAAACTTCCGTGTTTCTCTATTTTCCAAACACCTCCCTATGTTTATTCTTATATGCTATCAATGATGCGGCTGCCATAAACAGCACCCCACCAAACATATACCAGTAAATTCCAGAGCCGCCGGTCGATGGCAGTTTGTATACCACTTCATTACAGAATGTATAGGTAAACACAAGCGTCCCGTCTGAATTTTCGAGTTTTGAATCCGGATCTACAACCTCTCCGCTTCCGGTTCTAATCTCCACTCTTCCATAATCCTTAACCGTTATAATCCACTTTTCTTCGCTTAATGCATAACCCTCCGGAGATTTGGTTTCTTCCAATAAATATGTTCCTTTCGGAATTTCCTCCGATTTCCAGCTCACCACTCCATTTTCATCGGATCTGCCAGTATAACTTTGCGCCCCCTCTGAAACGGTTCCGTTTTGATCGCATTGGGTCAATACAAATTCCGCGCCTTTTACAGGGTTCAGTATTTCATCGCCGACCTTTCCTTTTTTCATAATCTGGAATGATGTCTGCAGCGTATTAGTTGCTGTAACTGTGGCTGCAAAGCTGTTATCCCCTTCCGTTTCAGTGTAATTCACTACATATCCTGAATTGTCCTTACCGTCCGCAGTGCCTCCCTCTTCCACTACTGTTCCATTTACTACTTCCCTCACGCTGTATTGAATTGGTATGGCGTTATATTCCCTGCCGGAAGCATCAGAAGAATCTGTACCATCAGAAACCAGCTCATAATAATATTCTGGAAGATTTTCAATTATGCCTTCCCATCCTCCGGCTTCATTTAATGTAATATCCCTGTATCCCTCCGGATTTTCTTCCGATTTTTCTTTATCATCTGTATATGGTTCACCGTTCGCATACAACCTTAACGTAACAGAATCCGGACGGTACGTTTTCAAATCGGTATCATTTTCCCATTCTTTCTTCACTTTCACTTTTACCGGTTCCAACGTATTGGTCAAAACCCCATTTTCGTCAACTTCCGAGTGGTAACCCGGAGGAAGATTGATTTCTTTCACGCTGTAAGTATATTTATATTCTCCCTGCGTGCTTCCGTTAATCGACGGAAGTCCTATCCATTTATGCTTCCATCCTTTCTCTGCCGATAATTCCACCATTTCACTTGTAGGAGTGATCGTACTCGTTCCGCCGACATCCGAAATCTGCTGTAATTGGACTACAATACTTCCCGGCCTGAACGGATTCCCGTTATCGTCCCATTTCTTTTCCACTTCGTAATCTTTCGTTTCTACCGTCGGCGTCGGAACAGGCGTGGCATCCGGTATTGTAAACTGCATATAGCAACAGGAACCTGAAGCTCCGCGTTCCATATAAAATACTTTTAACGTATGTTCCTGCTGCAGTTTATCTTCTGCCAACATCCCTCTCTGTTCCATCCAGGCTCTCAGATCAATAGACTGGCCAACTGCAGCGTGTATACCTCCGATATCTATCACCCGCTGTCCGTCAATAAATAACCAGAAATCATCGTCTCCCCTAAAATAGTATTCCATAGGCCCGGTATAATCGCCTACCGTAAATTTGATTTCATAGGTCATTCCAAAATAACAGTTATGTTCGCTTTTATCATCAGCTATCG
The DNA here is from genome assembly GCA_022796875.1 of Eubacterium sp. Taxonomy (GTDB): domain Bacteria; phylum Bacillota; class Clostridia; order Lachnospirales; family Lachnospiraceae; genus JAAWJJ01. The sequence goes on along the minus strand of JAAWJJ010000053.1, from coordinate 6,582 downwards.
GGCTTGAATTCTCTTTCTGACTGGCATTATCTTTATAAAAATCATATTGCCCATTTGTTTTTCCCATAAGAGGGTCTGCATTTTTTACTTCATCCATCGGCCAGAAATTATTTGAATAAAGCGGACCCTTTCCGCCCCATTTTTCGCCAAAATACATAAATTTGCTTAAACCGCTGGCACTTTTTACCGTCTGGCCTGTTGTTTCGTTATAAACGCTCTCAAGCGTATACGTGTCGCCATTCCGCAAAAACTGCAAGTTATAATTCGTATAGGCCGTTGCCCCTTTACTAACCTCACCCTCCGGAGAACCGAATAAATTGCGTGGAGCGTTAACGTTAAACTGCAGTTGACCATTAGAATCCAGCGTATCTTGCACAATATTCTGCACAATAGTAGCATTACCTTTATTTAAAAACAGTCCATTATATTGGGCATTCTGTGACCACGCTGATATATTTCCAGATGAATATTGGCCTACGCCTAACCGGTTGTTTGTACTCGTATTATCATAATTTATCGGACTATTAATCCCTTTTTCATCCGAATATACTTTGTTACCGTCAACTTTCTCCGAAATATCATAATCATAAAAAATCGTCGGCGTGTCAAACTGATGTGTTGTTTCCGGAACTGTCGGCTCATACCAAAATCGAACCAGAACAGGATTATCTTTATTAACTACAGGCAACACTTTATTGCCTATTTTTATGGTATCGTCATTAATTTCCAATCTAACGTCAGCACCGGGAGTACCGTTATCGGCAATGTTTTCTCCTGTCCCCTGTTTTGAATAGTACTTATCCGGCTGATTCTGTCCATCCAACCAACATTCTACATAATCACGCCATCCATCATCTGCATCAAATCCATTTTTCCGCGCGGCATTGTTCCAATCCGTAGTAATCCATATTTTTTTCAGCGTATAGTTCAATGAGTCCGATTTATATAGTTTACTTAAGTTTCTTATATCCGTTGTATAATATTCATTTGGAAAAGAAATTTCATCTGTGGAATATATCTCTTTCTTTTCCGACTTTTGCCTTACCTTTTTGTCCGGTTCTTCCTTACCGGTAATCGTTGAATATGTGCCTGCATCCTCAAAAATACTCGTGTTATCGCCGTCAATCGCATTTATGATACTATCGCTGTCAATCGTCTGAAATCCATAGGCCCAGTGCTGTACCGTAAAATTTGTTTTTCCAAACAACAGATTCAGCTTCACATATACGTACACGGAAAAATGCTCCGTTTCAATAACCACTTCGTTCTTTTCCGTAGCAGTCGCTTCCATATCCGTCGCTTCGCCGGTTTCTTCATCTACATGCAGGACATTGACTTCCGTCTTTTCATCTTTGACCGCTTTTTTCACGTCGCGCCCAGAGAATTTTACCTCTACCGGCCCGACCGGCTGCACTTCCTCTCCGCCTGCCAGCAGTTTGATGTCAAACGCCTGATATTCGTCTACTTCCTTTTCTTTTTCTTCAGCTACTTTTTCAACCGCTTCTTCAATAGCTTCCAGCATTTCTTTCTCTTTTGTAATTTTATCCGCCTGAATCGAAAGTCCTTCTGTTGTTTCAAAAGAACTTTCCGGACCGCTTAACGTAATGACCGTATCGTCCACTTCCGTAGTCAGTTCAATCGTCGGTTCTGCCGGTTCCGTATTATCCGGCGTCACCACCGCTTCCGCATCATTCGTTTCCGCCGGTGTTTCTGGTTCTGCCGATGCTTCCGTTTCCGCCGGTTCATTTTTATATGCAGATTCCAGCGCCGTTATATTCAGATATCTGACAATATGGCTCTGCATATCGTCCAGGCTGTATTCCGTTTCTCTTACTTCGTTTCCGTTGTTCCCCTCAATCACTTTGATCGTTCTGTTCTCTGTATTTACCGAAGAAACAATGCCCATCTGATCCGTGGTTTCTTCATTTTCTTTCTGGAAAAACACAAGATCCCCGACTGCCGGCCCATAAGCTTCCGGAGTCGCCAAACAGGACGCGTTTGCTTCCCTGATCTTTATAAATTCTTCCTGCCATTTCGCAGTATCTGTTACCTCCGGGAACAAACCAGATTCTTTCAGACCTGCGTAATACATACAGAAATTCACAAACGCCGCATCCCAGTCGCAGTACACATCGCCGGCAAACTGTCCGTAACGGGTGTAACCTTTATGGCTTCCATTCTCCGCGACGGTATAGTTATTGATACTCTCCGGATAACCGATCTGCATCTGCGCCGCCGCCGCCAGATCTTCTCCCCAGGCACCTTTCCAATCCATTGCTGCATACTGGTTATCCCAGACTGCCTGTTCTTCTACGTCTGCCGCCACATCAATATAACATGCATCCGTATGAATATGTTCTTCCTTTCCGCAAACCAGTTCCTTTGTATAACATTCTTCCGTGTGGGCGTGCCCTTCCGTTTCCTCCAGTCCGCAGGCATATCCCTCCGGTACCGTATAACATTCTTCCATGTGGGCGTGCCCTTCCGTTTCCTCCAGTCCGCAGGCATATCCCTCCGGCGCCGTATAGCACGCTTCCGTGTGCGTATGTTCTTCTGACTCTTCCAGTCCGCAGGTCAATTCCGGCGGATACTGACATTCTTCCGTATGAATATGTCCCTCAGACTCTTCCAGTCCGCAGGTTAATTCCGACGGATACTGACATTCTTCCGTGTGGGTGTGGGATTCTCCCTCTTCCAGTCCGCAAACCAGCACGTCTTTATAACAGTTTTCCACATGCTGATGCTCCTCCAACCCGCATTTCGCCGTTCCTGTCATAGCCACGCCATACTGACTCAAAATGCCTGCGATACCAGCCACTACAAAAATAACCAAAATCACAATCGCAATCCTGGTTTTCCTGGTCTTCTTTTGTCGCCTGCTTAGTTCATCCAAATATTCCTGTAAATATTTTTGCATCTTTTCACCTTCCTAGCGCATCATTTCCATCCGGCCTAACGGCCAGGCCCGAAGCACCACTTTGCCTACGACCTGATCCAATTCTACGCACCCGATCGTCCTGGTCCTGCTGTCTATAGACACCGCCCGGTTATCTCCAAGCACAAAAAACATTTCCTGTGGCACTTTATAGGGAAATTCAATATCGCATTTCCCCAGATTTGTTTCTGACAGATACGGTTCTTCTATAATCCTGCCATTAACAGATACTTTTCCTTCCTTATCTATCTCAATTTGATCTCCCGCAACACCAATCACACGTTTTAACAGAATTTTTCCGCCATAATAAAAACCTATGACATCTCCCGTTTCAATTTCCTTTGTCTGCCGCAGGAACACAACTTCCTCGTCTTTTAACGTCGGATCCATACTGTTTCCGTTGATTCGGACCAGCACCAAAAGCCGGGTGGAAATCACTGCCGTGACTGCCGCCGCTACAATAAGAATCACCACAATATTCCAAAATTTCTTCCGGATACTGTGCAGGGCTTCCTCTCTGGCAAGCTCTTCTCTCAAAAGGGCAATGGACGGGATATCCGAAAGCTCCGGAATTCTGGAATCCTTATCGGTCATACTTCCCACCTACCGCTTTAACTGCCCGCCCGATATCGGTCATATTGATTTTTTTCTGCGGCATAACCTGTATGTTTGCCGGCCTGGATGCCTGCGTTCCTTCCGCCTGATCTTTCAGCCGCTGAACAGCACCCAGATATTGCAGGACCTCTCTCTGCGCGTTTCCTAATATCTCATTCAGATGTAAGAATATATCCGCAGCAGAACCCAATTTTTCCTGTTCTGCTTCTCTCTCTTTTTTCATCTGCTCTATTTCCGCTTCTTTTTCTCTTTCCACCCGTTTTATATCCTGGCGCAATTGTGAGATTGTCGCGTCTTTCTGGTTCAGCCTCTCATCTTTGACATCCAGTTTCTTTTTCAGGCGAACATAGCTTTCTTCCATTTCCTGGAACCGTTCGTTTACTGCATCCATTTCCTGCTGCAGCCGTTCCGCTTCCTCACACTGCACCAAAAGCATCTTCAGAAGTTCTCTGCGTTTTAATTTTTGCAATCCTCTATCTTTCATATTTCCCCGCTCCTCTTGGCCCCTTGTGTTATTTTATTGCTTATATTCTCCGTTTGCTTTACGCTGGATAGCGCTCCGCTTATTATCCTGATTTATGCTTAAAATTTTACCTGAAAGGGCATTACATAACTCATTACATTCCCTGATTTCCTGCATTTTTTCATAATTTGTTAATTTCTTTTTGTTTTGACCCGAAAATTTGTTCATATATAACAGTAAAGATTCCTGTTTTTTCGCCGACAGCAAATATTTTCTATAAAACCAGACGTCCCTGGCCCCTGGTTCCGGGTAAAAAAGTGCAAAAAAGAAAGCCGTAGCAGCCACAGCATGTACACAAGATATCGAAGCATCTCCCTTCGACACATCTATATATTGTATACATCTGCTGTTTTGCAACAGTATAACACGAAAGAAGCACTTTCAGATGATTCGTTCATCCGTCAGTGCTTCTCATATTTCACTGTATAAAATTTTCTCTTATAACTTAAAAAAATCCTTTGGTGAAATTGCCTTTATTTCTGATGTTTTATAATACCCTACATTTCTTGTTACAATATATTCCGCTCCATATGTCTTTGCACATTCCATCTGTAAGCAATCCTCAAAATCTGCAAAAATGTGATTTTGCTTTCTTACGTAACTGCTCTAACCTTGCAAATGCTTCTTTCCTTTCTGATTAATTATCATGGTATAAGCCGTTTACTCCTTGCATAATCTGTAATATAAAACCTACTTTGTTTTCTGGTAGTTTTTCCAATTCTTTTATAGCGCTCTTCCTCAAAGCCGTCACACAAAACACCCCCTATAACTTACTTCTTTTGTTCCGGAATTTTATCCATCTCTTCTATCGGAAATACATCCCATTTCAAAAAATTGCGGAACTCTTTTTTCACTCCTGAAAGATTATTTGAAATTCTGTCAAATATGCCTTTACAGCTTTCCTCGTCCGTTCCGATCAGCAGAATCAGAAACTGGCACGGACTGAATCTTGTAAAAGTATCACATCTTCTTAAGCTGTGCTTGATCGTATGTTGGAGTTCTTTTGATATCGCGTTTAAAATTTCCGTATTTTCCTGCGGAAACCCTTTCTCGTTCATCACCGTACACAGCATAAGGTACATGCCGATCTGCTTTCTTTCCATAATGCGGCAGGCAAAACAGTACTCGTCCCGAAAACTTGGCAGGCTGCAGTAATATGCCCCTTCCTCGGCTTCCGTTTCCTTAAGCCTTTCCTTGATCTCATGTATATAGGCCGAAGCGTCGACCATGCGTTCCCGAAGTACCTCCAACTGCTTTAACATCCTGTCGGAAGGCGTTACGCCCAGTTCTTCAATCAGCAGTTTCTCCGTATCCTTATATTCCTTTCTCGCATCTGCAAAACGCCCCTGCGCAATATAACATTCCATCTTTACCGCCTGCCATTCATCCAGCGGATATATATTGCATGCTGCCGTACACAGGCGCAGGATCTCATCATACTCTCCTTTTTCTTTGAGATATCCGCACAGCCACAACAGGCTTTCTTCATAAAGCATTTTTAAACGGGAATTTTCTACCAAAACCCATTCCGCTTCCGAATAATCCTCAAAAAATTCGCCCTTGTACAGTTCACAGGCCTCTAGTAAAAGCCTGTGTTTATCTTCTTCAGACGCTTCTTTTGCCTGAAAAACCAATTCCTGAAAACGCAATGCGTCTACCTCTATTTCCATCGGGGCCTGGAAATAATACATTCCGTCCCGAACCGTAATATAGTCGTAATCGGGAAGCCCTTCTTCCCGCATCTGTTTCCTTAACCGATGCGACGTCACCCGCAGATTATTCGCGGCATCCAGAATCTCTTCCCTTCCGTAAAGACATTCCAGTAATTTATTCCTTGCCATTCCTTTTTCCCCGCTGTAGCACATAATCATCAGCAGTTTCTGCACTTTGGTAATCCCTTTTCTGCCAAATGTAACCGGCTGCCCGCCGTATGTAATAATGGTTCTTCCGAACATGCAGATTTTCAACACGGGTACTTTTTTCTCCATCCAGTTTTACCCCCCCCCTCAAAAATTTTATCATTTTTTATGATATTTTTTATAATTTTTATATTTTCTTTATGATTTTTACCTCTTTTCTATGTCTACTTCCTTTCAGGTAGAATAACACAAATATAGTGTATTCTATAAAATGGAGGTTGTCAATGTCTTGCTCTTTTTTTCATTTTATGCTATACTTTTTTCGTTATTTTTCAGTAATTGCCGTCATTTATTTTTAATATCAGAACACATTTGACCAGTAAAATTTTGTGTAAGGAGGATGCGCGGATTGATACCCAAAAAAATATCATATGTCCTGCTTTTTTTATTCCTGTCCGGCGTCCTGCTCTGCGGATGTTCCGACAGCGGCGGACATTCCCAAAATGACGAAAACGCCGAATGGGTGCCTGCCCGTTCCGGCGGTTCCAAAAATGACAGCCATCCGGATACTGCGCAGGAAAACGGCGGCGCCAAAGACGCTCCCGTACGGGACAATACTCCGAAAGTACTGCTTCCGGAAGCTTCCGGAA